>NZ_JAVKTS010000002.1:342667-685335 GCF_031460495.1 Tissierella sp. | reverse complement strand
CCCGGAGGTCGTAGGTTCAAATCCTGCTCCCGCAACCATAATTTCTGTCGAAGCAAAGGCGAAGACACTGATTCAGTAGTGCCCGGAGGGGTGCAAGCAAAATTTATGGCGGCGTAGCTCAGTTGGCTAGAGCATTCGGTTCATACCCGGAGAGTCAGCGGTTCAAATCCGTTCGCCGCTACCAATCAACACAAGATACATATAAATTAAATAAGGCCCCATGGTCAAGCGGTTAAGACATCGCCCTTTCACGGCGGTAACCCGGGTTCGAATCCCGGTGGGGTCACCAATTATTACTTATTTGGGAGCATAGCTCAGTTGGGAGAGCACCTGCCTTACAAGCAGGGGGTCACAGGTTCGAGCCCTGTTGTTCCCACCATTTAAACAATGTATAAAGCATGATTCTCATAGAGAACTGCTAAAATTACGCGGCCTGGTAGTTCAGTTGGTTAGAATGCCAGCCTGTCACGCTGGAGGTCGAGGGTTCGAGTCCCTTCCAGGTCGCCAATTAAACCTAGTTTAAAATATTATATGCCGGCGTAGCTCAGTTGGTAGAGCAACTGACTTGTAATCAGTAGGTCGGGGGTTCAAGTCCTCTTGCCGGCTCCATATTTTATTTATCTGCTGAATTCAAATTAGTAGTCCAGTAGGATGAATAAGCCTTCTTTAAGGAGGAGTACCCAAGTGGCTAAAGGGGACGGACTGTAAATCCGTTAGCTAAGCTTTCACTGGTTCGAATCCAGTCTCCTCCACCAAATATGTACTCCCGAAAACATACATAAAAATATGCGGAAGTGGCTCAGTGGTAGAGCATCGCCTTGCCAAGGCGAGGGTCGCGAGTTCGAATCTCGTCTTCCGCTCCAGAATTTCTTATGAAGAGTATATATTCTTCATTTTTTTAAATTATGATATCTAAATTTGTTATCGATTATGCGGGTGTAGCTCAGTGGTAGAGCCCCAGCCTTCCAAGCTGGTTGCGAGGGTTCGATCCCCTTCACCCGCTCCATATATGTACCCTTAGCTCAGCTGGATAGAGTGTCTGGCTACGAACCAGAAGGTCGGGGGTTCGACTCCCTCAGGGTACGCCAGTAAAAACTTGCATTAAAAATGCAAGTTTTTTTATATTTTTTATTAAGCTATTAATTAAAACTGGTCTAACATTTATTACATTTGTATTAATCTTGACTTTCTATTATACTATTTACTAGGACAAGTTTCTAATTGATAAAAATGGAGGGATTATATGAGAAAATTTATCATAGCAATATTATTAATGGTGATAATAGCTGGAGGCTTAGGAGGCTATATATACTATAAAATGTCAATAACACCTAGTCAAGAAGTAATAGCATATTCAGATGACTTATATTTGATAGTTGAAGAACAAGAAGTTGAAGATGAAGATGCAGTATTATTTAATAATGATATATTGTTTTTTTCACTACCAACAATAGAATACTTTATAGATAATGACATATTTTATGATAATTTAGAAGAAACTCTTATCATTACAAATAGTGAAGAGGTTACAAGGTATAAGGTAGATAATAGTGTGGCTAGTATTAATAATAAAGAATATTTTATTACTAATTCCATAAAGATATTTAATAATAAATTATATGTCCCTCTAGATTTGATATTAACTAATTATGATTTAAATATTGATTTTTTTGAGGAAACCAATGCTGTAGTTTTAGACTTTAACGATATATACTACTTAAAAGGCGAGATAATTACTGAAGGGGCTGCTATTAGAACAGACTTAAATATTAAATCTCCTATTTTAACTAATAATTTACCAATAGGAAGCAGTTTAAATATATATGCAGAATATGAATTTTGGTATAAGGTGCGAACAATAGATGGAATACCTGGATTTATTGAGAAGAAATATTTAAAGATAAATCATACTAAAGATCTATTCAAGGTGGAAATGCCTAAAGAAGATATATCTATGAATGTTAATAAAAAAAAACTAAATTTAACTTGGGATTATACCTATAGAAAAGTACAAAACACTGATGGTATAAGAGAAATCCCAGGTATAAATGTTATTTCTCCAACATGGTTTTCAATAGTTGATATTGAAGGAAACATTCTTGATAAAGGAAATGCAGAATATGTAAAAAAGTATAAAGATATTGGCTATGAGATTTGGCCTCTGATTAACAATGATTTCGATCCTGACCTAACTCATGAATTGTTAGAAAAAAGTAGTGCTCGTGAAAAATTAATAATTGATATACTTAAAATCTATAATCAATACGGATTTCAAGGAATTAATATTGATTTTGAAAATGTACACTTAAAGACAAAGGATTTACTTACACAATTTGTAAGAGAATTGTATCCTATATTTAAAGAAGCTGGAATGACCGTGTCCATGGATGTTACAGGGATGTCTACTTCAGAGAACTGGTCTTTATCCTATGATAGAGCACGGCTTTCAAAAGCTGTAGATTATATGATGTTAATGGCTTACGATCAGCACTGGGCAAGCAGTCCTACGGCAGGCTCAGTTGCACAGTATTCTTGGGTAGAAAAAAGTATACAAGGAGTATTAAAATATATCCCTAATGAAAAATTAGTATTAGGTGTGCCGTTTTATACACGATTGTGGTTAGAGAAGGATGGTAAGGTAGCATCACAAGCATTATCTATGGAAACTGCAAATAAGTTTATATTTGAAAATGAAATTAATTTAGTATGGGAAGAGGAGTCACTGCAATATTACGGTCAAATAGAAAAAGGTGATACTCTTTATAAGATATGGTTGGAGGACGCTAAATCTTTAGAAATGAAAACATCATTAGTTCATAAATATGGGTTAGCTGGAATAGCTTCATGGAGAAAAGGCTTTGAAACAGCTGATGTATGGTCTAGTATAAGTAGTGTATTAGATTAAGTCTTAAGCTGCTAAAATTTGATTGTTTGTACCAATAGGGAGGATGACTATGTTTAGATATAAGGATACTACAATTAATGTATTAAAGGGTGATATTGTAGAGCTTGAAGTAGAATCAATAGTAAATGCTGCTAATAATACATTACTTGGCGGTGGAGGTGTTGATGGAGCAATACACAAAGCTGGAGGGAAAATCATATTAGAACAGTGTAAAAGGATTGGAGGATGTCCAACTGGAGAGTCAAGAATTACAACAGCAGGAAACCTTCCAAGTAATTATGTTATACACACCGTAGGGCCCATATATAAGGATGGAAAATCAGGAGAAGACATTCTTTTATATAATGCTTATTATAATTCATTGTTATTAGCAAAAGAATACAATATTAAATCAATTGCATTCCCTTCTATTTCAACAGGTGCGTATAATTACCCAAAAGAAGATGCAATGAGAATTGCAATTAGTGGGGTTATGGACTTTATTAATATTGAAGATTATGTATTAAAGATAATATTCGTTCTTTTCAGTGATTATGATTATGAATTATATAATAATTATTTAGCTGATAAATTTAGTTACTAGTACTAATGATAATTAGATTATTAAGGATTTTGGAAGATATTATGTGTTGACATAATATTGAAATTGCTGTATTATCAAGTAGTACCGAATTATAAAAACAAAGGGGTGTTTCAAATATTTTCGGATTCGCATAAGATTATTGCATCAGAAATTTATGATGGTATATTTGATATATATGGGTTAAAATTAGACAAAGATAGGTTGTTGTGGGGTTCAATATGCCCTGATATATTACCTCAATTTAAGATTGTAAGACATTATAAGGAAGAAAGTTTGAATTACATTGCAAAAGAAATCATGAAAATAATTTTTCTAAGTAGAAGATTGGATTTAAATAAAAACATTGATCCCCTAACAATGAAGATATTGAGTAAAAGGATTGGAATAATATCTCATTATTTAAGTGATTATATGTGTTTACCTCATGCAAATAGATGGACATTCTATGATAGTATGATTAAACATATTAAATATGAATCAGAATTAAATGATTTCGTTGTTACACATGACTTTAATAAGAATGTAATCAGTTTCAATGATTTAGATATATATGATATAAATGTTAAAGAATTAAAAAACAAGATAAAAGAGTATATCGAAAATGTAGTAGATGAATATTCTATGAAAACAGGGTTTACAAATGATTTAAATTTTGCTCTATCCCTAAATCTAAAGATTTCTTATTTTATTTTAGATACTATAGCAATTTATTCTGAAGAGATTAATGGTCATTTTGCCTTTGAATTTTAATAGTATTATTGTTTTCCCATAAACCTTATGGCCTTTTAGTCCATAAGGTTTATTTTTACTTTAAGATAATTATTAGTTTGGAGTATTTTTATTTTTGTTATATACTAATAAGTAAGTAAAGGAGGGGTAGTGAATATGGCAAAAAAAATGGTAAAAATTATTATAATTGAAATTCTTATTATATTAGGTATATTTCTATATTTTATCTTAAAAAACAATACATATAGCAATTCTATTCAAGATGCTTTAAGCACACCTCTTGAGAGCATTAAAGTAAATTCTGTAGTAAATAACTCTAAAATATTTAAAAAGTTAGAAAAAGGTTTGTTGGAAGGGAAGACAGAAATTAGTGTAAATGATTTGTCTATATTGAAAAAACCTGAGGAAATTTTCAACATTTTAGATGATATAACTAATAAAAATCCTGAAGTTATGTATTATAAAGGTGCAGAATATAGTTTTGGTAAATTAAAATTGCTTTATTCAAAATCAAGTGAAGTTATTAACATTCACCAAGGAGAAATAAGAAAAATCAAGGAAAACTTTATTGCAAACAATATATTTCCGGAGATGTCTGATTATGAAAAAATTCTTGCTATACATGATTATATAATCAAAACTAGTAAATATGATGAAAGATTGTTAGATACAGGAGTTGTACCAGCAGAATCATATACTAGCTATGGTATATTATCATTAGGGTTAGGAGTATGTGAAGGATATGCTAAAGCCATGAAATATCTGTTAGATGGTGTAGGTATTGAATCAATACTTGTAGTCGGAAAATCTAAGGGAACTAACCATGCATGGAATTTAGTGAAAATAGAAAATGAATATTATCATATAGATCCAACTTGGAATGATCCAATAGGCAAAGATGGAGTTGATATAATCACATATAATTATTTAAATTTAGATGATAATGCAATGTCAATATCACATACATGGAATAGAGAAAAGTACCCAATAGCAGATGGTAGTAAATTTAATTACTTTGTCTATAATAATTTAATTGTATCTGGGAAAATTGAGTTAGAAGAAAGGATAGAGAAAACTCTTCTTAGTAAAGAAACTATATTTGAAGTAAAAATAAAAGATTATGAAACAAATAGTATAGATATTAAAGAGATAATTGAAGGTATTGCCTATAGAAATTATGAATTGGTTAAATTAGAAGGTTATTCATATTCTGTTGATGAAGAACATGGTATAATTAATATAAATTTTTACTATATATAAGAAAAATTTGTGAAAAAACACTATATAAGGAGATTATGAATTATGCTAAAGAAAACAAAAATAACTTATTTAATATTAGGAATGGGAATAGGTATCATTATTACAAGTACTTTATACTCTTTGTATCCTCAGATAAGTTATATAGAGTTAGAGGATGAAATTATAATTGAAAGAGCAAGAGAATTAGGAATGGTTAACTTAAAGGAAAGTATAAAAACAGAAAATTTTGAAGCAGCAATTGATAAAGAGGAAACATTAGATCAAACAGGTAGCGAAGCAAATTTAGAAGAGGAAACTGAATTAGAAGAAAAAACTGAAGAAATAGAGATAACAATAGAAAGTGGCTTGACTTTGACAAATGTTGCTACTAAACTTTATGATGCAGGTTTGATAGAAGATAAAGATGATTTTATTTCTTTTGTTAAAAATAAAAAACTACAGGGAAAAATAATTTCTGCTAAATACAAAATTACAAGTAATAGTTCTTATGATGAAATTGTTGAAATGCTAACCTTTAGACCATAATAAATAAATAATTTTTATTAAATTATTACTATTAATAGAAATTATTATATTTTATTAAACAAATATGCAGAAAAATGTAGTATAATAGTTTATATTGTCCTTAAAAATATTTTGACAATGTTTAACTTATCTACTGATTGTCAACAATTGGTAAAAAGGAGGTATTGATATGGCATTAGCAAATAATCATATGTGTAGTATCTATGATGGATTAATACATAAATTTTTATATAAAAATGATATCAATTGCATACATATTCTCCTTAACCTATATGATATAGAAGAAAATATAACTAATATATTTCCTAAATACCTTTCAATTTACCACCTGAAAAAACATATAAGTAAATTTTTAAAAAACAGAAAAGGAAACAATCTTATATCTATGAATCTTGGGCAATTAATACATGAGGATATTAATCGATTAGAACTTTTTATCTATTTAGAAGGATACAGACATGGTTATTATAATAATTATTGGGTAAATATCTTAGAGAAATTAACTTTAAAGAATATAAATTTTGACCAGTTATATAAAAGAAAGTATTTATATCATTTTGAAAAAAACATAAAGCAAGTAGAGGATATCAAAGCTTTAGTATGTGAAGATATAGCCATAAATGAGGATCAAAATCAATTTTTATATAATATTATTGAAAATTACTGTGATAAGATTCTTAAAGGAAAGGTTTTGAGTTTAAATAAATTTTTGGACAAACAACTTACTGTGGACTATGACTCCAATATAAAAGAAGATGATAGTATTTTAACTTTAAATGAACTATATAATATTTATACTGAAGTAGTTAAAGTTGTAATTAAAGATGGTTTTAAACTCTATAAGGAAGCCTATTGGTATGGACTAAATGATAGAGTATTAAAGAGATATAGATAATAATAAAAGGGGGAGTTTGTATGTTTATTAGAAATCATATGTTGCCGAAAGAAGACTTAACTACAGTAGAACTAGAAGAATCTGTTGGTTCTGTTCTTGAAAAAATTAATCAGGGAGATTTTTTATCTTTACCAGTAATTGAAGGGGATAAGTTTAAAGGCTTTATTATGAAAGAAGCAATATATAGACATTATTTTGAATCGGAAAAAAAGGATAAAGATGATTATCTGAAAAAAACTACAGTTAGAGAGATATATAATGATAATTACGAATCTATACTAGATAATGAAAATATTGAGAAAGCTTCATATTTATTAAAACAACTTAGGACACCATTTTTAGCTGTTTTTGATAACCGCAGCAAATTTGTAGGAATATTAACTCATAATTCAATATTTAGTGCGTTTTCTGAAGTATTTGGAATAAACAATGGGACTCGAATTGTTATCAATATGTTCGATTTACCAGGTCAACTAGCGCGATTAACTGAAGTTATTAGAAAAGAAGATATAAATATATTAAATTTAACAATTGTTGATTCTAAAGTACTAGATATAATAAGGGTCATACTTAGAGTTGATTCAGATGATGTAGAAGAATTAGTTGAAAAAATACAATATGCAGGTTTTAAAATTGGAGAAGTTACTAAATAAAGTATAAAAGTTTATAATATGGATATAATATCCCTCTAGATAGTAATCTGGAGGGATATTTATGAATAGAGATAAAATTGTGCCTGTTTTCTTTTTCTCATTGACGCTATTTTTAATAAGTTTCATACTAGGCTATCAGTTAATGGGTAGAAAATTAAATCCCAATAATAACATTAGTCAATTAGATACAGAAGAAATGGACATTTATGATAGCTCAGATCTTGAAATATTAAAGGAGGATACAAAACTAACCCCTAATACATTTATAGAAAAAAGAATTCATTATGCTACATGTAACCATATAGTTTCAGAAGTTGATTTAATAGAAAATGAATTAGTCAATATGAGTAGAAGTGAATTTACTCAATATCTAGAAAATAGTAATCCTAGTGAAAAACTCATTTCGTTTTCAAGTAGCAAAGTAACTTTAGCAATTACTAAAAATCACTTATGTCCAAATCACTATATTGTAGGAGAATATAATGGTATTATAGCTATATTTAGTATAAATGAAAATGGGGAAAGGGTATTAGACAAGGTATTTGAAGATTATCCTATCTCCCTATTAATGGAAATAGATCAGCAAAAGATAAAAGAGGGTATAGTTGTAGATAGTGAAGAAGAATTGTCTGAAATTCTTGAGAATTTTATTAGTTAACTTAGTTAGAAAATCTAACTAAGTTTTTTTGTGGAAATATGATACAATAGGATATATAATAAGAGAAAGGAGAATAGAATGATTATTCTTGGGATCGATCCTGGAATTGCTATTGTAGGATATAGTATTATTGAATGCAATGGAAATAAATTTAAGGCAATAGATTATGGATGTATAAGAACAGATGCAGAACTTTTTTTTCCTGATAGAATAAAAATTATCTATGATAGATTAATTGATATTATTGAAAAGTATAAACCTAACGATTTGGCAATAGAGGAATTATTTTTCAATAAAAATGTAAAAACAGCTATAAAAGTTGGACAGGCTAGAGGAGTTGAAATTCTAGCAGCTATCAATCAAGGTTTGGAAATATATGAATATACACCTCTACAAATAAAGCAAGCTGTAGTAGGATATGGAAGAGCAGATAAAAATCAAGTTCAAGAGATGGTAAAAGTACTTCTGAATTTAAAAGAAAAGCCTAAGCCAGATGATGTAGCAGATGCTTTAGCTGTGGCTATATGTCATGGGAGTTCAATTAAGTTTAAGGAACAATTTAAGATGAAATAAGAATATAAAGGGTGAATTAAGTGTTTGAATTTATTATAGGCGATATTATGACCATTAGAGATGATTATATAGTATTACAAAATAATGGAATAGGATATAAGATATTTACATCTACTAATTCAATAGTTAAGTTAGAGCTTGGAATGAAGGGTGTACTCATATATGTAAATCTAAATGTAAGGGAAGATGGATTATTCCTTTATGGATTTGTATCGGAAGAGGAAATAGATATGTTTAAATTGCTTCAATTGGTATCTAAAGTTGGACCAAAGGTTGCTCTAGGTATATTGTCTACTCTTACTCCAAATCAAATAAAACTAGCCATATTAACGAGAGATATTGATAGCTTAAGTAAAGCTCCTGGTATAGGCAAAAAGACAGCAGAAAGACTCATACTTGAGCTTAAGGATAGGATAGATATTGATGTGAATATAGAGGAAGATTGTATTGATGATATCAACCCTAATGAGTATATTGAAGCAATTAATGGTTTGATGTCTTTAGGATATACTAGAATTGAAGTAGAAAAAGCAATAAAGAACTTGGATTTATCAAAGTTAAAAATTGAAGATATTATAAGAGAAGCATTAAAGAAATTATCAAAACATTAAGAAGGTGTTATTAATTGGATGAAATAAATGATAGAATAATTGCTGGGGATTTACAGAATGAGGATATAGAAAGTGAATTATCTTTAAGACCTAAATGGATATCTGAGTATATTGGTCAAGATAAAGTGAAAGAAAAGTTAAATATTTTTATTCAAGCCGCAAAGGGAAGAAATGAATCATTAGATCATGTATTACTATATGGGCCACCTGGTCTTGGAAAAACAACTTTAGCTAATATTATTGCGAATGAAATGGGAGTTAATATTAGAGTAACTTCAGGACCTGCTATAGAAAGAGCAGGTGATTTAGCTAGTATTTTAACTAATCTGGGCGATGAGGATGTTTTATTTATTGACGAAATACATCGTATTAATAGGACTGTTGAGGAGATATTATATCCTGCCATGGAAGACTTTGCTCTTGATATAATTATTGGGAAAGGACCATCTGCAAGATCTGTAAGATTAGATTTATCTAAATTTACATTAATTGGTGCCACCACAAGGGCAGGTTTACTTACATCACCACTTAGAGACAGGTTTGGCGTTATGTTGAACTTGGAGCTATATGATATTCAAAGCTTAAGAAAAATTATCACAAGATCTGCATCTATACTGGAAATTGAAATTGAGAAGGAAGGAGCCTTAGAGATTGCTAGAAGATCTAGAGGTACTCCTAGAATAGCTAATAGACTTTTAAAGAGAGTTAGAGATTATGCACAAGTGGTAGAACAAGGCATAATAACTTGGGAGGTAGCTAAAAAAGGCCTAGAAATTCTTGAAATTGATGAACTTGGTCTAGATAGCGTAGACAGAAAATTAATACTTACTTTAATAGAAAATTTTAACGGTGGGCCTGTTGGAGTAGATACATTGTCAGCTGCTACAGGAGAGGAAAGGGGTACAATTGAAGATGTATATGAACCATATCTTTTACAAATCGGTTTTTTAAATAGAACTCCTAGGGGAAGAATGGTATCTAAAAAGGCATATGATCATTTTGGAATTCCTTATACTGAAGATAAGTAAATAGACTGTGGAGGGAGATAATTTATGAAGAAAGTATTTTTTTCAATTATAATATGCTCTTTGATAATTACCATATTCTTAAATCATAAGTCTTATGCAGATGGAAGTGGTATTGAATATTTGAATATAAAGTTAACAAGACCTCTAGTGCAAAAGGAAATAATAAATATGGGAAGTGATAGTGGATTTATTATATATAATAATAATGATATAAATACTATCTACCAAACAATACATGATACTACATTAATAGCTATATTAAATGAAAATAGTGAAATAAACTTATCAGATTCCAACAATAATATTATTTTTACTATACCAATGGATGGTAGTATTACTATTGGATCTAATAATATTGATAATCCAATGATTAAGATTGAAAAAGATAGATATAGAGATTTTATTAGATTAATAAATAAGAATAATGAAATAATAGTTATTAATCAAGTTACTCTTGAAAACTATTTATATGGATTGGTTCCAAGGGAAATGCCTTCTACTTTTCATATAGAAGCCTTAAAAGCACAAGCGGTCGCGTCAAGAACATACGCAATTTACAATATTAACAAACATTCTTCTGATGGATATAACTTATGTGATACGACTCATTGTCAGGTATATTCAGGTGTTGATGGTGAAAAGCCTACTACAAATTTGGCTGTAGACGAAACCAAAGGTATTTTTGCATACTATAATGGAATATTAATTGATGCACAATACCATTCAACTAGTAGTGGCTATACTGAAGATAGTGCCAACATTTGGGGTGGAGATTTACCATATTTAAAATCTGTAGAAGATGATTTCTCTACGGAGGCTCCTTATAGCAAATGGAGTCTAAGTATAAATTTATTAGAACTCAACAATAAATTGATTGCATCTGGAATAGATTTAGGAGAACTAATAGGTATAGAAGCAATAAATACCACTGCCACAGGTAAAGTTGATAAACTAAAAATAATCGGAACAAATGGTGAACATATTATAACAGCTACAAAATTTAGAATCATTGTCGGTACTACTAGCCTTAAGAGTGAATGGTTTAATATAATAAATGCCAGTACTGGTACTAGTACAACAAACAAACAGACTTATGTTATAGATGGAAATACATTGAAACCAAAAACCATTAATCTAAGTAAGGTTTTTATACTAGATAGTACAGAAAAGAAGACTGTAACTAGAAGTACAGTCTCTAGAGCACTTGGCAATGATAGAGTAACAAGTATAGGAGGATTATATCCAGTATCCAATTCAGAAATAATAATTGAAGGTAAAGGATATGGGCATGGTGTAGGAATGAGTCAGTATGGAGCCAAAAAAATGGCTGAATTAGGATACTCCTTTGAGGAGATTTTAAAACATTATTATACAGGTATAGATATATTTTAATATGGACAATAATCAAAAGAGTGAAGGATGATGTAATGAAAACAAAAGATTTTTTTTATGATTTACCTTCTGAATTAATAGCTCAACACCCTCTAGAAACAAGAGAAGAGTCAAGATTATTAATTCTAGATAAATTAACGGGTGAAGTAGAGCATAAAAAGTTTAAAGATATTATTAATTATTTAAGGGAAGGAGATTGCTTAGTACTAAATGATACAAGAGTAATACCTGCCAGATTATTTGGTAATAGAGAAGGAAAGACTGAAAGTATTGAATTTTTACTTTTAAAACGGATTGAAGGCGATATATGGGAAACTTTAGTAAAGCCTGGTAAGAAAGCTAGGATTGGGAATTTCATTGAATTTGGCAATGGAATCTTAAAGGGCGAAATAATAGATATAGGTGAAGATGGTACTCGAATGATAAAGTTTGACTATCAAGGAATTTTCGAAGAGATCTTAGATAAACTAGGGGAAATGCCTTTGCCTCCATATATAACTGAAGTTTTAGAAGATAAGGAAAGATACCAGACTGTTTATTCAATGAATAATGGCTCTGCAGCTGCACCAACTGCAGGATTGCATTTTAGCAAAGAGCTATTAGGAGATATAAAGGACAAGGGTGTTAATATTGTATATTTAACACTTCATGTTGGATTAGGTACATTTAGACCTGTCAAGGTTGAGGACATTTTGGAACATCATATGCATTCAGAATACTATGAGGTTTCAGAGGAAGCAGCTTCAATAATAAATAGTGTAAAAGCTAAGGGTGGAAGAATTATTTCAGTAGGTACTACAACTACTAGAACATTAGAAACTGTGGCTGATGAAGCTGGAATTTTAAAAGGATGCTCAGGATGGACTGATATATTCATTTATCCTGGTTATGACTTTAAAATAGTAGATAATTTAATTACAAATTTTCATTTACCAGAATCGACATTGTTAATGCTGGTATCTGCATTATGTACGAAAGAATCTATGTTTAGTGCATATAAAATAGCCATTGAAAACAACTATAGATTTTTCAGTTTTGGCGATGCTATGTTTATAAAATAATGGAGGAATATTATGGCAATAGGATTTGAATTACTAAAAGAAGCTAAGGATTGTAAAGCAAGACTTGGAAAGATAACTACTCCTCATGGGGAGATTGAGACGCCCATATTTATGCCTGTAGGTACTAGAGCTACTGTTAAGGCTATGACACCAGAAGAAGTAAAAGGACTGGGAGCTCAGATTATCCTAAGCAACACTTATCATTTATATTTAAAACCAGGGCATGAATTAGTGGAAGAAGCAGGAGGATTACATAAATTCATGAATTGGAATGGACCAATTTTAACAGATAGCGGTGGTTTTCAAGTGTTTAGCCTAGGAGATTTAAGAAAAATTAAAGAAGAAGGAGTAGAGTTTAGATCTCATATTGATGGATCAAAGCACTTTATAAGCCCAGAGAAATCAATTGAAATACAAAATTCATTAGGTTCAGATATAATGATGTGCTTTGATGAATGTACACCGTATCCATCTACATATGAATACGCTAAGCATTCGATGGAAAGGACAACAAGATGGGCTAAGAGATGTAAAGATTATCATAAGAATTGGGATAAACAAGGACTCTTTGGCATAGTGCAAGGAGGAATGTACAAAGACCTTAGGGAGCAAAGTGCAAAAGATTTAGTAGAATTAGACTTTCCAGGTTATGCCATTGGAGGATTGAGTGTAGGAGAACCTAAGGAATTAATGTGTGAGGTTTTGGATTATACTACACCTCTTTTGCCTAAAGACAAGCCAAGATATTTGATGGGTGTTGGTACTCCTGATTATCTTTTTGAGGCTGTTATCAATGGAATAGATATGGCTGATTGTGTATTGCCTACACGAATAGCAAGAAATGGTACTGTACTTACTTCCCAAGGTAAAATAGTTATAAGAAATGCAAAATATACAAGAGATTTTGAAAAGTTAGATCCAGAATGTGATTGTTATGCCTGTACTAATTATTCTAGAGCTTATATTAGACATCTTTTTAATGTGGATGAAATTTTAGGAGCAAGGCTTGCCACGATTCATAATTTATATTTTTTAGTAAAGTTAATGGAAAATATAAGGAAAGCTATTAAAGAAGACAGAATTCTTGAATATAAAGATGAATTCTACAAAAAATATGGATATAATGAAAAAAATTAGGTGAAATATATTTATTTTACTGTATAATAGATAATAGAAAGGGAGGGATTTTACATGCCACAACAATTGTCAGGATTTTTATTACCTATAGGTTTCTTAGTTATTTTTTATATTTTCGCAATTAGACCTCAAAAGAAGAAAGAGACACAAGTAAAAGAAATGAGAAATAGCTTAAGAGTTGGTGATGAAGTAATTACCATTGGTGGGATCATGGGTAAAATTATTAAAGTAAAAGAGGATATGGTAACTATTGAAGTTGGAGCAGCTAAGACAAAATTAGATATGACTAAATGGTCAATAGGTTCAGTAGTTAATAAAAATGAGTCCAAAAATAGTAAAACCGAAGAAATTAATACTACAGAAGAAAACGAATAATAAAAAAAGCTTCCTAAATAAAAAGGAAGCTTTTTTATGTAATAAATATTACTTTCCTTCAATAAAATTAACTAAAGAGAAGGAGGGGGTATTATGAAGATTAAGAGTTATGATAAATGGTTCTATTTGCTAAAAGGATTGTTATTAGCCTTTATTATTACATCAGTATTAATAGTATTATTTTCATTATTGTTGACTTACTCAACGCTTAAGGAAAGTAAAATGCCATTAATAAATACAATAATTATGATGGTGAGTATAACAACGGGTAGTATCTATGCAGGAAAAAAGATAAAAGAAAAGGGATGGGTAAATGGGGGTATAGTTGGAATATTATATTATATAATTCTAATTTTACTCAGTATTGTTATTTTAAATCCATTTTCTATAGATTTATTTTCCATTACAAAATTAATCATAGCATTTATTACAGGTGTTATAGGTGGAATAATTGGGATAAACATATAATATAAAGGGCAAATAAATCTTTATATTAAGATGTAATTATGTTATAATAAAAAACAGCAATTATATATAAAGGAGTGAGTAAAATGAAATACATAAAAACCTTATCTGGTAAAAATTTAAAAGATACTATGGCTAAGGGTGGCTGTGGTGAATGTCAAACTTCATGTCAATCAGCCTGTAAAACATCCTGTACAGTGGGAAATCAAAAATGCGAAAATAAATAAACTTTTTCAAATTAAAGAGTGGTGGTTTATCCACTACTTTTTAATTTATTAAAATGCAATAGGGGGAACAATAATGGATAAGGCAACAACACTGCATAAATTCTATTTAAATAATAGATATATTATTTTGGATGTGAATTCTGGTGCAGTACATGTAGTTGATAAAATTGTATATGATATTTTGGACTATTATGGGACTAAAACATTAGAAGAAATAAAAGAAATATTTAAAAGTATTTATGGAATTAAGGCAGTTGAAGATGTTTATAGTGAAATAGAAACCTTAGTTAATGAAGGACTATTATTATCAGATAATATAGACATAGCTAATATAAAGTATAACGAAGAAAATATTGTGAAGGCCATGTGTCTTCATGTGGCACATGATTGTAATCTTAAATGTAATTATTGCTTTGCTTCTCAAGGCAATTTTAAAGGTGAGAGGTCACTAATGTCTTTAGAGGTAGGTAAAAAATCATTGGAGTATCTTGCTAAAAATTCTGGCTCAAGGAGAAACCTAGAAGTGGACTTTTTTGGTGGAGAGCCTTTAATGAATTTTCAACTAGTGAAGGATTTAGTTGCATATGGAAAGATTTTAGAAAAAGAGTATAATAAGAATTTTAGATTTACAATTACAACTAATGGAATACTATTGGATGATGATAAGATTGATTTTATTAATGAAAATATGGACAATGTAGTTCTTAGTTTAGATGGTAGAAAAGAAGTCAATGATAATATGAGGAAAACAATTAGTGGAGAAGGTAGCTATGATATAATCTTACCTAAGTTTAAGGAAATGGTAGATAAAAGAGGAGATAAAGATTATTATATAAGAGGTACTTTTACAAGTAAAAACATTGATTTTTCAAAGGATGCTTTAGATTTTTATAATAATGGTTTTAAAAAGATTTCTATAGAACCTGTTGTCACCTCAGAGGAAATGGAATATGCTCTTAGGGAAGAACATCTACAATCAGTTTTGGAAGAGTATGAGAAGTTCTCGAAAGAGTATATTAATATTAAGAGAAAAGATAAGGATTTTTTCTTCTTTCATTTTATGATCGATTTATCCCAGGGACCTTGTATTATAAAAAGAGCCGTTGGATGCGGAGCGGGATCAGAATATATGGCTGTTACGCCTGAAGGAGACTTGTATCCTTGCCATCAATTTGTAGGTGAAAAAGAATTCCAGATGGGCAATGTGTTCCAAGGAGTACACAATACAAGTTTAAGAGATAAATTTAAGAATGCAAATGTCTACAATAAAGAAGAGTGTAGAGTATGCTGGGCTAGATTTTATTGTAGTGGTGGTTGTCATGCAAATTCTCATTATGCACATAATGATATAACAAAACCTTATAGATTAGGATGTGAAATGGAAAAGAAAAGAATTGAATGTGCTATTTCTATCTTGGCAAACATGGAGGGATAAGATGAAAACTAAGAGTATTGTAATTTTTACAGTAATACTAGCTATAGTTCTAGGCAGTACATTTTTAGCTATTTTTGGCCTTAAGATTGGGAACTATGAAATTACAAGAGCTAAAGATGCTATTGATCTAGGATTAGACTTAGCTGGTGGTATATATGTGGTTTTAGAAGCCCAGACAGATGCTAAAGGTGTAGAACTTCAAAGGCTTATGGAACAGACTAAGGCAATTATTAATGAGAGAGTAGACGGTCTAGGAGTGTCAGAGCCAAATATTGCTATAGAGGGAAATGATAGAATTAGAGTAGAACTAGCTGGTATAAATGATCCCCAAGAGGCAATTGAATTAATAGGAAAAACTGCTCAACTACAATTTATTGATCCTAATGAGAATATAGTTTTAACTGGCAAAAATGTAATCACTTCAGAAGTACAGTACTATAATAATGAATTAGGACAACAGGATATAGCTGTGAGTTTAGAATTAGATAAAGAAGGGACAGCAAATTTTGCAGAGGTTACTGGCAAACTTACTTTAGAACCAAATATAGAAGACAGGGTTATCTATATAGTTTTAGACGATCAAATTATATCTAGTCCTGCCATTCAAAGCGTAGATGAAGGTGGCGTAGCAATTTCAGATGGTAAGGCTATTATTACAGGAAATTTTACATTAGAAGAGGCAAGCCAATTGGCTACTTTAATTAGAGCTGGTGCTCTACCTGTTGAAATGAAAGAATTACAGACATCTGTTATAGGGCCTACATTAGGATTAGAAGCATATGAAAAAAGCATTACAGCAGGTGCTATTGCACTTCTATTGATATTTATATTTATGATAGCAATATATAGGATTCCTGGTTTTATTGCCTCAATTGGCCTAGTTATTTATACTTTGATAACTATATTAGTAATGATATTATTAGAAGTAAAACTGACTCTTCCTGGTATAGCAGGTTTAATTTTATCTGTTGGTATGGCAGTAGATGCAAATGTAGTTATATTTGAGAGAATTAAGGAAGAAATAAGAATAGGAAAAACTATTAGAACTGCCGTAGATTCAGGATTTAAAAGAGCGCTTTCTTCAGTAATTGACTCGAACATTACCACTATAATAGCAGGGGTTATATTATACTATCTTGGAACTGGACCTATTAAGGGATTTGGAGTAACATTAATCATTGGTATAATAGCTTCAATGCTTACCGCTGTTATAATATCTAAATACTTATTAAAATTGGTTGTATCAATTACAGGCGGTAAAAATACCAAGATATATGGAGTTTAAGGAAGGGGTGAAGATATGGATGTAATAAAAAATAGAAAGATTTTTTGGTTTTTTTCTCTAGCTATTATAGTTGCAGGGCTTTTAATGTTCTTTATAAATGGTTTTAATTATGGAATGGACTTTGTTGGTGGAACATTGATTCAAGTTAATCTAGAAAAGTTTATATCTGTAGATGAAGCTAAAGAAATAATGGATGAATATGATAAAGATGCAAGTATAGTGCATGTTGGTTCTGATAAAGAAGAAATTATTATTAAAAGTTCTTTAGATTTTTCCAATGATGAAGTAAATAGTATTATGAATAAGTATATGGAAAAATATGATGTAGGTATAGATAATTTTCAATCTAAAATAGTTGGTCCATCTATGGGCAAGGAAATAAAAAACAAAGCTATAATATCAATAGCCCTAGCAATCTTAGGAATGTTGGTATATATTACATTTAGGTTTGAATTCTATTTCGGAGTAGCAGCAATAGTAGCCTTATTACATGATATGCTGATTATGTTAGCTGTATATTCAATATTTAGAATCCCTGTAAATAGTTCATTTATAGCTGCTATATTGACTATACTTGGTTATTCAATTAATGATACCATAGTTATTTTTGATAGAATTAGAGAGAATATAAAATTGTACCCAAAAGAATCTATTGAAAATATAATAAACAACAGTTTAAAGCAATCAATGACTAGAACTATCTATACCTCATTGACTACTTTAATTGCTGTTTTTGTATTATATATAATAGGTGTAGAAGATGTTAAGGTATTGACATTACCTCTCATTATAGGTATGATAGCTGGAGTTTACTCCACATTATTTATAGCATCTCCACTGTGGTACAAACTTAGGAGTAGAAAAATAGTAACTACTGATTAAATATTGAATTGTTTATATTTCTAGATAAATAGTTATATACTAATCATTGATTCTGTAAGGAATCATGTAAATCAGAGAATAATAACTAGAATTATATGTAATAAAATGATAGAATTTAGATACTTGTTTGCGTATCTAAATTTTATTTTTATTGGAGTGTGAAAATTGGAAAAATGGTTTATAAAAAACAAGGTAGCTGATTATAAAAAGATTGCAAGGGATTATAAAATATCTGAATTTATATCCAAACTATTAGTTAATAGGGATATAACTGATTATAGATTAATAGACAGCTTTATTCATCCAGATTTAGACAAATTACATGAGCCAAATCTAATGAAAGATTTAACAAAAGGCGTAAACATTATTAAAGAGAAGATATTGACTAATAAAAGAATAAGAATAGTAGGAGATTTTGATGTAGATGGAGTAATTTCAGTTTATTCCTTATATACTGGGATAAAAAAATGTGGTGGAGAAGTTGATTATGTTATACCCGATAGAGTACTAGATGGGTATGGTATAAATATTGAGATAGTTGAAGCTGCTAAGAGGGATGGGATAGATACTATTATAACCTGTGATAATGGGATAGCAGCCATAGAGCAAGTAAAGCGGGGGAAAGAGCTAGGACTAACTATAATAGTTACGGATCATCATGATGTACCTTTTGAGACTACTACAAAAGGAGAAAGAATCTATCTTTCTACTGGAGCTGATGCAGTAATTAATCCAAAGCAAAATGATTGTGATTATCCATTTAAAAGTTTATGCGGGGCAGCTATTGCTTTTAAATTTATTCAAGAGTTATATTCAATTTTTCATTTAGAAAAAGAATCTGTTTTTTCATTATTAGAGTATGTAGCTATTGCTACAGTATGTGATGTGGTAGATTTAGTAGATGAAAACAGGATTATTGTAAAAAAGGGTTTGGAACTTTTAAATAAAACAGATAATATTGGGTTACAAGCTTTAATTAAAGAAACTGGAATTGAAGGTAAGATTATTAGTGTATATCATCTTGGATTTGTTATAGGACCAAGTATCAATGCTTCTGGAAGATTAGACTCTGCAATAAGAGCCCTAGATTTGCTACTATCTGAAGATGTAATAAAAGCTAGTTCTATGGCTAAGGAACTTAGAGAATTAAATACAGAGAGAAAACAGATGACTAATGAAGGTGTAAACAAGATAATTAATACTATTGAAACCACTACTTTAAAAGAGGATAAAGTATTAGTTGTCTACGAACCAGAAGTACATGAAAGTATAGCTGGTATTATAGCAGGAAGAATAAAGGAAAAATATTTTAGACCAACAGTTATATTAACAAATGGGAAAGAAGGAGTTAAGGGTTCCGGTAGGTCTATTGAAGGGTATAATATGTATGAAGAGTTATCAAAATGTAAAGACCTTTTAGGAAGATTTGGTGGACATCCAATGGCTGCAGGATTATCACTAAATTATGAAAATATTGATCATTTAAGAAAAAGACTCAACTATAGTGTACAACTAACAGATGATGATCTAATACCTAAAATATATATTGACATGCAGCTTCCAATTGAATATATTAGTTTTAAATTGATTGATGAATTAAAACTTTTAGAGCCATATGGTAAAGGAAATAGTAAGCCTATATTTGGAGAAAAGGGATTGAAGATAAAACGTGGCTTTGTACTAGGTGCAAATAGAAATGTTTTAAAATTAATATTAGAGAATGAAAATAAGAAAGTTATAGAAGGTTTGTATTTTGGTGATATTATCAGTTTTGAGGAAACAATAAATACATGTATTGGAGAAAAAGAGTTAGAAAATCTATATAAAGGCATAGATAATAATATAAAAATTGATATATTATATTTCCCTTCAATTAATGAATATAATGGAAATTCAACTCTGCAAGTAATTATCCAAAACTATAGGCTACAAAAATAATACAGTATAGAATAAAGTGTATAATATTTACTTAAATAATTTCAATTATTAATTAATGGGTATTTATAAGTAATAAGTATTAATTTATTTTCATATGTCATTTTATTAGAAGAAGGTGAATCCAATGTTAGAAAACTTAATATCCAGAATAGAACAATATAATTCAGAAGCTGATTTACAACTTGTTGTAAAGGCATATAGTTTTGCTCAATCAGCTCATGATGGGCAAGTAAGAAATTCAGGCGAGAAATTCTTTGTTCATCCTGTCAATGTAGCTTTGATTTTAGCGGATATGAATATGGATACTGCTACTATTGTCGCTGCACTTCTTCATGATGTCATTGAAGATACAGAAATAAGTTATGAAACAATAGTTGAAGAATTTGGAATTGAAATAGCAGATTTAGTAGATGGTGTAACTAAATTGAAAAAATTGCAATATAAGACAAAACAAGAAAATCAAGCTGAAAACTTACGCAAAATGGTAATGGCTATGGCTAAGGATATTAGAGTTATTATTGTAAAATTAGCTGATAGGCTTCATAATATGAGAACTTTAGAATATATGAGTGATGAAAAAAGAAAAGAAAAAGCACTAGAAACTTTAGAAATATATGCTCCAATCGCTCATAGACTTGGTATTTCAAAGATTAAATGGGAGCTAGAAGATTTATCATTAAGGTATTTAGATCCAGCAAATTATTATGATTTAGTAGAAAGAGTATCAAAACGAAGACAGGAAAGAGAAGCATATGTAAAGGATGTTATAGATTCATTAAGTAGAAAATTAGATGAAGTTAATATAAATTTTGATATAAGTGGAAGACCCAAAAACTTTTATAGTATATACAAGAAAATGGTTCATCAGGGAAAAGCATTTGAACAAATTTTTGATTTAACAGCCATAAGAATTATAGTAGATAATGTTAAGGATTGCTATGAAGTACTAGGGATTGTTCATAATTTATGGAAGCCTCTACCTGGAAGGTTTAAAGACTATATTGCAATGCCAAAGCCTAATATGTATCAGTCCATCCATACTACTGTCATTGGAATTAAGGGCGAAATATTTGAAGTTCAGATTAGAACATGGGAGATGCATAGAACAGCAGAGTATGGAATAGCAGCACATTGGAAATATAAAGAAAATGTTTCTAAATCAGATAGTTTTGATGATAAATTAACTTGGTTGAGACAATTAATGGAGTGGCAATCAGACTTAAATGATCCAAAGGACTTTATGGATACATTGAAAATAGATTTCTTTACAGATGAAGTATTTGTATTCACTCCCAAGGGTGATGTAATTAATTTGCCTGATGGCTCTACTCCAATTGATTTTGCATATAGAGTCCATACAGAAGTAGGGAATAAATGTGTTGGTGCAAAAGTAGATGGAAGAATTGTACCTTTGAATTATAAATTAAAAAATGGAAATATTGTTGAAGTCATCACATCTACAAATAGTAACGGGCCAAGTAGAGATTGGATTAAAATTGTAAAAAGTACTCAAGCAAAAACTAAAATTAGACAATGGTTTAAGCTTAAGGAAAGAGACTTCAATATTATTCGTGGGAAAGAATCACTAGAAAAAGAAGTTAAAAGATTAGGGTACAAACAATCAGAGTTTTTAAAAGATGAATGGATTAAATCCATTGCTTCAAAAGTTAGCATAAATTCAATCGATGACCTATATGCATCTATTGGGTATGGCAGTATAACCTTAAATCAGGTTATTTCAAAATTGAAGATTCTATATAATGATTATAATAAAATCACAGATGAAAATTCATATGTGGAGAGTAAAATTCAACAACCCTCACCTAAGAAAGGTAGCAAGGGTACTCAGGGTATTAGCATAAAGGGAGTAGACAATATTAAGGTAAGGTTTTCAAAATGTTGTAACCCAGTACCAGGAGATCAAGTAGTTGGATTCATAACTAAAGGTAGAGGAGTTTCTATTCACAGGACAGATTGCCCAAATATTACTTTGTCTGATGATACAGAAAGATTTATTGAAGTTGAATGGGATTTTCAAAAAAAGGCATCTTATCCTGCAGAGATTCAAATTAAAGCATCAGATAGAGCAGGGCTACTAGCTGAAATAACACAAAAGATAACTGACTCCAATTTAGGATTGTTATCTTTAAATGCAAGGACTAGTAAAGATAAAGTTGTATTTATAAATTTAACTCTTGAAATCAAAGATATAGAGGAACTAAAAGAGTTAATACGTAAATTTAAAAAAATAAAGAGTGTAATGGATGTATATAGGGTTACAGCTTAGGAGTGATATATATGAGAGCAGTAGTACAAAGAGTTTCTAAAGCTTCAGTTAAAGTAGATAATAATATAGTAGGTAATATTGGTAAGGGGCTTGTAGTATTACTTGGAATAGGTGGAGAAGATGATTCAAAGGATTTAGACTATTTAGTAGATAAGGTATTAGGACTTAGAGTATTTCAGGACGAGAATGATAAGATGAATTTATCTCTAATGGATATTAATGGGGAATTATTAATCATATCACAATTTACCCTTTATGGAGATGTAAGAAAAGGTAAAAGACCTAGTTTTTCAGATTCAGCAGATCCCCATATTGCCGAGGAAATGTATTTAAATTTTGTTGATAAATGTAAGAACAGTGGACTTAAAACTGAAAAAGGTGTTTTTGGAGCTGATATGGATGTAGAGTTAATAAATGAAGGACCAGTTACAATAATGCTAGATAGCAAAAAAATATTTTAGGAGGAATCAAATTGAAGATTATTAGAATACCAGCTGGAATTTATGCTGCCAATTGTTATATTATATTTTCTGATAATATAAAAGAAGGAATAATAGTAGATCCAGGCGGAGACGCTGATGAGATACTTTCATATATAAGAGAAAATGATATTAAAATCAAGTATATAATCTTGACCCACGGTCATGGAGATCATATAGGAGGAGTAGCAAAATTAAAAGATGAATTAAAAGTACCAGTTATGATTCATGAGGCAGATAGGGATATGCTAGTAGATGGTAGTAAAAATTTGTCTTCTGTAATGGCTATGGGCTCTATAGCTATTGAACCTGATAGATTGATTAAAGATGGAGACTGTATTGCATTTGGAGATTTAGAAGCAAAGATTATTCATACTCCTGGCCATACACAGGGAGGTATATGTATTATGGTTGAAGATAATATAATTACAGGGGATACTCTATTTGCAGGATCCATAGGTAGAACAGATTTATTTGGTGGAGATTTTGATACTATAATTAAATCTATTAAAGAGAAGTTAATGAATTATGCTGATGATGTAAAAATACATCCAGGACATGGTGGGGCATCGACAATAGGTAAGGAAAGGATTTCGAATCCGTTTCTTAAATAAGGTGATTACATGGTAAAAATATTATTGGAAGGGTATCCTTGTCCTTAACACCCTTTCTAAGGCAACTGGGGAAATATACGCTAAGACTGAATTGTATGTAGATAATCTGTTAGTCAATCAATCAATTGAGGATGTTAATTCTATAGAAGTATTTTCAAGATCCATAGATAAGAATATTAAAATTGGAATTAAAAAATCTTTATATAATTGTTTAATATCCATATCTGATAGCAAAATTCCCTGGGGTATTCTTACAGGGATTAGACCAGTAAAGATTGTTCATGATTTACTGGATAAAAATATTGCTACAGATGAAATAATTAAAGTATTAACAAGTGAGTATAAGATAAATGTAGACAAAACAAATTTAATAATGGATATCGCAAAACAGCAAAGGGACTATATATATCCTATAGATGGGAAAAAATACAGTCTTTATATTAGTATACCATTTTGTCCTACTAGATGTTTGTATTGTTCATTTCCTGCAGTATCTATAAAGGGATATGAAAATTATATTAAAGAATATACTTCAAGATTAATATATGAGATTGAAGAGATTAGCAAATCAATGAAAGAGAAAAAGATTAATACGGTTTATATAGGAGGTGGAACCCCCACTGCCATTCCTCAAATTGAGTTAGAAAAAATTATTGAATCAATTCACTATGAATTTGGAGATAAAAATATAAATGAGATTACTGTGGAAGCAGGTAGACCAGATACTATTACAAAAGAATATCTAAAAATGCTAAATAAAAATGGTATTAAAAGAATAAGTATCAATCCTCAAACTATGAATAATGATACTTTGAAATTAATCGGGAGGCAACATAGGGCTGAGGACATTATCAAAACATACCATTTAGCAAAAGATATTGGTTTTGATGTAATTAATATGGATTTAATTATAGGACTTCCTAACGAGGATCTTAGTGATATAGAAAATACATTAAAAGAGATTAAAAAACTTGATCCTGAGAATTTGACAGTACATACATTATCAGTGAAAAGAGGGTCTAGATTTAAAGATACAATTGATAAATACACATTGCAAAGCTATGATATATTAGATAGTATGTTGAATAAAACAGTAGAATATTCTATTGAAAATGGATTATATCCTTATTATCTTTATAGACAAAAGCAGATATTGGGAAATTTTGAAAATGTAGGGTATTGTAAACCTGAATTAGAGTGTATTTACAACATAGCAATGATGGAAGAAAAAGAAACTATAATGGCGGTAGGAATGGGTGCTGTATCTAAGATTTATTCTCCAAAAGATAATAAAATAGAAAGAGTACCTAACTTCAAAGATTTAAAAGAATATCTTGAAAGAATAGATGAATTGATAGAGAGTAAGAGATTAGCCTTAGACAGAATAATATTATAAAGACCGTGAAAGAATAATCTAGAAAGACCTTGACATCATGAATATTTTATTCTATAATTAATGAAAATAAATATATACTTTGATAAAGAATAGTAGTTAAATCCCTTAGATATAGAGAGCCAGTGACGGTGAAAATCTGGTACTAATATTTGACGAAGACACTTTTGAGTTAATAATCTGTAAGGATTAATTCGCAGCAATGCGTTAAAATTTTGAGTGAGGAATACCTAATTAGGGTGGTACCGCGAGATTGCCTCTCGTCCCTGAATATCAGAGATGAGAGGCTTTTTATTATTTTTGGGGAGGTAATGTAAATGTCAGAAAAGATGGGAAGCTTGAGAAGAAATGTTATGTGCGGAGAATTAAGGCCAGAACATGATGGCAAGGAAGTTGTTTTAATGGGCTGGGTACAAAGGGAGAGAAATCTAGGTTCCTTAATATTTATTGATTTAAGGGACACTACTGGTATTTCACAAATTGTATTTGATAATACTGTGTCTGAAGAAATATTTACAAAGGCTGAAAAGATTAGATCAGAATTTGTATTAGCTGTGAGAGGGAGAGTAAGGCTTAGACAGAGTATAAATAAGGAAATACCTACGGGTGAAGTAGAGGTTTTAGCAGAGGAGCTTAAGATATTAGATGAATCTGAGACTCCACCAATATATATTAAAGATGATGATAATGTATCTGAGACTATGAGATTAAAATATAGATATCTTGATTTAAGAAAGCCTTCAATGCAAGATAAATTGAAACTAAGGGCCAAAACCAGTAAAATAGTAAGAGATTTTCTTGATGATAATAATTTTATTGAAATAGAAACTCCAATGCTTACAAAACCAACACCAGAAGGAGCTAGAGATTATTTAGTGCCTAGTAGAGTAAATCCTGGTGAGTTTTATGCATTGCCACAATCACCACAATTGATGAAGCAACTTCTTATGGTATCTGGAATGGATAGATATTTTCAAATAGTTAAATGCTTTAGAGATGAGGATTTAAGAGCTAATAGACAGCCAGAATTTACTCAAATTGATATTGAAATGTCCTTTGTTGATGTAGAGGATGTTATATCAATTAATGAAAAATTACTCTATAAATTATTCAAGGAATTGAAGGGAATAGAGATAGAATTGCCAATTAAGAGAATGACTTATAATGAAGCCATGGAAAGATATGGTGTTGATAAGCCAGATTTAAGATTTGGGTTTGAATTAAAAAACATATCTGATCTAGTTCAAAATTGTGGGTTTAAGGTATTTAGTTCTGCTGTAGAAAACAATGGTTCTGTAAGGGGCATAAACATTAAAGGATATGGAAGTAGCTTTACTAGAAAGGATATCACGGCTTTAGAAGAGTATGCAAAAACTTATGGTGCAAAAGGATTGGCTTGGATAAAGATAACTGATGAAGGAATTACTTCTCCTATTGCAAAATTTTTTACTGAAGAAGATTTTGCTAAGATATTAGATAAAATGGAAGGCGAAAATGGAGATTTAATCTTATTTGTAGCAGATAAACAATCAGTAGTATTTGATAGTTTAGGAAATTTAAGAAATGAAATAGCAAAGAGATTGAATATCATAGATGAAAATGATATGAAACTAGTTTGGATAACAGAATTCCCCTTGTTTGAATATGATGAGGAAGAAAGTAGATATGTGGCTAAGCATCATCCATTTACTCACCCTATGGATGAGGATATAGACTTACTTGAATCTGCTCCTGAAAAAGTTAGAGCTAAGGCTTATGATATTGTTATTAATGGAGATGAGATGGGCGGGGGAAGTATTAGAATCAATAGCTCAGAATTACAGAAGAAGATGTTTAGCGCATTAGGATTTACAGAAGAAGAGGCGTGGAATAAGTTTGGATTTTTACTAGAGGCTTTTAAATATGGTACTCCACCTCATGGAGGACTTGCATATGGATTTGATAGACTTATTATGTTATTATCTAACACCTCAAATATTCGTGATGTAATAGCATTTCCTAAGACTCAATCAGCTACTTGCTTGATGACTGATGCACCAACAGTTGTTACTGAAAAACAGTTGGAAGAAGTCCATGTTAAGATTAATGTTAAATAGTTAAAAACTAGCTAATTTTACAGTGGTACTATATGGTGTAGGTGGAGTAGGTGTTTTGATGCAGAAATATTAGCAAGAACTTGATAAGGCAAGATTATTTGAATAGATTATGATATAATAGATATAACCAATAATAATAGGAAATTCATACTACAAGAAAGACAGTATGATTGCCTAAAGTGAAGGTTGTAGTAGGTTTAATTATTGCATAGATATAATTAAGAATCTTGCATTATAGGAGGTGTACAAATGGAACAAATGGGTGTAGTAAAAAAGGTAATTAATGGTAAGGCTGAAATAGAGGTAAAGAGGATATCAGCATGTGGAGAAAACTGTAAAAGTTGTGGTGGTGGATGTGATGGACCAAAGCATGTAGTTATTCTTCCAAATAATATTGGCGCAAAAGCAGGGGATTTAGTTGAGATTATAGGTGAAACCAAGAATATACTAAAATATACTATGATAGTATATTTGATTCCTTTGACATTGTTTATTCTTAGTATACTGATTAGTACAAAGATTCTCAAGAAAGTTGACATAAGTAATTATGAACCACTTAGCTTTTTAATTGGTCTAGTATTTTTAGCTGTAGGGTATTTTGTAGTTAAATTTATAGACAAAGATTTAGGAACAAAAGATAATAATGCCATAAGAATTACAAGAATTATTTAATTAAAGGAGTGGGATTATTGGCGGATAAGACTGCTGTTATAAAAAGGCTAAGACGAGTGGAGGGCCAGATAAAAGGTATACAAAAGATGGTAGAGGAAGAAAAATTTTGTGGAGATATATTAATACAAGTTTCAGCCGCAAGAGCTGCATTAAATAGTGTTGGTGGATTAATTCTTGAAAACTATATAAAAAATTGTTTGCAGGATCAGTTAGAAGGCAATGGTAAAGAGGAAGCATTAGATAAATTAGTAGATACTATGTTAAAGTATACTAAACAAAACTAATCCTTTTGTCTCATCCTTTTAATAGATTTAGAAAGAACTGAAGAAATAATTATTCCAATAGATATTGCAGCACTTATAAAGAAGGTCTCTACTCCTTTACTAAGTGCTAGAGAGAAATCATTTTCTATAAAAGCCAACATAGTATAATACATTCCGGCACCTGGCACCAATGGAATTATTCCAGGGGTGATATATAAGGTTGCCGGTTTTTTGTTTAATCTTGCAAATATTTCTCCTAGCATCCCTACTGTTAGAGCCCCAAAAAAACTACCTGCAATATTACTATTAAATAGATTCGTAGTTATGAAATATAAAATCCAACCTGATGCACCTGCAATACCAGTATGAAATAAAGTCTCTTTTGGAGAGCTAAACAACATTGAAAACCCAATGGTAGACAAAAATGATATGATCAATTGTTTTAATATTTCCACTTAGAATCCTCCTTTCAAATAAAAATTAAGCATAATTCCAACTCCAATGGCTATAGCTAATGTAGAGAAGACAGCTTCCATACCTCTTGAGAGTCCAGATAAAAAATCTCCAGACATAGTATCTCTTATAGCATTTGTAAAAGCAACACCTGTAAATAAAGGGATTATTGAACCGATGATTATTTTATCAAGATTATCACCAATACCAATTTTAAGAGATAAATATGCTAATATACTAGCAAGAATAGCTCCTACAAAATTATTGATAAAAAAGGGTAGTTTAAATCTAGAAATTACATTTAAGGCAGATAAAACTAAGAAGCTGACCAAAAAACTTGCTATAGAATCAAATATTGTTCCATTATAAAGAATACAGAAAAATGCTGCTGCCATACTACCAAAAGCAGCTTTAGTTAAAGGTGAATAGCTGCTTACCTTATTAATTCTTTTTAATTCTTCTAATCCATCATCAATAGGCATGCCAGATGAAACAAAAGCTCTAGAGAATTCATTAACTAAATCTATCTTATTTAAATTTATAGAGATAGTTTTGATTCTTTTTATATAAGACATTAATTCTCCATTATAATCCAAAGATATAAATATTCCTGTCGGAATAACAAAAGCATCTACATATTGGATATTTTTTCTAGATTTACATATTCGTATTACTGTATCTTCAACCCTATAAGTTTCAGCACCACTCTTAAGCATTATTCTTCCTGCTAAGGTGGCTAAAACTAGTAGTTTTTTGACTTCCGCTCTATTGTAGTTTTCTGAATTGTCCATCTTTTCACTTCCTCAATTAATAATCTTGTAAATATACTAAAATATCTATATAATGTAAATGATTAGTTTTAATTGTTTTAATTAATATAAACTATATTATAGCATAGTTATTTTATATTAATCAAACAACTATTATAAAGATGAGGGGAGTTTGAAGAATATGGATTTTACAAATTTATCTAAACATGATCCAGAAATAATGAAGTTAATTGAGATGGAAACAAACAGACAGAAAAAGCATATAGAACTTATTGCTTCTGAGAATTTTGTAACCCCACAAGTTATGGAGGCCGCAGGTAGTTATTTAACCAACAAATATGCTGAAGGCTATCCAGCTAAAAGATATTATGGTGGATGTGAAGTAGTAGATATGGTAGAAGATTTAGCTCGAAATAGATTAAAAGAAATATTTGGAGCAGATCACGCTAATGTTCAACCTCATTCCGGTTCAAATGCTAATTTAGGCGTTTATTTTGCAGTGTTAAAGCCTGGAGACAAAGTATTAGGTATGAATTTATCACAAGGCGGTCATTTAACTCATGGTAGCCCAGTTAACATATCAGGTACTTACTTTAATTTTATAGCCTATGGTGTTGATGACGAAACAGAAACCATAGACTATGAACAAGTTAGAGAAATTGCTGTGAGAGAAAAGCCAAAAATGATTGTAGCAGGTGCAAGTGCATATCCAAGACAAATAGATTTTGCAAAGTTTAGAGAAATAGCAGATGAAGTTGGAGCATATTTAATGGTTGATATGGCTCATATAGCTGGACTAGTAGCAGTTGGTTTACATCCAAATCCAGTTCCATATGCTGATTTTGTAACTACTACAACTCATAAAACACTTCGTGGTCCACGCGGTGGTGCTATATTATGTAAAGAAGAATATGCAAAAGCTATAGATAAAGCTATTTTCCCTGGAATCCAAGGTGGCCCTCTTATGCATATAATAGCTGCAAAAGCTGTAGCTTTTGGTGAAGCTCTACAGGATGATTTCAAGGGTTATCAGCAACAAACTTTGAACAATGCAAAGGCATTAGCTGAAGGTCTTATAAAAAATGGATTTAGGCTAGTTTCAGGAGGCACTGACAATCATTTAATCTTAATAGATGTTAGAACTAAAGGATTAACTGGAAAGAAAGCAGAAGCGCTTTTAGATGATATTGGTGTTGCAACAAATAAAAATACTATTCCTAATGATCCTGAATCACCATTTGTAACTAGTGGTATCAGAATAGGTACTCCTGCAATGACAACTCGTGGAATGAAAGAAGAAGACATGTTAGAGATTGCTGAAATAATTAATTTAGCATTAGATGAGAGTAATGACAGAGATGCTATAAAAGATAGAGTAGCAAAGTTATGTGATAAATATCCATTATACTAAGTAGCAAACAAGCCTACAGGATTATCTGTGGGCTTACTCTTTACATATAAGCTTTAGTGTAATAGAATAATCTTAGGTTAGAAAAAAATTGAGGTGTAGATATGGAATTGAAGAATTTTACAGAAGATAAGAATATTATTGAGGAAGTCGCAGCTGGAAGTATAGCTGAAGAACTAGAATTAGAAGCAGGAGATATATTGCTATCCATAAATAATGTTCCTGTTAAAGATATACTGGACTATAAATACTTAATATCAGATGATTTAGTTGTTGTAGCTATAGAAAAACAAAATGGAGATATATGGGAATTAGAAATTGAAAAGGATTATGATGAAGATTTGGGAATAGTATTTACGAACCCTTTAATAGATAAAGCTAAATCTTGTCGAAATAAATGCATATTTTGCTTCATAGATCAATTACCACCTGATATGAGAGAAACATTGTATTTCAAGGATGATGACTCAAGGCTATCTTTTTTACAAGGTAATTTTATTACTTTAACTAATATGAGTGATGAGGAGATAGAAAGAATTATTGATTATAGGTTAAGCCCTATTAATGTCAGTGTTCATACTACAAATCCAGAACTCAGAACACAAATGTTGAATAATAAAAATGCAGGTAAAATTTATGATATATTAAAAAGATTTAGAGATGTAAAGCTAGAAGTTAATTGTCAGATAGTATTAGTGCCTGGTGTAAATGATGGAATGGAATTAGATAGAACATTATCTGATTTATCTGATTTATATCCTACTGTAGAATCAGTGGCGGTAGTACCCATTGGAATAACGAAATATAGAGAAAAGCTACAAAAAGTAGAGCCATATACTAAAGAATTATCAGAAGAACTGTTGAATTTTATTGAAGAAAAGCAAAATATATTTTTGGAGAAATTAGGAACTAGATTTGTCTTTGCATCCGATGAATTTTTTGCAATGACTGGGAGAAGATTACCTGAGCATAAGGACTATGAGGGATTTCCACAACTTGAAAATGGCGTAGGTCTAATGAAATCATTTGAAGATGAAGTGACAATGGAACTTATGAAAATTAAAAGCAGTATTAATGTTAATAAGAAATACATCTTAGCTACTGGAACTTTAGCCTATGATTTCATGGTTAGAATTAAAGATAATATATTAAAAAAATTTATTGGTTTAGAACTAGTAGTTATACCTATAGTTAATAATTTTTTTGGAGAGACTATTACTGTATCAGGTCTTGTAACTGGGCAAGATTTAGTGGAACAACTTATGCCATATGAAAATGTTGATGGAATTATTATACCGAGAACCATGATGAAAAGGGACGAAGAAATATTTTTAGATAATTTAACAATTAAGGAAATATCTCAAAGGTTAAATACACCTGTGATTCCATCAAGAGTTGAAGGTAAACATTTAATTGATATTATTAAGAATTGAGGGATGAAGAGATGAATAGAGCAATTGTATGTATAGTGGGAAGACCAAATGTTGGGAAATCAACTTTGTTCAACAAATTAGTAGGTAGAAGAATAGCAATAACAGAAGATACTCCAGGTGTTACTAGAGATAGGATTTATGCAGAAGCTGAGTGGCTTGGTAATTACTTTACTGTAATTGATACAGGAGGCCTTGAGCCAGAGAATGAAGAGATAATTATGGCTAATATTAAAAGACAAGCTGAGATGGCGATAGATACTGCTGATGTGATTTTGTTTGTAGTTGATGGTAAAGATGGACTAACATCTACAGATAAAGAAATAGGTAATATACTCAGAAAGTCAGGTAAAAGGATAGTAGTAGCTTGTAATAAAATTGATACACCAAAAACTCCAGATGAAATTTTTGAGTTTTATGAATTAGGCCTTGGGGAGACAATTGTTATCTCAGGAGAGCAAGGTCTTGGAATAGGTGACTTGTTAGATGAAATTGTTAAAAATTTTCCGGAGGACAAAGATACTGAATATGATGAAAGTCTTATAAGAGTTGCCATGATAGGAAAACCAAATGTAGGAAAATCTTCTTTGATTAATAATATTCTTGGAGAAGACAGAGTAATTGTAACTAATATTCCAGGGACTACGAGAGATGCTATTGATACCTATTTTGATTTTGGTGATGAAAGATATGTATTTGTTGATACAGCAGGATTAAGGAGAAAAAGAAGTATTTATGAAGACATAGAAAGATATTCTGTAATTAGGACATTGACTGCTGTGGATAGGTCTGATATATGCATTTTAGTTATAGATGCAACAGAGGGTATAACAGAACAAGATACAAAGATAGCTGGTTATGCTCATGACAATGGAAAAGCAATAATTATTGCAATAAACAAATGGGACTTAATTGAGAAGGATAGTAATACTCATTTAGAGTTTGAAAAGGAAATTAGAAAGACTCTAGGGTTTATTCTGTATTCACCAATAATATTTATCTCTGCTTTAACAGGTCAGAGGGTTGATAAACTATTGGAACTAGTTAATATCGTAAACAATAACTACAATCTAAGGATTAGTACAGGGGTATTAAATGATATTATTAATGAAGCAGTATTAATGAATCAACCCCCTAGTGATAAAGGGAAAAGAGCTAAAATATATTACGGAACCCAGGTTTCTGTGAGACCACCTAGATTTGTAATATTTGTGAACAATAAGGAGTTAATGCATTTTTCCTATGTAAGGTATTTGGAAAATCAAATAAGAAATCACTTTGGGTTTGCAGGTGTGCCTATCCAGATTGAATTCAGAGAAAAGGGTGAATAATATATGAAAGTATTTATCACCATACTTATATCCTATTTAATAGGATGCTTTTCATCTGCATATTTTCTAGGGAAAATTTCAAAAAACATAGATATAAGAAGTCATGGAAGTGGAAATGCAGGTGCGACTAATGCTCTTCGTGTCTTAGGTACGAAAATGGGAATTCTAACTTTTGTCTTAGATATATTGAAAGGAATAGTTGCAGTAATGTTAGGTAAATATATATATGGATTTAATGGAGGACTATTAGCTAGTGTATTTGTAGTTTTAGGACATAATTTTCCAGTGTTCCTTGGATTTAAAGGTGGAAAAGGTGTAGCAACATCTCTAGGAGTACTATTAATACTCAACTGGCAAACTGCATTGATTTCATTGGTGATAGCTGTTATTTTTATTTTAACTACAAAATATGTTTCTTTAGGATCAATTATGGCTTCTTTGGTTGCACCAATTGCTATTTTCATAGTATCAGATTCATCAAATAAATTATTATTTATTACTACTTTAGTACTTGCTTCTCTATCCATAATAAGGCATAAAGCCAATATAATGAGATTGTTTAAGGGTAAGGAAGCCAAACTAGGAAATAAAATATAGGCAGGTGTTTGTAATGACTGAAAGAATAGGAGTATTAGGTGGAGGAAGTTGGGGAACTGCTTTAGCCATTTTGTTAGCTAACAAGGGCTATGATGTAAGCATGTGGCTTAGGGATCAAAAGCAAATTGACGAAATGAAAGACTCTAGAGTGAATAAAAAATATCTCCCAAATGTAACTTTGCCAAATAATCTTAAATTGACCAACGATTTAGAAGAGGTAAATTATAAAAAAGACATGATAGTTTTATCAGTTGGGACTCATGGTATCAGGGATGTGTTAAATAGCTGTAAGCCTTATATAAAGTCCGATCAAATAATTGTAAATGTTTCAAAAGGGATTGAAAATGATTCGTTACTAAGGATATCAGAAATAGTTGAGGAAATTCTGCCTGATAGTAAGTATGTAGTTCTTTCTGGACCATCTCACGCAGAGGAAGTTGCAATTAATATGCCTACCACTGTTGTTTCTGCATCAAAGCATAAAAAGATTGCTGAATATGTACAGGATTTATTTATTACTCCTGGTTTTAGAGTATATACAAATCCAGATGTTATAGGTGTAGAACTAGGCGGTTCCTTAAAGAATGTTATTGCATTAGGAGCAGGTATATCTGATGGATTAGGCTGTGGTGATAACACTAAAGCTGCATTAATGACTAGAGGAATTTTTGAAATGTCAAGATTAGGCGAAAAAATGGGTGCATCAGCAAATACATTTTCTGGACTTTCTGGTATAGGTGACTTAATAGCAACATGTACTAGTATGCATAGTAGAAATAGAAGGGCAGGAATACTAATTGGCCAGGGAGCAAAGATTGATGATGCTATCAAAGAGATTGGCATGATTGTAGAGGGTATTAAGACAACTAAGTCTACTTTTATGCTGGCTAAAAAACATAATATAACTATGCCAATTACTGAAGAAATTTACGGTGTACTATATGAGGATAAGGACGTAAAAGATTCTGTTTATAATTTGATGGTTAGAGATAGGAAGCATGAAATGGAAGACATTGTGTTAGAAAAAAATAATTTCTGGTAACCTGCTATTTTTAGCAGGTTTTTTTTATTAGCTTGTAATATTTTTTAGTACTTCACGTATATATATAATGTTAAGTATTGTATTTAAATAATTTTAATCATAAGGGGGGAATGGTGTGGAGGTATTTGATATATACAAAGATATCGCTGAACGAACAGATGGAGATATTTATGCAGGTGTTGTCGGACCAGTAAGAACGGGTAAATCCACATTTATAAAAAGATTCATGGAATTACTTGTTTTGCCTAATATCGATAATAAGCATAAGAAAGAAAGAGCTAAGGATGAACTACCTTTAAGTGGTTCAGGAAAAACCATTATGACTACAGAACCAAAATTTGTTCCGAATGAAGCTATAGAATTAGTTTTAAATGAGAATATAAGCTTCAAGGTTAGAATGGTGGATTGTGTAGGTTACTTAGTTAGTGGAGCATTAGGTCATGAGGAGAACTTCATACCTAGAATGGTAACTACTCCGTGGTATGAGAAAGAAATACCTTTTGAAGAAGCTGCAGAAATAGGTACTAGAAAGGTCATAACTGATCACTCTACAATTGGTTTAGTCGTGACAACAGACGGCTCAATTACTGATATAGACAGATCAAATTATATTAAAGCAGAAGAAAGAGTAATATCAGAATTAAAAGAATTAGATAAACCTTTTGTTATAATACTTAATTCCAAACATCCAAATTTGGATAGTACAATTGCATTAAGAGAAAGCTTGCAAAGTAAGTATGGAGTTTCTGTAGTTGCTTTAGATTGCTTAAATATGGGAATAGATGATATTGAAAGATTATTTGAAAAATTATTATTTGAATTCCCAGTAAAAGAGGTTACAATCAATTTGCCAAAATGGATTGAAGGGTTACCAAAAAAACACTGGATAAAAAACAGTATTTTAAATTCTTTAAAAGAAACTATTGAAGGTCTACAAAAACTAAATGAAGTCTCTCATTTCCTCAACCCTTTAAAGGAATTAGATATTGTAAAAAATGTAAATATTGTTGAAATAAAATTGGGAGAAGGAATTGTACATTCAGAAATATTAATTGATGATGGATTGTTTTATAGTGTCTTAAAAGATATGACCGGATATTCCATTGATGGAGATTATCAATTGCTTGGTCTTATATCCAGGCTAGCTGAGACAAAGAAATCTTATGATAAAATTGAAAAAGCACTAATCGAAGCTAGAGAAATAGGATATGGTTTAGTAAGCCCTAGTATAGATGAGTTGGAACTAGCTGAACCTGAAATCTATCGTCAAGGTAATCGCTTTGGCATAAAGCTTAAAGCAAAAGCTCCATCTCTACATGTACTAAGGGCTGATATAGCAACAGAAGTTTCTCCACTTATAGGTACGGAAAAACAGTCTGAGGAGTTAATACAGTACTTATTAGAGGAATTTGAAGGTGAACCATCAAAAATCTGGCAATCCAATTTATTTGGGAAATCATTGTATGATTTAGTTAATGAACAACTTCAAGGTAAACTTAGTACAATGCCTGAAGATGCTCGACAAAAAATTAGAAGAGCTCTTGAAAGAATAATAAATGATGGTAGTGGTGGTTTAATTTGCATAATTATATAGCAAAAAAGGTAGAAGATTTTCTACCTTTTTTTACATTGTCTGAATTATTTAATATGAATAATTGGTAATTATAATTTTATATAGCAAAGTTATTTAAATCATTATCCGGTTATGATATACTAATACATAGAACAGTTACTTGGAGGTGCAAAATTGCTAGAGTTTATACAAACTATTTTGATTATGTTATTTATAGCTAGTATTTTTGGGTATTTATTTGTAATACTAAAAGAAAAGATATATTTAAAAAATAATATAGTATTTATAGATAAAAAGGTTGTTACTCAAGAACATTTAAATGAAGCAGATATGAAAGAGTTTATGTTAAATGGACTAAGAGTAAAAGCTGGAGATGAAGTTAAAGTTATTACAAAGGCTAAAGAAAAATACAATGGCATAGTTATAGGTGCGAAAAAGCGTGAGAAATCAATAATGATGGTTACACATAGAGATGAGATTAAGTTTTTTGAGATTGATAATATATTAAAATTTAAGATTAAAAGTAAATATGGAAAATTTTTTAACTAATAGAAAAGATATAATTATAAAGGGTGAACTATATGTCGTATTCTAAAAGAGAGAAGAATAGAAAAAAAAGAAAAATATATCAAGCAATAATAGTATCCTTTGTTTTTATTTGTTTGATTTTTCGGTCTGTTCCCTCCTTATTGGCGAATAATGCAAAGACTGTTTTGCCTGAAAAAGAAACTTTAATCAAAAAAATTACTGCCCAGGGCTATATCATTATGAATGAAGTTGTAATTAAATCTACGAGTAATGGAAGTATAGAATATTTAGTGAATGAAGGGGAAAGGGTAGCTGCAGGCATTGAAGTGGCTAATATCAATTCTCTTAATGATACTTCATCTTTAAAACAGGAATTAGTACAAGTTGAAGAATCCATATTAGCTTTAAAGAAATCAGAATCAGAAACTAAATTGCTGATAAATGAGACAACAAAGGTTGAGGATTTGAAAACGAACTTAATAACACAACTACAAGAGATGATTTCCTCGGGTAAATATGAAGAGATTTATTTATTGAAAGAGCAATTAGCTCTATATGAAGACAAAGTTAAGGACATTTCTTTTTCTGATACACTATTAGGCAAAAGTCTTGGAGGGTTGGAAGACAAGAGAGACAAACTAAAGGAAGAAATAAGTAGCAACCATATAAGGTATTATACTAGTGCTGGAGGAATAATATCTTATAATGTAGATGGATTTGAAAACATATTTTTGCCTAAAGATTTTGAAAATTATTCCTACGATAAATTAAGAGAGTTTAAAAAAACAGATAAAAAATATTTAAGTACTAATATTTCTGTAGGGGATTCCATTTATAAGATTATAGATAATTTCCAATGGTATATTGCCGTTAGAGTAGAAGACATAGAAGAAATAAAAGATTTTTCTCTCAATAATACTGTAAGGGTTAGTAGAAAAGGGGACAAGCAGGAAATAAAGGGAAAAATCGTAGCTATAAACACTTCCGACAGTAAGGCAGTTATGGTAATAAAGTTTACTGATAAATTACATGATTATTATAATACTAGGTTTCCAGAAATAGAAATAATTAAATACAAAGTGGATGGCTTAAAAATACCAACTAAAGCTATAATAGATAAAGATTCAATAAGAGGGGTATATATAAAAGATAAAAGTGGTATAGTGAAGTTTAGACCTGTAAAAATCCTTGGTGAAGAAGGTAATAATACTTATGTAGATTTAGGAGATAATAATGCAAATATATTATTAGAAGGTACAGAAAAATCAGTACAAACTATTACACTATTTGATGAAATCTTTACTAATACAATAAATATTAAAGAAGGACAAATAACTAATTAAGTTTGGAGGAGAGAAAAATATCAATTGAAAATAATATAAATGTAATAAAAGAAAATATATATGATTCTTTAAAAAGATCTGGAAGAGAAAATGATGAAGTCAAATTAATTGGTGTTACAAAGACTGTAGATATTAATAGAATAAATGAAGCAATTCAATCAGGTATATTGGATATTGCTGAAAATAAAGTACAGGAATTGGTAACAAAATATGATATAATCGGTAGTAAGGTAAATTATCATATGATAGGACATCTGCAAACCAATAAAGTTAGAAATATCATTGGAAAAACAAAGCTAGTACACTCACTAGACAGAATATCTCTAGGAAAAGAATTGGATAAAAGATCAAAAATGAATGAAATAGTTACTGAAGTCCTTGTACAAGTTAATGTAGCAGAAGAGGAAACTAAATTTGGACTTAAAGTAGAAGATGTATTATACTTTATTGAGGAAGTTCTTAATCTAGAAAATATTAGAGTAAGAGGTTTAATGACTATAGCACCAAATACAAGTGATGAGAAATTTCTTAGAACAGTTTTCAGGACTATGTTTAAGCTTAAAGAAGATATTAGTAATAGAAATTATAATAATTTAACAATGGATTATTTGTCTATGGGTATGACGAATGACTACAAAATAGCTATTGAAGAAGGTTCTAATATGATTAGAGTCGGATCTGCAATTTTTGGAAGTAGAAATTATTAGGAGGGATAAAATGAGTAATTTTATGGATAAGATCAAGTATTTTATAGGAGTACAGGATTCAGATGAAGAAGAGAGAACTGAAGAGTTTGAAGAGTATGATGATGATGATTATGAAACAGCTGTACCAACAAAAATGAAAAAAATTAATAATAAAGTTGTAAACATCCATACTAATAGTAATATGAAAATAGTTGTTCACGAACCACTTAGTTACGATGAAGCCCCTAGTATAATTGATGATTTAAAGTCTAGAAAAACTGTTATTGTTAATTTGGAGCAATTGGACAATGGCATTAAGAAGCAAATATTTGATTTTATAAATGGTGGGCTATATGCTATGGAAGGTAATATTCAAAAAGTAACTAAGGATATATTTATTTTTGCTCCTAGCAATGTTGAGATAGATGGCTTAAAAGACGAGTTAAAAAATAAAGGGATATTCTCATGGTAGAAAAGGAGTAGGTTATATAAATGACACTTTTATATAAATCAATATCTATACTGATTAATTTAATTGAAATATTAATTGTAGTAAGAATTGTGTTTTCGTTTTTAAATATTCGTAGGAGTACAATATTTACTAGTTTTGTTTACCAAATGACAGAGCCAGTACTAGTCCCTGCACAAGCATTACTTGCTAAACTTAAGATTAACACAGGAATGATTGATTTTTCACCAATGTTAGCTATTTTGTTTCTTAGATTTGCTAATGAAATATTCGCGAGAATTCTTTTGTAGAAGGTATCCATATGAAGATTAATAAAGAAAAATATGTATCTCATATAAAAGATTATAACAAAATAATAGATATGAGAAGAATAATTGATAAGATTGAGTTAGTACTAAATAATCATTATACGGAAACTACAGATTTTCTTGATCCATATGAAAGATTATTAGCTAAATCAATATTAAACAGGTTCCCAGATATTAAATATTTTGAAAAGGGTGGAAATCCTGAATCAGAGAGGCAAATTATAATTATATGTAATAATTATACTGACAATATAGATTTAAATATAACCGTATTGAGAATTACTGGAGATTTAGAAAATCTATCACATAAGGATTTTTTAGGAGCAATACTTAACTTAGGTATAAAGAGATCAAAAATCGGGGATATTTTAGTACATAAGGATTATACTGACATCATAGTTAAAAAAGATATATCGGATTTTATTCTATTCAATTTGGAGAAAGTTGCAAACAAGAAGATATTCATCACAGAAGAGCCATTAGAATCTCTTAGCCCTGTTGAACCATCTTATAAAGAACTAAATAAAACATTGTCATCTTTGAGGCTTGATGTATATATTAGTGCTACTTATAATTTATCGCGTCAAGAAAGTATGAATATTATTAAATCTGGGTATGTAAAGGTTAATTGGGAACCAGTAGATAAGCCTGCTAAAGAATTGGAAGCAGGAGATACAATATCTATTAAAGGATATGGTAGATCTATTCTTTATTCAATTGAAGGATTAAGTAAGAAGGATAAAATAAGGACTTCTATAAGAATACTAATATAAATGGAGTGAAATAAATGATTACACCATTAGATATACAAAATAAAGAATTTAAAAAATCCATAGTAAGAGGATATAAAACTAAAGATGTTGATTCTTACTTAGATTCTATAAATGATAATTATGAGAAACTATATAAAGAAAATATTGAGTTAAAAGATAAAGTTGGAATCTTGACCGATCAGATTAGACAGTATAATAATTTGGAAGAAACATTGAAGAGTACTTTGGTTATAGCCCAGAGTACAGCAGATGATGTGACTAGCTCTGCTAGAAAGAAAGCAGAGTTAATAATAGAAGATGCTGAAATGCAAGCTAAAGATCGAATTAATACTGCTCGTGAAGAAGTAAAGAATATTAATGAGGAATATAATCACTTGAAAAGAGAAATTTTCATATTCAAGACTAGATATGAATCTTTTATCAGGTCTCAACTTATTTCCTTAGAAGAGTTCTATGATGAACATGAGATCAAGAATCAACCTAAAGAAACAATAAAAGATGGAAGAGTTTTCAATAAAGAAAATCAAATATCTATTGATGATAGCGTTGAAGAAATAGACCATTTGGGGGCATAATAGCCTCTTTTTTCTTTATTTTATTATATTATATAAATTATATGAATGTAGTTGGAGGAATTTAAATGACAAGAAGTATAGAAATTGATAAAGATATAATTATTGGAAATGGTGAGTTCACTATAATTGCTGGACCATGTGCGATTGAAGATGCTAAACAAATGGATGATATAGGCAGTTATCTTTCTAACTTAGGAGTTAAGATATTGAGAGGTGGTGTATTTAAGCCTAGGACGAGTCCTAAATCATTTCAAGGATTAGGAATAAAAGGATTTACAATTCTCAATGATATTAGAACTAAGTACAAGCTTAAAGTAATTTCAGAAATAATGGATCCAAGAGATATTGAAGAATCATATGATTATATTGATATTATTCAGATTGGTTCACGAAATATGCAAAATTTTTCATTGCTTAAAGAGGTAGGAAAGACAGACAAACCTGTAATGTTGAAAAGAGGTATGAGTGCAACTATCAATGAATGGATTATGGCAGCTGAATATATAAGATCAGAAGGTAATGAAAGAATAATTTTATGCGAAAGAGGCATTAGAACTTTTGAAGATTATACAAGAAATACATTAGATTTAATGAGTATTCCAATACTAAAGGAAAAAACAGATTACCCAATATTTATTGATCCTTCCCATGGTACAGGAAGAAGAGAATTAATTCTTCCGGCTTCCAAAGCAGCAAAAGCATTGGAAGCAGATGGAATAATAGTGGAAATACATCCAGATCCAGATAATGCATTATCTGATGGTTTTCAATCTCTTGATTTCCATAGATTTAGTCACTTATATAATACTTTAAAATAAGAATAAAATTCTACAAGTATTGTAATATTATACTATCTAGTTTATTGAATGATTATTATCCTACTGGTTATATTATTAGTCAAGATAAAAATTTGTGACTAATTATATTGGAGGTAATCATGGATAAAGATAAACTTCATTATTATAGAAAAAGATTAATAGATGAGAAAAAGAAATTACTAAAATCCTTAAATAATATGAATAATATGGAAGAATATGGTTCCATGGATGTATATTATAGTGATATATCAGGATATGATAATCATCCAGCAGATATCGGAACGGAAGTTTTCATGATGGAACAAGACAACGGATTTAAAAATAAATCAAAAAATAATATACAAGAAATTGATAATGCTTTAGAAAACATTAAAAATGGTAGCTATGGAATTTGTGAAATCTGCAATAAAGAAATTGATAATAATAGACTTGATCTTATACCATATTCAACATCATGTATAGAATGTGCTAAAGAGTTTACTCCTGTAGTTGATACTTCGTCAAATGACAGGTTTATACCTATTGAAGAAGAGCAAGGTAGTTCCTTTTCAGATACTGATGAGGAGATGATTGAATTTGATAGAGAGGATGCATATCAGGATGTAGTTTCATTTAATGTTGTAACAAGGGATCCTTCATTCTCCACAGGAGATAATTTAAATGTTATGGATGAACAAGATGGAGATGATGGGGATGAAGTTGAAGAAATTGAAAAGATATCTCAAGAATATTATAATGAAACATTATCATAAAAACTTCTCTGGAATACTTCCAGAGAAGTTTTTAAATCTTGTCTACTATTGATATTAATATAATTATAATATAAAATAGAGTATATACTTAGAAACTAGGAGGAAACAATTTTGATATTTATTTTACCTGTATTTATTATTTTACTGGACCAAATTAGTAAGTATGCTGTTGTTAAGTATTTAATGGGATCTGCTCCACATGTTATAATCTCAAACTTTTTTCAATTTAGTTATGTAGAAAATTACGGTGCTGCCTTTGGAATTTTACAGAATAAAAAGATTTTTTTTGTAATTATAACACTTGCAGTTATAATCGGAATTTCAATCTTCTTAGTAAAAAACTATTATAGTATAAATTTTTTCATGAGGATTGGATTAGGTATGTTACTTGGTGGTGCAATAGGAAATTTTATAGATAGAGTTAGACTTGGGTATGTAGTTGATTTTATAAGTTTCAGATTGTTTAATATTTATGATTTTCCTGTTTTCAATATAGCAGATATTTCTGTTGTAGTAGGCACTATTATAATCTTAATTTTGATTTTATTCGATAAGTATGAGGCTTAGGAGGTAATAATGGATACTATCCAAATATATGTTGATGAAGATGATTCTGAAAGGCTAGATGCTTATATTGCAAAAGAATTAGATGAAGTATCTAGGTCCTATGTACAGAAGTTGATAAAAGATGGTTTAGTTTATGTAAATGATAAAATAATGAAAGCTAGTTATTCCGTTAAAGAAGGGGATTTTATAAGAGTACAATTACCAGAGCCTAAGAAATTAGAAATAATTCCCGAGGATTTACCCTTAGAAATTGTTTATGAGGATAGTGATGTTGTTTTAATTAATAAGTCACAAGATATGGTTGTTCATCCAGCTCCAGGTAATTATACTGGCACTTTAGTCAATGCATTATTATTTCATATTGATAGCTTATCTTCTATTAATGGCATTATCAGACCTGGTATAGTACATAGATTGGATAAAGATACATCAGGATTGTTAATAGTTGCTAAAAATGATAAAGCACATAGAATCTTATCAGAAGATTTAAAAGCTAGGAAAATTAAAAGAGTATATACAGCTTTAGTTCATGGAGTACTTTCTAATGATGAAGGAATAATTAATGCTCCTATAGGCAGACATGCAAATGATAGAAAGAAAATGACTGTAACTAATAAAAATAGCAAAGATGCTATAACTCATTATAAAGTATTAAACAGATATAATAATTACACTTTGGCAGAAGTTAAATTGGAAACAGGGCGAACGCACCAGATCAGAGTACATATGGCTCATATAAATCACCCTGTAGTTGGTGATCCTGTATACTCTAGATGTAAGAATGAATTTGGTTTAGATAAACAAATGTTACATGCTACTAGGTTGGGTTTTAATCATCCTTCAAATGGAGAATACATGAAATTTGAAATTGATTTACCTGAGTATTTTAACAATATTATTAAAGTTTTAGAGAATAAAAGGAAGTAGGGATTTAGATGGATATTAAGGCAGTAATATTAGATGAGAAAGCTATTCAAAGAGCTATTACAAGGATAGCAAATGAAATACTAGAAAGGAATAAAGGTACCAAGGATATTGTACTAGTAGGCATCAAAACCAGAGGCTGTCCTTTTGCTCAGAGATTAGCTAAGAAGATAGAAGAAATTGAAGGTGATGCAATATCAGTACTATCTCTTGATATTACTTTATATAGAGATGATCTTACAGAAATATCTGAACAACCTATAATCAATAATGACTTTAATTATAATATTAAAGATAAGATTGTAATACTTGTGGATGATGTTATATATACTGGAAGGACTGTTAGAGCAGCACTAAATGCCTTGGTAGCCAAGGGAAGACCCTCTAGAGTGCAATTAGCTGTCTTAATAGATAGAGGTCACAGAGAGCTTCCTATTCGCCCTGATTATGTAGGCAAAAATGTTCCTACATCTAAAAACGAAAATGTAAAAGTGCAGTTTAAAGAAACGGATGATTTAGATCAAGTGGTTATAATACATTAAAAAGGTAGAAATTAGATTTCTACCTTTTTGATTTTATTAATTAAATCCTTAGATGGATTTACAGATATGGTTTTGTAATTATCATATATTACCATTCCTAATTTTGCATTTTTGGGTTTCTTAACATTTTTTCTTTCAGTATAGTCAATTGGGACATGGTTTGAATTTTTCCCTTTACTATAGTAAGCTGCCAGAATGGCTGCTTCCTCTAATGTGGAATTAGGAATATTTTTTCCGCTTTTCTCTATTATTACATGACTACCTGGCATATTTTGTACATGCATCCAAATGTCTTCCTTGTGGGATAATTTTAGTGTAAGGTAATCATTTTGCTTATTATTTTTTCCCACATAAATATTAAAACCGTCAACAGAAAGATAATTATATGGTTTAGAGATAAGCTCTTCCTTTTTTCTCTTCTTAATAGATCCTTTAATATATCCTTCTTTAATCAACTCTTCTTTTATTTCATCTAGTTCTTCTATTTCTGTAGAATTTTCTATGCTCATAAGAACATTCTCTAAATAAGATATTTCATTTTCGGTATCTGGTATCTGTTCCTCCAATAGTAAATGAGCATTCTTTAATTTTGAATATTTTTTATAGTATTTTTGTGCATTTGCTGCGGGAGTTAGCTTAATATCTAAAGGAACTACTAGTAAACTCATATTTTCATCATAAAAGTTTTCAAGACTAATTTCATCAACACTTTTAGGAATTTTATGGAGATTAGCTGATATTAAATCTGCATATACTTTATAAATTTCTCTTTCTTGAGATTGGAAAAGTTCTTCTTTTTGCTTCCCTAATTTGTTTAAGGTTCTATCAAGTTTTACTTGAATAGATTTTTTTATTGAATGTGATTTTTGACCTATTCTATCAAGAGTGTCCTTACTTCGAAAATAATTATCAAGTATTTTCGAAATAGAATCGCAATAGGTTTTATTTTGTGAACCAAATTGATTAATATCCAATGCATGGAAAGCCAATATTTCTGAATCATTATTAGAGAATATTGTAACAGGGGTAAAAGTATTATTTTTTATTAGATTTATAAATTTATTAAATGATAAAAATAAACAATTTATTATATCCTCATCTAGGCTTCCTAAAACTCGATCAATATCTACCTCAGCATCAAAACAGATTTCTCTACTTATCAATGGGCTTAGGCCAACAAAGTTGAAGTAAAAAAACTTATAAACTGCTAAGTTGTTATTTGATGCCTTTATTAGGGCGTAGAAGTCTTCTCTCGTACTTAATAAAGGATTTGTTTTACCCTGTATTGGCGGATATTCGTAGGACATACCAGGTAAGATCTGTCTTACTCTACTCATATCTTCATATACTCTCTTTACAGAATCTATAATTTTAAGTGAAAATTTGTCTGCTAAAATAATATTGCTGTGTTTGCCCATTATCTCTATGATTAATCTCTTTTCAGTAGGTTGACCTAATTCATCTATAGCAGATACATCAATAAAAACCACTCTATCCATATTAAATTGTTCAATATTTAATATTATCCCTCCTAATATATGTTTTCTTAACAACATACAAAACATTGGCGGAGTAGTAGGGTTCTTTTTAGTATATTGAGTTATATATATTCTTGGATTATTACTACTAGCGGATATAACTAATTTATAATTAAAGCCTTTATTATGGACATATATTAAAATTTCATCTTTTTCCTGTTGATATATCTTGTCAACTCGTCCTCCCAATATTAAATCTTTCAATTCGTGAACTACTGATTTTGTTACAATTCCATCAAATGACATATTAATTCCTCCAATTAAAATAAGCTACTAAATGAGTATACCACTATATTATGAAATTATAAACAACAAATAGGCAGAAGACAGATATTAAAAATATTTAATAATTAGTAGCTTAATATTAGTTTTAGATATATAATCCTACATTAAGACTATAGTAGAAGTTAAAGGAGATGTGTAAAATGGTTAAGAGTATGACAGGATTTGGGAGAGGAGAGTTTGGAAATAATCTTTACAATTTTAAGGTTGAAATAAGAGCTGTTAATCATAGATACAATGACATTATAGTTAAGATGCCTAGACATATTGGTTATTTGGAGGAAAGTATTAAAAAAATAATTAAAACTCAGATTAATAGAGGTAAGGTTGATGTATATGTTAATTTAGAGTATATTAATGATTCAGCTATAGGGATTAAAGTTGATATACCATTAGCTAAAGTGTATAAAGCTGCTCTGGAAGAACTGGCTTTAGAATTGAATATAGAAGATAATATTAGATTAAATAATATTTTAGGTTTATCTGAAATTATAAAAACTGAAAGAAAGGAATTAGATGAAGATATTATCTGGGATTCTTTGAAGAATGCATTAGATATTGCACTATTGGATATAGTTGGTATGAAGTCGGTTGAGGGTGAAGAATTAAAAAATGATATGGTATCGAAGTTAAGTATAATCGAAGATAAAGTGATTGAAATTGAAAAAAGATCTCCTTTAGTAGTCCTTGAATATAGAGATAAACTCAAGGAACGAATCAATGAACTTTTAGAAAATAATGGGAGTTTGGATGAAGATAAATTGAATTATGAAGTTGTATTTTTTGCTGATAAAAGTAATATTAATGAAGAAATAGTAAGGCTAAAGAGTCATATTAAACAGTTTATATCGATCCTAAAAGAAAAAGATGCAGTTGGAAGAAAACTTGATTTCTTAATACAAGAGATGAATAGGGAAGTAAATACCATTGGTTCAAAAGCTAATGATATTGTCATTTCACAGAATGTGGTAGAGTTAAAGTCAGAAATTGAAAAAATTAGAGAGCAAGTTCAAAATGTTGAGTAAATAAGGAGGCTATTATGTCAATAAAATTAATTAATATAGGATTTGGTAATATTGTTTCTGCAAATAGAATAATTTCAGTTGTAAGTCCAGAGTCTGCTCCAATTAAAAGATTAATTCAGGAAGCAAGAGAAAAAGGACTTTTAATAGATGCTACCTATGGAAGAAGGACGAGGGCTGTTATTGTTACTGATAGTCAACATATAATTCTAATTCCTATACAGCCAGAGACAATAGCTCATAGATTCGCTGATAAGGAAGAAAATGCAGATTAATATAAAAGGTGGTGAAAAAAATGGCAAAAGGCTTTTTATTGATTATTTCTGGACCAGCAGGGACTGGAAAAGGAACCGTATGTAAAGAATTGTTAAATAGAAATAGTGACATTCTCTATTCTGTATCTGCTACAACAAGAAAACCAAGAATTGGAGAAGTTGAAGGGGAAAACTACTTTTTTATTGAGAAGAATAAGTTTGAATCCATGGTTGAAAATGATGAATTTCTAGAACATGCATATGTTCATACAAATTACTATGGTACTCCTAGAGGATTTGTAAGTGAAGAGGTAGAAAAAGGAGAAATTGTATTACTTGAAATCGATGTACAAGGAGCTCTACAAGTGAAGAATAATTATTCTGAAGCTGTTTTTATTTTCCTACTACCACCTACCATGGAGGAATTAAAAAATAGAATAATAAAAAGAGGTACTGAAACAGAAGAAGATATAAATAGAAGATTTGAAAATGCATTTAAGGAACTTGACTTTGTTGGAAAATATGATTATTTTGTGGTGAATGATAAGATAGAAGAGGCTGTATCAGATATAGAAACTATTATTAGAGCTGAAAAGCTAAGAGTGAAAAGGCATTCAGATATAAAAAATAAAGTAATTTCTCAAGGAGGAAGATAATATGTTAAATCCATCTTTTATTGAATTAGCTGAAAGAGGAGATAGTAGATATACCTTAGTAATGCTTACATCTAAAAGAGCTAGACAAATTATTGAAGGAGCAGTACCTTTAGTTAATACATCCTCTAAAAAACCAGTTAGTATTGCATTGGAAGAGGTAATAGAAGGAAAGATAACTTATACCAGACCACCTATAAACAGTATTAAGTAGGAGGGATAATATGTTAAAAGGAAAAACCATAGTATTAGGAGTTACTGGTGGAATTGCAGTATATAAAGCAGTTGACTTAGTAAGCAGACTTAAAAAGCAACATGCGAATGTAGAGGTGGTAATGACTGAAGGAGCAATGGAATTTGTTACTCCTTTGACATTTCAAACTATGTCTGGAAATGTTGTTCATAAGAAAATGTTTAATGAAATTACTAGTTATGATGTTGAGCATATATCTTTAGCACAGAAAGCTGATATTATTTTAGTCGCACCTGCAACAGCAAATACTATTGGCAAAATAGCTAATGGTATAGCTGATAATTTATTGACAACTGTAATAATGGCATCTACTGCTAAGATTATTTTTGCTCCAGCAATGAATACTGCTATGTATAACAATCCTATAGTAAAATCAAATATAAATAAATTAAAAGAATTAGGATATGAATTTATCCAACCAGGAGTAGGCTTACTTGCATGTGGTGATTATGGTGAAGGTAAGATGGCTGAGCCTATTGACATTGTTGAGTATCTTATTAGCAATGACATACAGAAAGATTTAATTAATAAAAAAATAATTATTACTGCAGGTCCAACTATAGAGCCATTGGATCCTGTAAGATATATGACTAATTACTCCAGTGGGAAAATGGGATATAGCATAGCTAAAGAGGCTGTAGATAGAGGCGCCGAGGTTATTTTAATTACAGGACCTACATCACTAACACCACCTAAGGGAGCTAAGATAATTAATATAAAAACTACTGAAGATATGTTAAAGGCTGTATCTAAACATTTTGATTCATGTGATGTATTGATTAAATCTGCCGCACCAGTTGATTATCGACCGGAGACAGTTAGTACTGTTAAGATAAAGAAAAAGGCTGATGAAAAGGATGAATTGCTTATAAAATACATTAAAAACCCTGATATAGCCGCGTATTTTGGAGAGAAAAAAGATAAGCAAGTAATGGTAGGCTTTGCTGCTGAAACAGACAATATTCACGAATATGCCATTGAAAAGTTGAGAAAAAAGAATTTGGATTTTATTGTGGCTAATGATGTAACTAAAGAAGGGGCAGGATTCAATGTGGATACAAACATTATCAGTATTATTGATGATGAAGGAAAGTCTACTCCTTATCCAATAATGGATAAAAAGGAAGTTGCAAGAGTCATATTGGATAAGGTATTATATATATTAGAGAATAAAGCTAGATAATATTATCTAGCTTTTAATTTTCACATATAAAAGGAATGATATACTTGGAAAAAAAATATGCACAGATAATAGTAGACAACAAAGCATCACAAGTGGACAAACCCTTTACTTATGTTCTTGAAAGTGAGCTAATAAATTCCGTCAAAGAGGGTATGAGAGTAGTTGTACCATTTGGTAAGGGGAATAAGCTAATCAAAGGTATTGTAATAAATATTTTAGATACTTGTGATGAAAAGTATAAGCTTAAAAATGTCGTGGATGTATTGGATGATAAACCTTTAGTATCAAAATCATTGATTGATTTAAGTAAATGGATGAGGGATAGCTATTTATCATCTTATCTTGATGCTTTTCAAACAGTTTTACCACCAGGTGATTTCAAAGAAGTAAATACCTTTATAGAACTTAGTAATGAAAGTTCTATTAATGATATAAGTAATGAGGGAACAAAAATAATTTACTATTTGAAGACGAGAGGCAAAGTATTATTGGAGGATTTGAAGAGAAATCTAAGTATTCCAAATATCAATGAAATACTTAATAACTTAGAAGAAAAAGGAGTAATAACAACTAGCTTAGATATAAAAACCACTATAGAAAAAAAATATGAAAAGTGGGTTAAAATATTAAATGCAGATTTATCTCTACAGGATATGTATTCTATCATCGGGACTAGAGCTATAAAACAAAAAGAGCTTATAGAATTCCTTTATGAAAGAAAAGATATCTCTTTCAAGGAGTTTTCAGAAAAAATGAATACTTCACTTTCTACAATTAGATCCATTGAGAAAAAAGGTTTATTAGAGATATACAATAAGGAAGTTAATAGAAATCCAATCAGCAAAGAAATAAAATACTACAAAAAACATATATTATCTACAAAACAGAGAATAGTATTTGATAAAATTGTTGATGCTTTTAATGGAAAAAGTAGCAAGAACAAGTTTTTAATTAATGGTGTCACTGGAAGTGGAAAGACTGAGATTTACTTACAACTTGTTGAAGAAATGATAAAAAAGGGGAAAACTTCGATTATTCTCGTACCAGAGATATCTCTAACCCCGCAAACTATTGATCGTTTTGTTGGAAGATTTGGGGATTTAGTTGCTGTATTACACAGCAAGTTGTCTTATGGAGAAAGATTTGATCAATGGAGGAGGATAAAGGAAGGTAAGGTTAAAATAGTTGTAGGGGCTAGATCAGCAGTGTTTGCTCCATGCCAAAATCTTGGGCTTATAATTATTGATGAAGAACATGAAACAACATATAAATCATCTCAAAATCCTAAGTATAATACCATTGAGGTTGGAGGTAAGAGATGTGATATTGAAGGTGCTTATTTAGTTCTAGGTTCGGCTACTCCATCTTTAGAATCTTATTACAGTAGTCTGAATGGGGATATTGTTTTATTAGAATTAGATGAAAGAGTTAATAATTACCTCTTGCCTGAAGTTAAGGTTGTTGATATGAGGGATGAATTAAATAATGGAAATAAATCCATATTTAGCAAAGAACTTTATAATTCAATAAAAGAAAATCTAAATATAAATAAACAGATAATATTATTTCTAAATAGAAGAGGTTTTTCTACATTTGTATCTTGTAGAAAATGCGGTTATGTTGTCAAATGTGATAATTGTGACATTTCAATGACCTATCATAGAAATATTAATAGATTAAGATGTCATTATTGTGGATTATCCATTAACCCACCTACAATGTGTCCAGTCTGTAAAAGTAATTATATTAAATACTTTGGAGTAGGGACAGAACAAGTAGAATCTCTTACAAAAGAGTTGTTTCCCGATGCAAGAGTAGCTAGAATGGATATGGATACAACGACAAAAAAAGGTAGCTATGAGAATATGCTAATGGATATGAAGAATGGTCAGATAGATATTTTAATTGGTACCCAGATGATAGCTAAGGGATTAGATTTTGAGAATGTAACATTAGTTGGTATTATAGCTGCAGATATTACATTAAACTTACCCGATTTTAGATCTCCTGAACGTGCTTTCCAGTTAGTTACACAAGTGGCAGGAAGGGCAGGAAGAGGCGATTATAGTGGTGAGGTTATACTTCAAACTTATAATCCTGAACATTATAGTATAAAGTTTTCAAAAGATCATAATTACAAAGAATTCTATAAAACTGAGGTTAATCTAAGAAAAGAATTCCTATATCCACCTTTTATTCATATAATCAGCTTGTTAATATATGGAGAAAATAATAATAAGGTGGAAATAGTATCAAAACAAGTATATAATTTACTTATAAATGAGTCAACATGGATTGAAAAATCGGAATTAGATAATTATATTATAGGTCCATATCCTGCTCCATTAGAGAAAATTAAAAACAATTTCAGATGGCAAATACTAATAAAATCTAATAAAGAATTTATTGAAAGTTTGAAAGCAATACTGAAAAGGGTATGTATATTAAATGAGTATAAATTAAATGTTGAAGATGTGAAATTTAGTATTGATATTGATCCAAATTCTATATTATAGGAGGAAAATAAATGGCATTACGAGAGATAAGAATATCTGGGGATCCTATTCTCAGAAAAAAGTCAAAGGCTATAACAGAAGTCACAGAGAGAATAAAGATCCTTTTAGATGATATGGTAGATACAATGAATGAAGCTGAAGGTGTAGGATTGGCAGCTCCACAGATAGGTATTCTTAGAAGGGCTGTAGTTATTGATGTTGGAGAAGGACCAATAAAATTATTAAATCCTGAATTAATTGAAGTTAAAGGCCAAGTTATTGATATAGAAGGATGTTTGTCTGTACCTGGTCGTTCAGGTACAGTAGATAGGCCGGAGTGGGTTAGGATAAAATATATGGATGTGGAAGGCAATGAGAAACATCTAGAAGGAAATGGTTTATTAGCAAGAGCTATTTGTCACGAAATAGATCACTTAGATGGTATATTATATACTGATAAAATAATAGATGAAGTAGTATTAGAAGAAGATGATGAAGAGTTAAGTGAAGAGGTGTAATATGAAGATTGTTTTTATGGGAACACCAGAATTCTCAGTTTCTACACTAAAAGCCCTATATGATAATAGGTTTTCTATAGATTTAGTTATTACCCAGCAAGATAAGCCAAAAGGTAGAGGAAAGAAGATACAATATACTCCTGTTAAGGAGATGGCTTTAAATTTAGGGTTAGAAGTTTATCAACCTAGTTCTGTAAATGATAAGGAAACAATTGATAGAATTAAGGAGATAAATCCTGACTTTATTGTAGTTGTTGCTTATGGTCAAATACTTAAAAAAGATATCTTAGATATTCCTAGATACGGTTGTTATAATGTTCATGCATCATTATTGCCTAAGTATAGAGGTGCAGCCCCTATTAATTGGGCAATAATTAATGGTGAAACTGAAACAGGTGTTACAATTATGGAAATGGAAGAGGGATTAGATACTGGTGATATGCTATTGTGGGAATCAATCGATATTGATGTAAATGATGATGCTCAAGTTATCCATGACAAACTATCAGATTTAGGTGGAAAACTAATAATAGAAGCATTACAAGGTCTAAAGAGTGGTGTGATAAAAAAAACTCCGCAAAACGATGATTTATCTACCTATGCTTCTATGCTGTATAAAGAGATGGGTAGAATAAATTGGAATGATAGTAGTCAATATATTTACAACTTAGTAAGGGGATTAAAACCATGGCCATCTGCATATACCAAATATAAAGAAGAAATAATAAAAATTCATAAAGTGAGTTTAATTAATAAATTTAAAGATGGTAAAAATGGAGAAATAGTTAAGGTGAATAATGAAGGGATTTATGTAAATACTTCAGATAAGACAATAATAATAGAAGAGTTACAATTTCCTGGAAAGAAAAGGATGGGAGTATCAGAATATTTAAAGGGAAATTCTATAGAAACAAACATTATACTAGAATAAAATAGAGAGGAGAATAAGAATGCTTGGATATCGTGTAGGTTATATGGATACTTCTTGGTTTATATATGTACTTCCTGCAATTCTTTTTGCTTCCTATGCTCAGCTAAAGATTAATTCTGCATTTAGTAAATATTCTAATGTACCAAGTGGAACAGGGTATACTGGTGGGCAGATTGCTAGAATGATATTAGATAGAAATGGACTTTATGATGTTAAAGTAGAGCAGGTATCAGGAAAATTAACAGATCATTATGATCCTAGATCAAAGGTTGTTAGACTATCAACTACTATATTTGGTGGCAATAGTATTGCTTCTATGAGTGTAGCAGCTCATGAAGTTGGTCATGCTATACAACATTCTGAGGGATATTTGCCTTTGCTTCTGAGAAACAATCTTGCACCAATTGCAAATATAAGCTCTAGATTTGCTTGGGTATTATTAATAATTGGTACCCTCATATCTTGGGGAAATCTCATAACCTTTGGGATTATACTATTTTCATCTGTTGTACTTTTTCAAATTATTACATTACCTGTAGAATTTAATGCAAGTAATAGAGCTTTACTACAACTAGAAAATGGAATAGTGGAGATGGACAAAATCAAACCAGCAAAAAAAGTATTAAAGGCAGCTGCATTAACTTATGTGGCAGCTACATTAGTAGCAATAGGTGAATTACTTAGATTGCTAGCTATGACAAACAGGAGAAGAGATTAGACTTTTATGGAGGATTATTCCTCCTTTTTTAAATTTAAATTAAGTTAATAGGAGTGTTTATATGGTTTTATCTGCTAGAGAAGTATCATTTAATATATTATATGATATATTTGTTAAAGAAGCTTTTTCTAATATAGCAATTAATAAAAACTTAGAAGAACAATTGAGTAGTAAAGATGAAAGCTTGATTAGAGAAATTACCTATGGAGTATTGGAAAATCAGCTATATTTAGACTATATAATCTCAAAAGCATCTAAGATTAGATTAAAGAAAATACATTCTGCTATTTTGATTATACTAAGGATTGGAGTATATCAACTAGTTTTCATGGATAAAATACCCAATAGTGCTGCAGTTAATGAATCTGTAAACTTAGCTAAAAAACACGGACACAAGGGATCCATTGGATTTGTTAATGGTGTACTTAGAAATATTGGTAATAATAAAGATGAATATATGAAAATTAATGTGAGTAACAAAATTGACTATATTTCAATTAAATACTCCCATCCAAAGTGGATGGTAGATAGATGGGTAAGAGAATTTGGAGAAGAATTCACAGAAGAATTGTGTAAGAAGAATAATGAGAGTCCAAAGTTAAATATTAGAGTAAATACCTTGAAGATTAATAAGGATGAATTAAGAGAAAGATTAATGAAGAAGAACTTAATTATAGAAGAGTCTATATATGCAAAAGATTCACTTATAATAGATAATCCAAATAGGATAACAGAACTTGAAGAGTTTAAATTGGGGTATTTTTTTATCCAAGATGAAAGTAGTACTTTAGTTGGGCAGGTAATGGATCCCTTACCAGGGTCTGTTATTATTGATATATGTAGTGCTCCAGGTGGCAAAACTACTCATCTTGCACAAATAATGAATAATAAAGGGAAAATCTATAGTAGAGATATTTACAAACATAAATTAAAGCTCATTGAAGAAAATGCAAATAGGTTAGGCATAGATATTATTCAGACTGATTTATCAGATGCAACTAAAAGGGATGAAGATATGTTTAATATTGCTGATTATGTTTTAGTAGATGCACCTTGCTCAGGTTTAGGATTAATTAGAAGAAAACCTGAAATAAAATGGAATAGGAAAGAAGCAGATATTGAAAAGCTTGCTGATTTGCAATATACTATCTTAAATAATGTAAAAGAATATATTAAAATTGGTGGAATATTGGTTTATAGTACTTGTACCATAGAAAGAGATGAAAATGTAAACTTAGTAAATAGATTCTTACAGGAAAATAGAAATTTCAAATTAGTAGAAATAGAGAGTAAATTTACAAACAAGGATAATTTAAATAGTTTAAATTCTGGTTATATACAACTTTATCCTAATATCCATGGGACTGATGGTTTTTATATAGCCAAAATGATAAAAGAAAGATAGAATTATATTGATTTATTATGTATAATATTATATTAGATAGCATTGAGGTGATGATTTGGATAAAATAGAATTAAATAGTTTGTCTTTAGATGAACTGAAAAAATTAATGATTTCATTAGATGAAAAAAGCTTTCGTGGAGAACAATTATTTTCATATTTTCATAGAAATAAAAAGATAGATATAAAAGAATTACAGGTATTGCCTGAAAAACTAAGAAATTACTTATTTCAAAATTACAAAGTCAATAAGGTAGAAATATTTCAGAAATTTAGGTCAAAATTAGATAATACTACAAAGTATTTGGTCCTTTTGCAAGATAATAATATAATTGAATCTGTAGCAATGGAGTACAATCATGGATTAACTGCTTGTATTTCAACTCAAGTAGGCTGCAAGATGAGTTGTTCTTTCTGTGCATCAACTAAGGAAGGGCTTTTAAGAAATCTAACTCCAGCTGAGATGCTAAACCAAATTTATATGATAGAAAAGGACTTAAATAAAGACATATCGAATATTGTACTAATGGGAAGTGGTGAACCATTAGACAATTATAATAATACTTTGAAGTTTATTAATATCATTCATGATGAAAAAGGTCATAATATTAGCCATAGAAATATTACACTATCTACATGTGGAATTGTTCCTAGAATTTATGATTTAGCTAAGGAAGACATACCCATTACTTTGTCAATATCTTTACATTCTCCATTTGATACTGATAGAAAAAAAATCATGCCCATAGCTAATAGGTATTCAATAGCTGAGCTGATGAAAGCTTGTGAATATTATTCTAAAAATACAAGTAGACGAATTACTTTCGAATATACTCTAATAGACAATGTAAATGACAGAGACATAGATGTTAAGGAACTAATGAAGATTTTAAAGGGAATTAATTGCCATATTAATCTAATTCCTTTAAATCCAATACATGAATTTAAGAAGGACAGGCCAAGTAGAGCTAATATAGAGAGATTTCAAAAGGAATTAAGTAAAAGCAACATTCAAGTAACTATAAGAAGGGAAATGGGAGGAGATATTAGCGCTTCCTGTGGACAGCTTAGAAGGTCTGTAACTGAAAATGATAACTAAAAAGATTTTAATGGGGTGGTATTATGGTCAGTGGTGCAATATCAGATATTGGGAAAAATAGAGAGAGTAACCAAGACGCTTTTTATGCTTCAAAAGATTCCTTACTGCCTTTATATGTAGTGGCAGATGGCATGGGGGGCCATAAGGCAGGGGAAGTAGCCAGCTCCATGGCATTAGATGTTATTGAAAGGAATTTTTTAAAAGCTAAGGATGATTTAATTAGTGATGCGATAATAACCAAATTAATTAAAGAATCAATAGAGGAGGCAAATACAAAAATTTACTTGAAATCACTGGAAGATAAAAAATATGAGGGTATGGGTACGACTATTACCTTAGCTTACATATTAGAGGATAGGATTTGCATAGGACATGTTGGAGATAGTAGGGCATATTTAATTAAGGATAAAGAAATTATCCAAGTAACTGAAGATCACTCTTATGTAAATGAGCTTATTCGAACAGGAAGCATTACCAGAGAGGAAGCAAAAACTCATCCTAAAAGGAACATGATAACTAGGGCTGTTGGTTCTAGTAGTATCATTGAAATGGACTTGTTTTTTAGAAAATATAATCAAGGGGATATATTACTTTTATGTAGTGATGGTTTATCTAATATGTTAAAAGAATTTGAGATTTACGATACATTTAATGGAGCACAAGATATACAAAAAGCTTGTGTAGAACTTGCAACTAAGGCCAATGACAAGGGTGGATTTGATAATATTACTGCTGTTGCAATCAAATTAATTAATGAGGTGAAACAATGATAGGCAGGATTTTAGGTGGAAGATATGAAATATTAGAGCAAATAGGTGGAGGCGGGATGGCATTAGTATATAAGGCTAAATGCCAGTTGCTTGATAGATTTGTTGCAATTAAAATATTGAGAGACGAATTTGTAAATGATGAAGAATTTGTTAGAAAATTCAAAAGAGAATCACAAGCTGCAGCTAGCTTATCCCATCCAAATATAGTTAATATTTATGATGTTGGTGTTGAAACTGAAGGGAATAATAATATTCATTATATAGTTATGGAATATATAAAAGGTAAAACTCTAAAAGAAATTATTAGAGAGAGTGGAAAGTTATCTATGAAATCCACCTTGGATTATACAAATCAAATCGCTGGGGCTTTACAACATGCACATAAAAATCATATAGTTCATAGAGATATAAAGCCACACAATATAATGATAACTGATGATGGAAGGATTAAGGTTACTGATTTTGGCATCGCTAGAGCTGCTACAAGCTCTACTGTTACAACCACATCTAATGTATTAGGCTCTGTTCATTATTTCTCCCCAGAACAAGCTAGAGGTGGATACACTGATGAGAAATCTGACATATATTCATTGGGTATTGTTATGTACGAAATGGTTACTGGTGAGTTACCATATCAAGGTGAGAGCCCTATTACAGTTGCATTAAAACATGTACAAGAAGATATAGTACCTCCGAAAGAGTTAGATGGTCAAATACCTGATAGTTTTCAACTTATTATATTAAAGTGTGTTCAAAAGAGACAGGCAGACAGATATAGCAATATTACTGAGTTAATAATGGATTTAAATAAGATTAAAAACAATGTAGAAGATTTTTCATATGAAGATACCAATAATTTTGACTCACATACTAAGGTAATGCCAGCAGTAAATATAAAGGATGTTGATAAAATGAAAAATAGTAAAGATAATAAAAAGTCAAATAAAAAAGATGGTAGTAGTAAGGTTATTTTTTTAGGTATACTTCTTGCTTTTTTAGCTGCAGCTAGTATATGGATAGGTGCATATAGGATAAAGAACTTTTTTGATAGTCCAGAAATAATAGTTCCATCTGTAATTGGTTTACAAGAAGATGAAGCTAGAGAAGAAATTGAAGGGTTAGGATTGAGATTTTCTGTAAAAGCTAGGGTTAAGAATAGTCAATTTAAAGCAGGAGAAGTTATATCTCAGGAAGTAGACCCAGATACAAAAGTAAAGAAAAACTATGAGATAGAAGTCACTGTTAGTGAAGGAGATAATCTAATTAAAGTTCCTAGTTTTGTCAACAAAGATTTGGCAGATGTAGAGGAATTGGTTAAAGATGCAGATTTAAAAATGGGAAATCCTGAGTATAAGCACTCAGATGATATACCAGAGAATGTAATAATGAGTCAAGAACCAGAGAGTGGAGCTATGGTAGAACCAGGTACTAGAATTGTCTTTGTAGTTAGTAAGGGAGAAGAGATTAAACAAGTTATAATGCCAAAATTAGTGGGTGAAAGCATAGAGTCAGCTAGAGCTAAATTGACCGAATTAGATTTAGTAGAAGGAGAAATCAAAGAACAGCCTAGTGAAGATATAGAAAAGGGAATTGTAACTTGGCAAAGCTATGATCAAGGTACAGAATTAGAGACGAAAACTGCTGTTGATTTATATGTAAGTAGTGGGCCTAGTGAAGGAACAGGAGACATTGGTGGAGATAATGATGGAAATGAGAACAATGAAGAGAGTTCAATAACTTTCAATTTAACACCACTGCAAGAAAAAGAAGAGACACAAATAAAAGTTATTAGAAATCAAGATGGTGTAAGCATAGTTGTTTATAATAAAAAACATTCTGTCAGTGACGGTGAAGCTGTAATAACCTTACAAGGTAAGGTTGGTTCTACCTTCGATATATATTATGATGATATATATCAAACTACGATTCCTAAAAATGAATAGGAGGCTTTTATGATTGATGGAATAATTATTAAGGGCATTGCTGGGTTTTACTATGTAAAAACAACAGAAGGTGTAGTTGAATGTAGAGCTAGAGGTAATTTTAGGGAAGAAAATATAACTCCTTTAGTAGGAGATAAGGTAAGGATTAGAATTAGTGATGAAGATAATTCTGGCTATATTGAAGAGATATATACTAGAAAATCACAACTAGTTAGGCCAACTGTAGCTAATATAACCCAAGCTATAATAGTGATGAGTATTAAAAAACCTGATATTAGCACTTGGCTATTGGATAGGTTTCTGATCATGGCAGAACATGAAAACTTAGAAATAATAATTTGCTTAAATAAAGTCGACTTAGCAGAAGATAAAGCTATAGATATGGAAAAAAGATATGAAGCTGCAGGATATAAAGTAATAAAAACTAGTACAAAAACCAAAGTTGGTATTGAAGAATTAAAAGAGCTTCTGAATAATAATATATCAGTTTTCGCGGGACCATCTGGGGCAGGTAAATCATCTTTATTAAATATTATTAATTCGAATTTTAAACTTGAGACGGGAGATGTAAGTTCTAAAACAAAAAGAGGTAAGCATACAACCAGACATGTTGAATTATTAGATTTACATGAAAATACCTTTGTGCTAGATTCTCCAGGTTTTAGTTCTTTAAATGTGGATTTCATTGAGGCTGAAATAGAGTTAAGAGATTACTTTAGGGAGATAAAAAAATATGGAGAAAAATGTAGATTTATTTCCTGCTTGCATTTAAATGAACCTGATTGTGCAGTAAAAGAACAGGTTGAAAGAGGAAATATTAACAAAGATAGATATGAAAATTATCTACTATTTCTTGAAGAAATTAAAAATATTAGGAGGTACTAATATGGCAAAAATTGCACCCTCTTTGCTTTCAGCTGATTTTGCTAATTTGAGGGATGAAATTATAAAAATAGAAAAAGGTGGAGCAGACTATATTCATTTAGATGTAATGGATGGAATTTATGTACCTAATATTACATTTGGACCACCAGTGATTAAGAAACTTAGAAATGTAACAAAGCTTCCTTTTGATGTTCATCTTATGATAGACAGACCTGAGAGATATATCAAAGATTTTGTTGAAGCTGGTGCTGATATAATAACTGTCCATGAAGAGGCAACTGTTCATCTTCATAGGACAATACAAGAAATTAAGTCCTATGGTGTTATGGCAGGTGTATCATTGAATCCAGCCACTCCCTTGGAGAATATAGAGTATGTGTTAGATGACTTAGATTTAATACTAATTATGACCGTAAATCCAGGTTTTGGTGGTCAGTCTTTTATTAAAGCTATGGAAAACAAAATAAAAAGACTAAGAGATATAATAAATGCAAGAAATTTGAATATAATTCTTGAAGTAGACGGTGGAGTCAAACTTGACAATGCTAAGGAAATACTTGGATATGGTGCTGATTTACTTGTAGTAGGCTCAGACATATTTGGTTCAAAAGATGTAGAAAGTAGAACTAGAGAATTTAAAAACTTGTAAATAAAAACATATATGTTATAATGAAATTAAATAAACATAAAAAATTCAACACTAGGGGAGCCAAATGGCTGAGAGTGGATTTATCCCGACCCTTATGACCTGAACTAGGTAATACTAGCGTAGGGAAGTGTGTATTAGCCTTTGATACCCATTACCTACATTAGTGATGGGTTTTTTTAATTTAAAGGGGGAATTTAAGTGGAAAAAAGATGGAATGTTAAGATGTTAACAGAAGGTGGCATGATGATTGCTCTATCTACAATATTAAGCTATATTAAGCTTTATGAGGCGCCTATGGGAGGATCAGTTACTGCAGGAAGTATGATTCCGATTATGCTATTTGCTATTCGCTGGGGTATAGTTCCAGGATTAGCAATAGGAAGTACTTATGGAATATTACAATTTATTCTAAAGCCTTATTTTTATCATCCAATTCAGTTTATTTTAGATTATCCATTAGCTTTTGGTTTGTTAGGCCTAGCCGGAATTGCATATTATATAAAAGACAAAAGTTCTTTAAAAGGTTATGCTAATGTATTTTTAGCTATACTTATTGGAATACTTGGGAGAATGCTCTCGCATGTTTTAGCAGGTGTGGTTTTCTTCGCTGAATATGCTGGTGATAAAAATCCATGGATTTATTCAATGGAGTATAATGCTTATTATTTAATTCCAGAATTAATTATTTCGTGTTTTGTGGTTGCAATTATATGGAAACCATTACAGAAGGCAATAATAACAAACTAAAGAAGGATGATATAAATGAAAGGTTTAATTATTTCCAGTGGGACTATTACAGATTATAGTAGATTGGAAGGGCTACTAAAGGACTCTGATTTTGTTATATGTGCAGATGGTGGAATGAATCACCTAGTTAATGTGAATGCAGTACCCAACCTAGTAATAGGTGATTTAGATTCTATTAACAAGGAAGCATTAGATTTCATTAAATATAACAATATACCCATAGAAAAGTATTCTACTGTTAAAGATACTACTGATACTGGGTTAGCATTGGAGTACTTAATTGAAGGAAAGTTTAATGAAATTACTATGATTGGTGTAACTGGTACGAGGCAGGATCATACAACGGCTAATATATTTTTGTTAGATTACTTGAATAACAAAGGGATTAAGGGAAAAATTGTAGATGATAATAATATTATATATTTAATAGATGATTATATAGAATTAGATTATGTAGTAGACTGTTTTGTATCTGTAATTCCTATTACAGATGGAGGGATTACTGTATCACTATCTGGTTTTTACTATAATTTAAATAATACTGAAATAGAATTTGGTTCAACTTATGGTATTAGCAATAGAGTAATTGACAAGAAAGGTAGAATTAGTATTCATAAAGGAAAAGCCTTAATATTTATATCAAAAGATTAAACTTAGGAGAGTATTCCTAAGTTTTTTTGTAACTAATAATAATGGATTTGAATAGAATGTATTAGATAGTTGTGGGGGTGCTTGCTGTGAAAAGATTTTTGTATAGATATAGAATCAAATCAAAAAAAATAATAGGTATAACTTTAGGTGCTGTTGGTTTATTAATAATAATATATTTTATTCCTATTGAAGTACTTTTGATACTAATAGGGATTGCTTTATTAATAATGGGAGCATTAATTCTTAAAATAAAATAAGGCTTCCATTAGCTGATGGCAAGCCTTACTCAAACTTCTTTTATTTGAAAACTATAATGCTCTTTCAACATACCCAGATCTTAAACATCTAGTACATACATTTACTCTTTTTGTTGCGCCTTTAACGACAGCTCTAACTGTTCTAATGTTAGGGGACCAGCTTCTTGAACTCTTTTTATTTGAGAAAGTAACTTTGTTACCAAATACTTTTCCCTTTCCACATACTTCACAAACCTTCGCCATGAAAAACACCTCCTTAATCTACTACTGAAAATACTAAAAAGTATATTTCTACAATTCAATAATAACACATTATATTCTAACATAAAGACATATGAGAATGCAACTAAAATGTATTATTACCAAATATAATAATAGTATTTAGTTGAACTATTTTATTATTTAGGGTAAAATAAAGAATATGGTATATTTAAAATAAGGAGGCGATTACTTATGCCAGCCAAAACCAATACTCAGTATGGAATAATTAGCATAGATGACAATGTCATAGCTACTCTTGCAGGTATATCTGCTATGGAATCTTATGGTATAGTGGGTATGGCTTCTAAAAATGCGACAGACGGTTTATTTGAGCTTTTAAAATGGGATTATTTGTCTAAAGGCATAAAAGTGTATTCAAAGGATGAAAAATTAACTATTGATCTACATGTTATATTGGAATATGGAGTGAGAATCTCTGTAGTTGCTGAAAATATAATTGATAGGGTTAAGTTTAATGTGGAAAATTTAACTGGTATGAAAATAGACAAAATAAATGTACATGTACAAGGAATTAGAGTTGAAAAGTAGTTTAAGGAGGTACTATAATTGAAAATAGAGATTCTAGATGGAGCAATGCTGAAAAAGGCACTTATTGGTGCAGCAAAGTTCCTAGAGGATAATAAAGAGGAGGTAAACTCCTTAAATGTTTTTCCTGTTCCTGATGGAGATACAGGTACAAACATGTCACTTACAGTGAATTCTGCTATTAAACAAGGCCTTAGTATTGATGAGGATAGTGTTTCGAAAATTGCATTAGCCACATCCCATGGTTCACTAATGGGGGCAAGGGGAAACTCAGGAGTTATATTATCACAATTATTTAGAGGGTTTGCCAATGGCTTAAATGGTAATGACACTGTAGACACTAAGATTATTGCAAATGCGCTGAAACAGGCAGCTGATACTGCATATAAGGCTGTTATGAAACCAACAGAAGGAACAATACTAACTGTAGCTAGAGAATGTGGTGACTATGCATTATCTATTTGTAAAGAAGAAAAAGATATTTTAGCATTTCTAAAAAAGATAATTGATAAAGGATCAATAGTCCTTGATAAAACTCCTGAAATGCTTCCAGTCTTAAAGCAAGCTGGAGTTGTTGATGCAGGTGGAAAAGGATTTATCTATGTGTTAACAGGAGCATATAATGCCTTATCAGGTGTAGTAGAGGTTGAAGTTAAGCCACAAGAAAGCAAGGCTGAATCTAAAAATATTCTTCAACGTGAATATATAGATACTGATGATATTAAGTTTGCATATTGTACAGAATTTATTATTAATACAGAATTTAGTGATATTGATTCTTTTAGAGATGAATTGTCAATCCAAGGGGATTCATTAATGGTAGTTGGTGGAGAAGGACTAATAAAAGTTCATGTTCATACAAATAATCCTGGTATTGTTCTTGAGAAGGCAGTTGCTATAGGGGAATTATCTGATATTAAAATTGATAATATGAGATACCAGCATGAAGAAGTACTATTAAAATCTGAGCTGGAAAAAATAAATGAGATTAAAAACATAGAACCTAAAAAGAAATTTTCATTTATAGCTATATCTGTAGGTGAAGGAATAGATGAAGTTTTCAAGGGTTTAAATGTTGATATTCTAGTATCTGGTGGGCAAACAATGAATCCTAGCACTGAGGATATACTTAATGCAATTGAAAACACCAATAGTGAATATGTTTTTATATTACCGAATAATAGCAATATAATTTTAGCAGCAGAACAAGCCAGAGAGCTAAGTTCTAGAAATATTATTGTTATTCCAACAAAATCTATTCCTCAGGGCATCTCAGCATTGTTAGCTTTTGATGAAACGAAATCTGATGAAGAAAATGTTTGTAAGATGAAAGAAGCAATTAGTAATGTAAAAACTGGTCAAGTTACCTATGCTGTTAGGGATACAGAATTCAATAATAACAAAATAGAAAAAGATGATATCATAGGTATTTCTGAGGGTGATATTGTTTCAAATGGTAAAGAAATTAATGAGGTTGCTATGAAGCTTCTAGAAGATATGATTGATGAAGATACTTCTTTGATTACAATTATATATGGAAGTGATCTAGCTGAGGATTTGGCTAATGATTTAGAAAATCATTTATCTAAGGAATATACTGATATTGATATTGAAGTAGTATTTGGTGGCCAACCGTTATATTACTATATATTTTCCGTAGAATAAATTCCCTACTTTTGGTAGGGTTTTTCTTTTATATATGTTAATTACTCTTACATAAGGAGGTATTAATATGGATTCCCTATCTATGAATATTCAGTACATAAAAGGGGTAGGACCCAAAAAAGCATACAAGTTAAAACGACTAAATATCAACACCATTGAAGATTTATTATACTTTATTCCTAGAGAATATGATGATAGGTCAAATTTTATGAGTATATTAGAGTGTAAGATTGGTGAGAAGGCAAGCTTACAGATTGAAGTCATTGGTCCTGGAAGTATTATTAGACCTAGGAAGAACCTTTCTATTTTAAAAGTTCCTGTAAAGGATAATTCTAGGACAGCGTATTTAGTATGGTTTAATCAAGAGTATTTAAAGGACAAGTTTCAAATTGGAGAAAAACTTATTGTAAATGGTAAGATAAATAAAATAGGTAAAGAAATTCAGATAATGAATCCAATTGTAGAGAAGGTAAATGCAATGGAAAAGATAGGAAGGATTATGCCAGTCTACCCATTAACTGAAGGACTAACAAATAATGAAATCACAAAAATAATTAGCTTTGCAATTAATGAATATCTTGATTTAGTCAATGAATTTCTACCTTTAGATATAATAGAAAGATATAGTCTCCTGGGTATTAAGGAAGCAATTATGAATATTCATTTTCCTTCTAATAAATCATTAATAGAGAAATCTAGAAAAAGACTTTCTTTTCAAGAATTATTTACACTTCAAATGGGACTTTTTATTATTAAGAATAAGAACTATAGTAGTAATAGTGGAATAAAATTTAAAAGAACTTCAGAAGTTAATGTGTTTATTGATAAATTACCATTTAAACTTACAAATGCACAAAATAATGTAATTAGAGAAATTGAAGAGGATATGGAAAAAGATACACAGATGAGTAGATTGGTACAGGGAGATGTAGGTTCAGGGAAGACAGTTGTAGGAGTCATTGCAATGTATAAATCAGTTTTATCAGGCTATCAAGCTGTAATGATGGCTCCTACTGAAATATTAGCTAGGCAACATTTTGAATCTATTAGCAAATTATTTTCAGACTACAATATTAAATGTGAACTTCTTGTGGGAAGTATTCCTATCAAGAAAAAAGAGGAGATTCTATATAATCTAAAAGAAGGATTTATAGATATATTAATTGGTACACATGCTATTATACAAGAAAATGTGGAATTTTATAGATTAGGTTTGGCTATTACAGATGAACAACATAGATTTGGGGTAAAGCAAAGAGCGGTACTGGCTCAAAAGGGAAATTATCCTGATGTAGTAGTAATGACAGCAACACCTATTCCACGGACACTAGCTTTAATTTTATATGGTGACCTAGATATTTCTATAATTGATGAATTACCTCCAGGTAGAAAAGAAATTGAAACTTATGCTGTTGGACCTGAAATGATAGATAGAATTAATAAATTTGTAAGGAAACAAATAGAAGAAGGGAGACAAGCATATATTGTATGTCCATTAATTGAAGAAAGTGAAACACTTACTATTAAATCAGCTGAAGAGATATATGAAAATCTAAAAAATAATATTTTCGAAGATTTTAATATTGCTTTATTACATGGTAAAATGAGTTCTAAAGAGAAGGATCAAGTTATGGAGGGATTTAAAGATAATAAAGTTGATATACTAGTATCTACTACAGTTATAGAAGTAGGAGTTAATGTTCCGAATTCAAATATTATGGTTATTTATAATGCTGAAAGATTTGGTTTGGCACAATTACACCAGCTTCGTGGAAGGGTCGGTAGGGGAAAATATCAATCATATTGTATTCTTATTAATGAAAGTAATAATCCGATTGCTAGAGAGCGAATGAGGATATTACAAAGTTCTACTGATGGGTTTAAGATTTCTGAAAAGGACCTAGAGTTAAGAGGACCAGGAGAATTTTTTGGCACTAAACAGCATGGATTACCTGAACTCAAGGTGGCAAATCTAATTACAGATATGAGCATTTTAAAGATTGCACAAAAAGAAGCTATTATAATACTAAATAATGATTCGAATCTAATAGATGAAAAATATAAAAATCTAAAGAATGAAATTCAAAAAAAATTCATAAATTCACAGGAAAATTTGACTTTTAATTAATTATTATTTTAAAATGGGTAATATATGATAAAATAATTATTATAGTTTTGAGGAGGCAAATATTTGAGAGTTATAGCTGGTTTAAGGAAAGGACACAAATTAATCGCACCAAAAGGTAAGTCTGTTAGACCTACTGAAGATAAGATTAAAGAATCTTTATTTAATATTTTAGGATATATTGACGATGATAGTATAGTACTAGATGCATTTGGAGGTTCTGGTTCTATTGGAATTGAATTTCTTAGTAGAGGTGCTAAACTATGTTACTTTGTTGATAACTATAGTGAGAGTATTGATATTATAAAAGAAAATTTAAAGCATACTAAATTACTTGATCAAAGTATTATTATGAAAATTGACATATTTTTAGCTATAAAGTCTTTTAATGCAAATAAACTAAAGTTTGATTATATATATTTGGACCCTCCATTTAGACAAGAAAATCTTCTTATTACATTATTAGATTTAATAGATTCAGAGAGCATCTTAGAAGAAGATGGTATGATAATAATTGAGCACGAAAGTGAATTGGACTTAGAAAACAATATAAACAGATTTATAAAATATGATTATAGAAAGTATGGTAGCAAGTCATTATCATTTTATAAAATAAGCAATTAAGGAGGAAGGCATATGAAAGCTGTTTATCCAGGAAGCTTTGACCCAGTAACATATGGGCATTTAGATATTATAGAAAGGGCTTCAAGGAAAGTAGAACATTTGATAGTTGCAATTTTAAACAATCCATCAAAGAATAATGTATTTTCTATAGAAGAAAGAACTCACTTTCTAAGAGAAGTAACTAAAGAATTTCCTAATGTTGAGATAGATTCTTTTACAGGATTGTTAACTGATTATGCTGCATATAAAGGATGTACTACAATGATTAGAGGTCTTAGAGCCGTTTCAGATTTTGAGTATGAAATGCAAATGGCTTTAGTAAATAAAAAAATCAATAATGAGATAGAGACTCTTTTTATGGTATCTGATAGTAAACACGCTTTTCTAAGTTCAAGTATAGTTAGAGAAGTAGCCATGTTTGGTGGAGAAGTATCTTATTTTGTTCCTGAAATAGTAGAACAAGCTTTGAAGAATAAATTTAGAGGGGGCCGCTAATAGATATGGAAGTTTTAAGACTAATTGATGAAATTGAGGACATTGTAGAGGCAGGTACAAGCTTACCGTTTTCTGGTAAGGTTATGGTGGATAAGTTTGAAGTTTTAGAGATTGTAAAGGAAATTAGAATTAAACTACCTGACGAAATTAAACAAGCTGCTTGGATTAAAGAAGAGAGACAGAGAATTTTAGCAGAAGCTCAAAAAGATGCAGATACTTTGTTACAAGAGACAGAATCAAGATTAGAAGAACTAGTTGATCAAGAGGAAATCACAAAGAAGGCAAACTCAAGGGCAGAAGAAATTATTTCAAAGGCTCAAAGTAATGCTAAGGACATTAGATTGGGAGCCATGGAATATGCAGATACCTTAATGCAGGAAACCCAAGAAAATTTAAAAGAATTAATCCAATTATTAAATGACAATAGAAAGGAACTTAGGGGTTCTAACTAAGTTCTTTTCCAAACTTCCTATGTAGTAAGAAAATAAATATTGATAGTATAAATACATAAAGATTTATACTTAGTACAAGTTTTGTTGAATTTGTTAATACATAAATCCAATCATTTAACACAAATTGCTTCGGGATATAAATAGTTTCTAAGAAAGTTGTTTGGGTGTAATTCTTATATTTTAATATATATATTATATATCCGAATAATGAGGATAAGATTCCATGAAAGAACTTAGATATTATATATAATTTACTATTTATATCAGTATTATTAATAAAACTAATTGCTTGACTATGTACAGATACTCCACCCCATCCAATTAGAAAATTAATAATCAGGATTTTGCTGATTAAATTGATATTGGTTAATGCTATGTTTTTGCATCCTGTGGTTACTTCAAAAAAACCTGAGATTAATCCTTTTATTATATTTATGTTTAAGGAGAATCTATTAATTAAATGAATCAAAATACTATTAATAAAACTGAAATTAAGTAGAACTTCAATTAGGACTGAATAAAATATTAGTAAACCACCAATCAATAATATTGTATCCATACTTTCTTTGACTGATTTTGTTATCATAGAACCCAAAGATTTATTTGTCCTAATCCATGTACTGAAGAAATCTTGCATTTCTTCAAATATATTATTTTTAGTATGATTTTTTAGAGTATGATTTTTTCTTGTTTTATTTGGTTTATAAAACCTAAATATAAAACCTAATATTAATATACTAAGATAGTGTGGAATTATTATCATAGGCGCAAGTGATGGATCCTTTAGCATTCCAATACTAACAGCTCCTAACATAAAAAGAGGTCCGGAGGTACTAGTAAAACATATCAATCTAGTACCTTCTTCTTTTGTGATTAAGTTTTTTTCTCTAAGTCTAGATGTTATTTTAGAACCTACAGGGTAACCTGACAATATAGACATGGCTAAGGGGAAAGCACCTTCGCCAGGTACATTGAATAGTGGTTTCATAATGGGGTGGAGAAGTCTTCCGATAAGATTAACAAAACCTAAATCTATAAGCAATTCAGAGATTATAAAAAATGGCAACAATGAAGGTATGACAATATTAAACCATAAAGATAATCCTGATGTAGCACTATTTAAAGAGAGCATAGGATTAGATAAAATACCTATTAATACTACTATAATAAATAAAGCTAATAATATTTTGGATATAACTCTTCTTATATTTTTATTGTTTTTCATATTCACTCCTCCCATACTAATATATTTTTCATATAAAAAAATATGATTTATAGGGAGATAATAATGGATTATTTTATATAAGGTGAAATCAAATAATCCATATTTGACAAAAGTGTTGGATGATTTAGACCTAAGAAAAAAAGGTCAGTTGCCTTTTTGTCGTAAATTAAAATATCTTCAAGTTCTTTATTGTCAAGATGTTTATAATCAGCAAATTTAGTTATAATAGGTAGTGTAGAGTTTTCTTTTATCTTTTTTAATAATAATACTCCATTTTTATTAGCACCCAAAACCCGAATATATGAAGGATAAGATTTATATAATTGTTCGAAATTATCTTTATATAGGTTATTTAGTAAATGGACAAATAATCTTTGAATACGAGTTCTTGGATATCTTTTAGTTACAATACTATTTATTATCTCTTTGATATTATTAGATTTAACTCCTTGATCTTTTATTCTGTTTTCCAGCCCATTTTCAATATCTATTAGGCCTTCAAGTTTTTCTTTTTCCGTTGAGAGGATTAAATAAAGCAATATCTGATTATAATTTTCCAAGTAGTTAAAATTATTATATTTGCATAAATATTCTTCTAAACAATTATATGTTTCTATTGGAACCAGAGATTTAATAGAATTAAGTCCTTTTTTTTTCACTATATTTCTAATTCCAGTTGCACTTGCATGGCCATTAGATAAGTCAAGATCATTATAAGAACTACCAGATCGTTTTATTGTAATTGGCTTTATTTTAGAATTGGTTTTATTTATAGCTTTTAAATATTCTATTCCAAGTATATTATTTGATTTGCTTAAGATTTCTTTATAATCAAACTGACTATCAGTAGAGAATGTATTCGTATATTCTTCTATAGCGTTGCTTCTTGATACTGAATATGATAAACCTGTAGATAAATTATTTCTCAGCATTTCTTTATAAGATACTGGTTCATTAGATAGGATATTAGATATTTGAAGTAAGGGTTCAAGTTCTCCAACTTCGCTACCAAATGATAAGTAGTCAACAATATTTAAACTATCCATTAATTTTACTCCACCATAGGCAAAATTTTCAGCACTTTGGGATGAAAAGACAAATGGCAATTCTAATACCAAATCAACACCATTATTTATTGCCATCTTTGCTTTCGTCCATTTATCTATAAAAGAAGGTTCTCCTCTTTGTAAAAATGAACCACTCATTATTGCAATAGAGAAATCAGCATTGGTATTTATTTTAGATTGTTCTAGATGGTATAGGTGACCATAATGAAATGGATTATACTCAGTTATAAGTCCTAAGATTGTCATAGTTACCTCCAAAATATATTTTCTTTAATTATATCATGTTGATTTTTTAACACAAATGTAATATTATTAAATATAGATTAAACAAATAATAGGAGGAAAAGATATGAAAATTCTTGTAATTAACTGTGGAAGTTCTTCATTAAAATATCAACTTATAGATATGGATGGAGAAGTTGTACTATGTAAAGGTCTAGTAGAAAGGATAGGAATTGAAGGTTCTAAAATCAAGCATGATACTACTGGCAAAGAAAGAGTTATAATAGAAGAACCTATGTCTAATCATAAAGTTGCATTAGGATTAGTATTGAATGCAGTAATTGATGAAAATCATGGTGCTATTAAATCCATGGATGAAATAGGAGCCGTAGGTCATAGAGTTGTACATGGTGGAGAAACTTTTGCTTCATCAGTTATTATTGATGATAAGGTTATGAAAGTTTTAGAGGAATGTGTGGAGTTAGCACCATTACATAATCCTCCTAACATCACTGGAATAGAAGCTTGTCAAGAATTAATGCCAAATACACCAATGGTTGGAGTATTTGATACTGCGTTCCATCAAACTATGGAACCGGATAACTATATTTACCCAATACCATATGAGTTTTATGAAAAATATAAAATTAGAAGATACGGTTTCCATGGAACTTCTCATAAATATGTAGCAAATAGGGCTGCAGAAATGCTAGGTAAAGATATTAAAGACTTGAACATAATTACATGTCATTTAGGTAATGGTTCAAGTGTATGTGCAGTAGAAGGTGGAAAATCCATGGACACTAGTATGGGTTTCACGCCATTAGAAGGATTAGCAATGGGAACTAGATCTGGAGATATAGATCCAGCTATAATACCATTTATAATGGATAAAGAAGATATGACATTTGATGAAGTTAATAATATGCTAAATAAAAAATCAGGAGTATTAGGTATTTCAGGTCATAGTAGCGATTTTAGAGACTTAGAAATAGCAATGAACGAAGGAGATACAAGATCTAAGCTAGCTCTAGATGTATTTGTGAATAGAGTTAAGAAATATGTTGGTGCATATGTTGCAACTCTGTGTAGAGTTGATGCTTTAGTATTTACAGCAGGAATTGGTGAAAATTCAGGCTATATTAGAGAAAGAATTTGTGAAGGATTAGAGTGTTTAGGAATTAAAATAGATTCTGAGTTAAATGATGTAAGAGGAGAAGAGGCTCAACTTAATAAAGATTTAACTGGAGTTACGATAATGGTGATTCCTACAAATGAGGAATTGATGATAGCTAGAGATACTTTATCTTTAGTATCAAAATAATATTGTTCTTGACAAAATGAAGCCACCTTGTATATAATAATGTTTGTTAGTTTAAGAGGTGAAGAATATGAAAATTGATTTATCGAGTTTTCTTGATGAACCCAATGAATCCTTCCATTTTGAAGGGAATCTAGAAATTAAAAGATTAGATTTAGGTGGAAGAGATATTGTAATAGTTGATCCGATACAATATGAAGGTGAAATCTTTAATGTAGATGGAGAAAAAACTGTAGATATTAGGATTGCTTTTACTTATAGTGAAGTATGCAATAGATGCCTTGCACCTACTATCAATAAAATTAAAACTATTTTGTCTGGAAAGCTTATAAAGGGAAAAGAAGAAATACAATTCGAGGATGAAGGTTATGAAGAAATACTTTATTATGATACTGATTTCTTTGATCCGAAGGAGTATGTGCTAAACCAAGTAGTTCTTTCTTTACCTATGAAATCCTTGTGTAGTTCTGATTGCAAGGGATTATGTCCTAAATGTGGAGCAGATTTAAATAATACAGTATGTGATTGTATTCATGAAAATATTGATCCTAGACTTGAAAAATTAAAGAATCTTTTTCCTAAGAATTAAGGAGGTGTTTTAAATGGCGGTACCAAAACGCAAAACTTCTAAAACCAGAAGAGATAAGAGAAGAGCTTCTTCTTATACACTAAACAAAGCTACAGTTGTTGAATGTCCTCAATGTCATGAGCCTAAACAACCACATAGAGTATGTAGATCATGCGGATATTACAAAAACAGAGAAGTAATAGCAGTTGAATAATTAAGAAAGATAGTGATATCACTATCTTTTTTTAATTTTATATTGATTTTTTATTAAGTCTAATATATATTAAATATCAGTAGGCTAAAATACACAGCATTGGAGGGTAATTATGAAGATTATTATTGATGCTATGGGTGGGGACAATAGTCCAATTGAAATTGTCAAAGGTTCCGTTGATGCAGTTAATGAATTCAATATTGAAGTTTTATTAGTTGGTAAAGAGGATGTAATTAAAAATGAATTATTAAAATATAAATACGAAAAAGGGAAAATAGAAATTCTAAATGCTGAGGATGTAATAACCAATGATGATGACCCTGCAATAGCAATAAGGAGAAAAAAGAACTCGTCAATGGTAGTTGGTTGTAAGGCATTAGCTGATGGATTGGGAGATGGCTTTATTTCAGCAGGTAGTACTGGTGCCTTATTAGCATCTGGAATTTTCATTGTTAAGAGGATAGATGGCATTGAAAGAGCTGCCTTGACGGTATTATATCCAACCTTAACTGGATTTTCACTACTTCTTGATGCAGGAGCTAATGTAGACTGCAAACCTGAATATCTAAATCAATTTGCTTTAATGGGTTCTATATATATGGAAAAAGTAATGGGAATTACTTCTCCTAGGATTGGTCTTGTAAATATTGGGGGAGAAAAGGGTAAGGGTAATATTCTTACTAAAGAAACATATGAAATTATTGAAAAGTCAAGTTTGAATTTTACAGGAAATATTGAAGCAAGAGAATTGCCAAATGGTGTTGTTGATGTTATTGTTAGTGATGGTTTTGCTGGAAATATTGTTTTAAAACTAACTGAAGGTATGGCTATTTCCATGTTTACCTTACTTAAAAAAGAATTCACAAGAAATATAAGGACAAAAATTGGCGCCTTGTTGCTTAAGCCTGAACTTAAGAATATTAAGAGTAGAATGGATTACAGAGAATATGGTGGAGCACCTTTACTAGGGATAAAGAAACCTATTGTAAAAGCCCATGGAAGTTCTGATGCTTTTGCAATAAAAAATGCAATAAAACAAATGATAAAGTTTGTTGATAAAGATGTAATAAATATAATTCAAGAAAATATGCATATATTAGTCAATAATAATATTTTGGAGGGAGATAATAATGATTTTTAGTAAAATTAAGACAATAATAGCTACTCAATTTAATATTAATGAGGAAGAAATAAAGAAGGATACTTCATTTAAGGATACATTAAATGCTGATTCTTTAGATTTAGTTGAGCTGATCATGGCTCTTGAAGATGAATTTGGTTTGGAAGTTGAAGACGAAGATATGGAAAATATTAAGACAGTTGGAGATGCTGTTGAATATATTACAAATTCTATAGATGAATGATAACTAGGGCAGGTTAAGCCCTAATTATCACAATGAGTTGGGGGTAACGATATGAAAGATGGTAAAAAACTTGCAAAATTTTTAGAGCCATTACAAGACAATTTTAATTATAAATTTAAGAATATAAAATTGTTAGAAACTGCATTAACCCATAGTTCTTATGCAAATGAGAATAAAATGAAGATTACAGATAATAATGAACGACTTGAATTCCTTGGAGATACAATACTAAGTTTAGTAGTAAGTCAATATCTATATAAAAAGTACCCAAATTACCCAGAAGGTGAATTAACAAAAATTAGAGCTAAAGTAGTTTGTGAATCATCTTTGGCTTATGCAGCTAGAAAAATAAATTTGGGGAGCTTTCTTCTTCTTGGCAAGGGTGAGGAATCTACAGGTGGAAGAGAGAGAGAATCAATTTTAGCGGATGCTAGTGAGGCTCTAACGGGTGCTATTTATATGGATAGTGACTTTGAAACTGTAAATAGACTTTTAATTGAAAATTTTGAAACTGATATTGTTCATGCAGTTGCTAAAGGTGCCTTGTTTACTGATTACAAGACTGATTTACAAGAAAATCTTCAAAAAATAACCAGGTCTAAGATTGAGTATAAGGTAATCAGAGAAGAAGGTCCTGATCATAATAAGATATTTCATATGGAGGTAATAGTAGATAACAGAATCGTAGGTACAGGTTCAGGCAGAAATAAAAAAGAAGCGGAGCAAATGGCTGCAAAAGAGGCTCTATTAATAATGGGTGAAATAAGTGAGTAGACACTATATAATCCCTATTTTTGTACCACACTTTGGTTGTCCACACGATTGTGTTTTTTGTAATCAAAAGAAAATCACAGGACTGTCTACTAATGTAAGCCCTGAGGATGTATCTAATATTATTGAAGAACATCTTTCTACCTTTAAGCCTGAATCCATAGTAGAAGTAGCTTTTTATGGTGGAAGTTTTACCGCAATAGATATAGATATACAGAAAAAATTACTTGAGGTACCTTACAGGTACAAAATAAACAACAAAATTGATGGTATTAGATTATCTACTAGACCAGATTGTATTGATGAGATAATATTAAAGAATCTAAAAGATTATTTAGTAGATACAATTGAATTAGGTGTTCAATCATTAAATGAAACTGTTTTATATGAAAGTGGAAGAGGACATTCTGCTGACGATGTATATAAGTCAGTAAAAATGATTAAAGAATTTGGATTTAATATGGGATTACAAATGATGGTTGGTTTACCATCGGACACTATTGAAAAATCCTTATATACTTGTAAAGAATTTCTTAAGTTATCTCCTGATTGTGTTAGAGTATATCCTACCTTAGTTATAAAAGATACTTATTTAGAGAAACAATATTTAGAAGGAAATTATACTCCAATTTCTGTTGAGAAAGCTGTTGATATATGTTCTATATTGCTTATGTTATTTAGAATAAATGATATTGATGTTATTAGAATGGGATTACAGCCAACTGAAAACATTCAATTAGGAAAAGATGTAGTAGCAGGACCTTTCCATCCGGCTTTTGGACAATTGGTAGAAGCAAATATATTTAAAATTTTACTAAATTACTATTTTACTAAAAATAGAATAGAAACTAAAGGCAAAATGTTAATAATAGAAGCTAATAGTAGAAATATTTCATCAATAGCAGGACAGAAATCAAGTAATTCGGAATATTTGTATAGTATTTATAGATTTAAAAAGATAAAGATATATGCAAAGCAAATGGATATAGATTACATTAGTATTACAATTGATGAATTTTATGATAAAATTGATATGAAATTACTCATGGAATCTTATTTAAAAGAAAATTCTATGATTTAAGTAAATATTAAAGGTTTCCTAACTGACTTGGAAACCTTTAGTTATAAGGAATAGGAAAGTTCTGCTTTGTGTTTTACAAGATTATGAACTTTCCGTCAATGAGTTTCAAGAAAAGCTTTATTAAATTTTAATGTTTCAATAGAAGCTTTTCTTATAATAACATTAAGAGGTGTTATAATTGCGACTAAAGAAAGTTGAGATACAAGGATTTAAATCATTTGCTGATAAGACTGAGATAAATATTAAAGATGGAATTACTGCTATTGTAGGACCAAATGGTAGTGGTAAAAGCAATATTTCTGACGCTATTAGATGGGTTTTGGGGGAGCAAAGTGTAAAAAACCTTAGAGGTAGCAAAATGGAAGATGTAATTTTTGCTGGGACAAGCAAAAGAAAAGCATTGGGATATGCAGAAGTTACTATTACTTTTGATAATAAAAGTGGTCTAATACCAGTTGATTATTCGGAAGTAGCTGTTACTAGAAGAATGTTTAGATCAGGTGAATCCGAATATTATATAAATAAGAACTCCTGTAGGTTAAAAGATATTAGAGAGTTATTTATGGATACAGGTATCGGGAAAGATGGCTATTCAATTATTGGACAAGGGCGGATAGAGGAAATACTGAGTAATAGACCTGAGGATAGAAGAAGTATTTTTGAAGAAGCTGCTGGTATTGTAAAATATAAATCAAAGAAGGAAGAAGCAGAAAGAAAGCTAGAGAAGACAGAGGGTAATATAATAAGAATTAAAGATTTGGTATCCGAATTATCTAGTCAATTACAAAACTTAGAAGCTCAATCACATAAAGCTAATTGCTTTACAAAATTATATAACAGATTAAAAGAATTAGAAATTAATTTATTTATTAGAGATATTAGAAAGATAGATTTACAAATAGGAGAAATAAATAAAGAAAAATTAACTTTAGAGGAAGAAATCAATAAGAATAGTCTAGAGAGGCAGACTATAGAAGATGAATTTAACATTTTGAAGGATAAAATTGAGACTCTAGAGGAAAAGATTGAGAGTCTTCGAGGTGTAAATTTATCTAATTCTAGTGAGCTTGATAAGAATAAAAATGAACTTTCTTTAATTCAAGAAAAAGAAAAGTTTTATAATAAAGATTTAGAGAGAATTAAGGACGAAAAAGATAAATTAGTGAATAGGCTAAAAGCAATCGAAGAGATGAATTTGGAGTTAGTGAAAGAAAAATCTATTACCCAAGAAGAATACAATAAATTGAACAATATTTATATAGAAAAAACTTTAGAATTAGAAAAAGATATAAAATTTATATTAGATAAAGAAAAGGAAATTGAAGTAGAAAAAAACAATGTAATTAGAATTTATAATAATACATCTGATAAAAAATCAGAATTGAACAGTATTTCTTCATTTAATGATAATATTGAAAAAAGGATATTTCAATTAGAAAAAGAAATCAATGAGATGAAAACAGAAGAAAAATTGATTCTTGAAAACAAGCTAGAGATAACACAGTCTGAAGGTAACTTTAAAGAAGAATTGTCGACTTTATTAGAAGAGCTTAATAATATCCAAGTAATAGAAAAAGAAAACAATGAAATTTTTGATTCAGTAAATAAAAAAATCAATATAAATAATTCAGATCTTCATAGCAAGAAATCTAGTCTAAAATTGTTTAAAAACATGGAAGAAGATTATGAAGGATATTATAAAGGAGTTAAATCTTTACTTATAGCTTCTAAGGATGATTCTAGATTAAAGGAAGGCCTTGTAGGTGTGGTTGGGGAACTAGTTAAAGTAGGACAGAAATTTGAAAGAGCTATAGATATCAGTTTAGGTTCAAATGTACAGAATATGGTTACTGAAACAGAAGAACATGGAAAGAAGGCAATTGAATACCTTAAGAAAAACAAACTAGGTAGAATTACTTGTTTGCCTCTTAATGTCATAAGTGGAAATGTAATAGATATTAGTACACAAGATAGAGAAAAGTTTAAGATACTGGGGCTAGGATTTGAGTTAATAGATTATGATAAAAGATATGAAGAATTATTCAAATATTTACTTGGAAGAACAATAATAGTTGAAGATATGGATTATGGTATTAAATTAGCTAATAAGTATAAACACAAATATAAAATTGTTACATTACAAGGTGAAGTACTAAATCCAGGTGGATCCATGACTGGTGGAAGTTATGCTAGTAATTCTGTTAGTATTATTAATAGAAAAAGTAGAATTGAAGCTTTGGAAATGGAGATAGAGGATTTAAATTTGGAGAAGGAAGAGTTAGAAAAGCAAAGTACCTCATTAAGTATAAATATAAAAGATGTACAAAACAAGATCTTCAAAATTACTGAAAAGATAAAGGATACAGAATATTCTATAATAAATGCTGAAAATCTACGAGAAAAACATACTAGTGAGGCTAATAAAATAAGTGAATTAATAAAAAAGGCTGAGAAAGAAATAACAAGTTTAAGTTTAGAAATAAATGATTTTAATACTAAAAGACAAGAATTATCAAATTTAGTAAAAAGCTTAGAAGAAGAGAGTTTGGAGCAGAAAGGAAAGATACAGTTATTATCTACTTCTTTAAATGAGGAAAAATCCATTAGGGAAGATAAAGCAAAATTTGCAACTGATATGAAAATCAATCTTCACAATATAGAAAATGTGTTAAGAAATTTAAATGAAAAAATTGAAGAAAATAAACAAGAAATACAAAATATAAGCATATCCTTTGATGAAAAGGATAAGGAGATTCAAAGCAATATTGTTAAAATTGAAGAAATATCTAAAGTTAAATATTCCATAAATAATAAGATTGAAGAATTAAATATAGTTGTCGCGAAAACAAAAGAAGAATTGGAAGAATTAATTAAAGATAAAGATAAACTTATGAAAGGGTTTTATTCTGAGCAAGACCGATTAAGAGATATAAATAAAATAATTAATGAAACTGAAAGAACGATTAACTCTCAAGATGTAAAGTTAGCTAGGATTTCAGTTCAATATGAAAACTATCACAAAAAACTTAGTGAAGATTATGAACTATCTTACGAAGAGGCTTTAAATCATGAAATTGAAATAAAGAACATTCAGGATGAATTAGTAGAAACTAGGCGCTTAAAGGGAGAAATAAAAGAACTAGGGTCAGTAAATTTAGGTTCAATTGAAGAATACAAAGTTTTAAATGAAAGGTTAGATTTTATTTTAAAACAACAGAACGATTTATTAAATGCAAAAGAAAATCTCAATGAAGTCATTATTGATATGGAAAGTAAAATGAAAGATCAATTTGTAATTAGCTTTAGAATGATTAATGAGAATTTCAAAGAAATATTTAAAATTCTTTTTGATGGAGGACAAGCCGAATTGGTTCTGAATGATGTTGACGATATCTTAAATTCTGGAATTGATATTAACGCTCAACCCCCAGGAAAGAAATTACAAAATTTATCATTATTATCTGGTGGGGAAAAATCCTTAACTGCAGTAGCATTGTTGTTTTCTATTCTTAAATTGAAGCCATCTCCATTTTGTATACTAGATGAAATAGATGCTGCCCTTGATGAAGCCAACATCAGTAGATATACAAACTATTTGAAAATGTTCTATCAGGATACACAATTTGTATTAATAACTCATAGAAAGACTACTATGGAGATTGCTGATATTTTATATGGAGTGGCAATGGAGCAAGATGGAATATCAAAATTAATATCGGTTAAACTAAAAGATAATAAAAATGAAATAGCAAGTTAGGGGGGAAATAATGTTTAAATGGTTTAAGAAAAAAGAGAAAACAAAGGAAGAATTAGTAGAAAATGAAGAATTACAAGATTTTGGTGAAGAAGTAAATGATGATTTTGAAGATGAAACTTATGAAAATGAAACTATTAAGGCTGATGATGACTCGAAAGGAGATGCTGAAAAAGAGATAAATGTAGGAATTTTAGATATTGAAGATGAAATTATTTTGGATATTCCAACTGAAATATCTTATTCTGAAGAAGTAGCAATAGAAACTGAAACTCCTATAGAAAAAAAACTTGGATTATTTGAAAAACTTAAAAATGGATTAACTAAGACCAGAAAAGATATGTCCGATAAAATAGATGGATTACTTAAGTCATACAAAAAGATAGATGAAGAGCTTTTTGAGGATTTGGAGGAAGTGTTAATAAGTGCAGATGTTGGCATGAACACAACTATGGAGCTAATTGATAATCTTCGTCAAAAAGTAAAAGAAGATAAGGTAACTGATCCAGATAACATAAAAACTTTATTAAAGAATGAAATTAGAAAACTAATGTTAGAATCAGTTAATGACAATGAACTAAAGACAGAACCATCACCAGCAGTAATTTTAGTTGTTGGTGTAAATGGAGTTGGAAAAACAACTACTATCGGTAAATTGTCTAACAATTTTAAAAAACAAGGGAAAAAAGTTATTATTGCTGCAGGTGATACATTTAGGGCAGCAGCAATTGAACAATTAGAAGAATGGAGTAATAGAGCTGGAGTTGAATTTATTGCACATAAAGAAGGTGCAGACCCTGCAGCAGTTATATTTGATGGTGTTCAAGCTGCAAAAGCAAGAAAATCTGATATATTAATTTGTGATACAGCAGGTAGACTCCATAATAAGTCTAATTTAATGAACGAATTGAATAAAATATTTAGAGTAGTTGAAAGAGAATATCCCAATGCAACAAAGGAAATATTACTTGTACTAGATGCTACAACAGGACAGAATGCAATTAGTCAGGCAAAAGTGTTTAAAGAAGTTACAAATATTACTGGAGTTGCTTTGACTAAGTTGGATGGAACCGCAAAGGGTGGCGTTATTATTGGTTTGCAATCTGAACTTAAGATTCCTGTAAAACTAGTAGGTGTAGGTGAAGGTATAGAAGATTTGCAGCAATTTAATGTAGAAGATTTTGTGGAGGCAATATTTAATTAATCTATTGACAAAATAGAAAACTTAGACTAAAATAGTACTGTCAAGCAAAACACTTGACAGTACTATTATGTTGGTGATATAATGATTGAGAAACTTGTGGAGATAGGCACTTTGTTCGAATTTTATGGAAAGTTGCTTAGTGAAAAACAATATCAAGTAGTAGAGCTATACTACATACATGATTTTTCTTTAGGAGAAATTGGCGATGAGCTTAATGTAACAAGGCAGGGTATTTTTGATCTCTTAAGGAGAGCTGAACAAAAGCTTTATCAATATGAAGAAAATCTAGGGTTAGTAAGAAAGTTTTTTAATAGTCATGCTGATATTAGAAATATAATTGATATTACTGAGGATATTATAAAAATAGCTAAAGAAAAAGATAATGATGAAATTCAAGAGAAAGCTCTGATTATTAATAAAATTAGCAAAAGAATATTAGATAATAGTCTGGAGGTGGTTGATTAATGGTATTTGAATCTTTGTCAGAGAAATTGCAAAATGCTTTAGGTAAGTTAAAAGGCAAGGGTAAACTTTCAGAAAAAGATGTAGATTTAGCTATGAGAGAAGTAAGACTTGCCTTGCTGGAAGCGGATGTTAATTTTAAAGTAGTAAAGGACTTTATAAAAAAAGTTAAAGAGAGATCTATTGGTGCAGAGGTAATGGAAAGCCTGACACCGGGGCAGCATGTGGTTAAAATCGTAAATGAAGAATTGACGAATCTAATGGGAAAAAGCGAAGTGAAATTAAATTTTGCTTCAAACCCGCCAACCGTAATTTTAATGTGTGGTTTACAAGGTGCTGGTAAAACTACTACAACGGGAAAATTAGCTTTTAATCTAAAAAAACAAAATAGAAGACCATTATTAGTCGCTTGTGATATTTATAGACCTGCAGCTATAAAGCAACTTGAAGTAGTAGGAGAAAGGGTGAATGTGCCTGTTTTTTCCATGGGTGACAAGGTGAACCCTGTAGATATAGCTAAGGCTGCTTTAGAACATGGTAAGAAGAATGGTAATGACATTATTTTGATCGATACAGCAGGTAGGCTTCATATTGATGAAGAATTAATGACTGAAATAAAGAATATTCACGAAGCTGTTAAACCGAATGAGGTACTTTTAGTACTAGATGCAATGACAGGTCAAGATGCAGTTAATGTGGCTGAGTCTTTTAACGAGAGACTTGGTATTACAGGAGTTATTCTTACTAAGCTTGATGGAGATGCTAGGGGTGGAGCAGCATTATCTATTAGGGCTGTTACACAAAAGCCTATAAAATTTGTTGGTATGGGAGAAAAGTTTGATCAGTTAGAACCATTTCATCCTGATAGAATGGCATCGAGAATATTAGGCATGGGTGATGTTCTCAGTCTTATTGAGAGAGCTCAAGCTAATATTGATGAAAAAAAGGCGATTGAATTAGAAAAGAAGATAAGAAGTCAGCAATTTACTTTTGATGATTTCTTAGACCAATTGGAACAAATGAAATCATTAGGACCCATAGATCAATTAATGGGTATGATTCCTGGGATGAATACAAAAGCTCTTAAGGGTTTGGATGTGAACGAAAGGGATATTGCAAGAATACAAGCTATAATTCAATCGATGACAAAGAAAGAAAGAGAAAATCCTGATATTATTGATAGTAGTAGAAGAAAAAGGATATCTCAGGGTAGTGGTACTTCAGTCCAAGATGTAAACAAGATTCTTAAACAATTTAAAGAAACAAAGAAAATGATGAAGAAGTTTACAGATATGGAAAAAACAATGAAGAAGAAAGGGAAATTAGGATTCCCCTTTTTCTAAATAGATTATGAATATTATAAGGAGGTGAAAATAATGGCGGTTAAAATTAGATTAAGAAGAATGGGAGCTAAGAAAAGTCCTTTCTATAGAATAGTTGTTGCTGATTCCCGTGCTCCTAGAGATGGTAGATTTATAGAAGAAATTGGGTATTATAATCCATTAACTGAACCAAAAACAGTTAAGATAGATAATGAGAAAGCAATGAACTGGATTAAAAATGGAGCAAAACCAACTGATACTGTTGACAGATTATTTAGGACAAATGGCCTATATGAAAATGAAACTGTAATAAATACTGAGGAATAGTATCTAGGAGGTGATAGTAGTGAGAGAATTAGTAGAATTTATCGCTAAATCCCTAGTTGATAATCCTGATGAAGTAACAGTAAATGAAATAGAAGGTAGCCAATCAATTATGATTGAACTAAAAGTTGCTCCAGAGGATATGGGTAAAATTATTGGAAAACAAGGTAGAATTGCAAAAGCCATAAGAACTGTTGTGAAAGCAGCCGCTATTAAAGACAATAAAAGAGTTATAGTTGAAATCATTCAGTAAGGGATAAGGAGACTAATCCCTTACTATTATAAGTTAGGTGAAAAAATGGATTATACAATTGTAGGTAAAATAATTAATACTCATGGGATCAAAGGTGAAGTAAAAGTATTCCCTTTGACTAATAATATTAACAGATTCGATTTTTTAAAGATCGCATATATTGGTGAAGAAAAAATAAGAGTTCAGATTGAAAAAGTCAAGTACCATAAAAACTTTGTTATATTAAAGTTTAATGGTTTTAATGATATAAATGAGATTCTTTCTTTTAAGGACAATTATATTTTTGTTGATGAAGAAGGACTAGTTAAATTACCAGAAAACCATTTTTTCATTTATGATTTAGTAGGATCTCAAGTCATAGATATTGAATCAAATATAGTTGGCACCATAAAAGATGTAATACAAGGTGCTAGTAATGATGTCTATGTAATAAAAAACATAGAAGGAAATAAGGAATATCTCATACCTGCAGTAAAACAATTTATTATTGATGTCAATATAGTTGATAAAAAAATAATAATTAACCCTATTGAAGGAATGATAGAATGAAAATAGATATCCTAACATTATTTCCTGAATTTATTTCTACAATTTTGGACTGGAGTATAATAGGTAGAGCTTGTGATGAACATATAGTTGAAATTAATAGTATAAATATTAGAGATTTTTCCAAGAATAAACATAAGAAGGTTGATGATTATCCATTTGGAGGAGGAGCAGGTATGGTAATGCAACCTGAGCCAATATTCGATGCTATTAGCAGTGTAAAAAGTCCCAACTCTAGGGTGATATACTTATCACCACAAGGTAAGAGCTTTGATCAATGTTTAGCTAATGAACTATCTAAAGAAACTCATCTAATTTTACTTTGTGGTCATTATGAGGGAGTAGACAATAGAATTATTGAAAACTATGTAGATGAAGAGGTTTCTATTGGTGATTATGTACTTACTGGCGGTGAGATTCCAGCTATGGTATTATTAGATTCTATTATAAGATTATTACCTGGAGTTCTTAGAACGGATGAATCTTTTATAGAGGATTCCCATTATAATGGATTATTAGAGTATCCTCAGTATACTAGACCTAGAGAATTTAACGGACACTGTGTACCAGAGGTTTTACTATCAGGCAATCATGGAAGAATTAAAAGTTGGAGAAGAGAAGAGTCCTTAAAAGCAACTTTAAAAAAACGACCTGATTTGTTGAAAGATAGAATATTTACTAAAGAAGAAAAGGTTATTTTAGATAAAGTAAATAGCCAATTAGAAGATAAAAATTAGTTGAAATTAATTAATTCATATGCTATAATTCATATCGTATGGAATTAGGGATGGTCCTCTGCTAATTAAGCAAGAACATCTAATGAGAAGGGAGGGTCTATACAATGGATATTATAAAAATGTTAGAAGATGAGCAATTAAGAAATGATTTACCTAGTTTTAATGTTGGAGATACTGTTCAAGTTCATTACAAAGTTGTTGAGGGAACTCGTGAGAGAATCCAGTTATATGAAGGTACAGTTATTAAAATTCAAGGTGGCGGAGTAGGAGAAACATTTACAGTAAGGAGATTATCTTATGGAGTAGGTGTTGAGAGAACATTCCCAATGAATTCACCAAGAATTGAAAAATTAGTTGTTACTAGAAGAGGTAAGGTAAGAAGAGCAAGACTTTACTATCTAAGAGACAGACAAGGTAAGGCAGCTAAAGTTAAAGAGAAAAGAAATTACTAATAATTGGGACTTGTATAGTCCCAATTTTTTTAAGTGGGTGAGATTATGAATATAAACTGGTATCCAGGACATATGAAAAAAACTAAGGAATCTATACAGAAAAGCCTTCCTATGGTGGATGTAGTTTTTGAATTAATTGACGCTAGAATACCTATAAGCAGTCAAAATCCTATTATAGACTCTATACTTGGAGTGAAACCCAAAATTATAATATTGAATAAATCGGATTTGGCTAGTAGCGATGGAAATAAAGCGTGGCAGAATCACTTTATGAGCAAGGGAATAAAAACTTGTTTTTTAAACTCCCTAGAGGGAAATGGAATTGATAAGTTACTTGAGTTATCCTATGAAGCAACAGATACTAAAAGAAAAGCTTACGAGAAGCGTGGCGTAATAAATAGACCAACAAGAGCAATGATATTGGGTATACCAAATGTGGGGAAGTCAACTTTAATAAATACTCTCTCCGGTAAAAAAGGTGCTAAAACTGGCAATAGACCCGGAGTAACAAAATCCAATCAATGGATTAAGACAAAAGGGAATCTAGAATTATTAGATACTCCTGGGATCCTATGGCCTAAATTCGAAGATAAAGAAGTTGGTATAAATTTAGCTTTAACTGGAGCCATAAAAGACGAGATTTTAGATATTGAAACATTAGCTCTCAAGTTAATAGAAAGACTTACAAAATATTTTCCAAACCTTTTGAATAATCGTTATAATATTGAAATTGAGGGTAAATCATATTTGAATATAATGGAAGACATTGGTAGAAGAAGAGGTTGCATTATTAAGGGTGGAGAAATTGATTATACTAAGGTTAGCCATATTGTTTTAGACGAGTTTAGAAGAGGTATAATAGGAAATGTAACACTAGAATTCCCCCAAGAATAGGAGTTGTTGGTGTGCTAGAAATCGAAGAGAAAATTTATGAGCTAGGATATAGTTTTATTGCATGTATAGATGAAGTAGGTAGAGGGTGTTTAGCAGGAGATGTAATTGCCTGTGCTATTATTATGCCTAGAGGGTTAAGAATAAACGGTGTAAAAGATTCTAAGAAACTTACACAAAAGAAACGGGAGTCTCTATATGATGAAATATTGACTAATTCTTTAGCATATGGAATTGGTAGAGTGGATTCAGCAGTAATTGACAAAATTAATATAAAAGAGAGTACTCGTTTGGCTATGCAAAAGGCAGTGGAAAATCTTAAGGATAGAAATGGAATAAGTGTGACTGTAGATTTTCTACTCATTGATGCTGAAACAATTGATGTAAATATACCACAGGAAGCAATTATAAAAGGCGATGACAAATCTCATGGAATAGCATGTGCATCAATTATTGCAAAGGTGTTCAGAGACAGGCTATGCATAGAATGGGATCAACAGTATCAGGGATATAATCTACAGAAGCATAAAGGATATGGCACTAAGGAACATATAGGGTATATAAAAGAAATTGGCCCATCTCCTATTCATAGACTGACATTTTTGAAGAATATAATAAAATAGGATAATAAAGGATGATTTCATTGAAAATTGAAAATCACTTATTAAATAATTTACTATTAAATAATAAAGATCTTTTATTAAAAGAAGGGTCTATTTTAAAAGGAAAGATTTTAACATTTTTAGATCAAATAGCAATTATTGAAGTTAAGGGTCATGGTTCTATTCAGGCTAGAGTTGAAACAGATTTGAAGATGAATACAAACGATGAAATTTCCTTTTTAGTTAAATCTATAAAAGATAGTGTAATTAATCTAAAACCAATAAATGAAGATGACAGCCTTCAGATTGATTTTAAAGAAAATCGCTCTATTTCTAAATTACTTCAAAGTATAAATATTAAAGAAACTAAATTATCCATTGGTCTAGTAGAAAATCTAATGAAGTATAATGACTCTATTACCGAGCAAAAACTTAACGAAGGAATTAAGATTCTTGAGAAATTACTTCAATTGATAAATATTAAAGATGAAGAAAAAGTAGTTTTAGTTAGTCCTAATACTAAGAACATTGGCTACTCAGAGAATAATCCCCAAATCAATAATGAATCTAACTCTCAAATAGAAGCAAAAAGGCCTTTGACAATTGAATTAAATAGAGTGAATACTTATATTCCTATAGAAAAAGAGGATATAAAATATATGCTAGTAGCAAATAAAAATGACTATCAAAATATGAAAGAGATTAGTTCAATAGTCAAAGAGTTTTTGGGGGATGAAATTAATACTAGTATTAATACTGAAAAGATGACTAGCGACAATGAAAATGTTAATAATGAGATTATTTTTAATAAAGAAGAAGAATTTCTTAAATTAACTAGTTTTTTGATAAAAAACAATATTAAACCTTCACTTAATAATGTAAAAAATTTGAGAGAGTTAAATAATAATCCTGTTGATTTTGCTAATGATTTTAAAAAGGTAAATACAATAATTAACAGAATAGAAAATATGCAACCTGATAGAGCTTTATTAAATATAGAAGACAAGGACATCCTGAATGATTATATGCCACTTAGAGACAATGAATTAGAAGAACTTCAAGTATTATTAAGGAATTTAAGTAATAATGCAAATTTACAGCAAAAGGATGAACTTAAGAGTTTGGAAAATAAAATCGATTTTTTAAGAGAACTGAATAGTGATTTGTCACTTGTTTTTTTACCAATTCATCATAGAAAAGAAAATCTTGATGGCATACTAACTTTTCTAGAGGATAAAAGAAAGAAAAAAGGATCTAATGAAAATATTAATATCTTTATTAATTTAAATACCAATAATCTTGGTAAGGTTAGCATTTCTTGTCAATTATTAGGGGACCTAATTAATGCAAAGATTAGTATAAAAAGGGAGGATTTAGAACTATTCCAATCAGCAGAGGATTTATTAGTTGAAAAAATATCTTCACTGGGATATGTTTTAAACAAGATTGACTTTGTAACCGATAGTATTGTTCAAATTCTTGATACTATGATCTCCAATCCTAATCCAACTTATATATTAGATTTAAAGGTATAAAATTATGGAAAACAATAAAAGCAAATCCAAAGAAAATCTTGAAAAAGCTGTAGCATTGGCTTATGATAATAGGGAAACATCGCCTAAGATAATTGCAAAGGGGCAGGGAATTGTAGCAAGAAATATAATTGAAAAAGCTGTTGCGGAAGATATAACTGTATATGAAGATAAAGAACTTGTAAATAGTTTGATTGGACTAGAAATCAATGAAAAGATTCCTGTTGAATTATATGAGGCTGTGGCTGAGATAATATTTTATGTATATAATTTAGATATAAAAAAAGGAAGATTATATGACAAATAATATTGATAAAGGGAAAAAAGGGGAAGTTATTGCAAAATCATATCTTGTATCAAAAGGATATAATATTTTGAATGTAAATTATAGAAATAAAATTGGAGAAATCGATATTATTGCTATGTATAAAGATATATTAGTATTTGTTGAAGTTAAAACTAGGACAAATATTAACTATGGATATGCATATGAGGCTGTAAATAGAAAAAAACAAGAAAAGATTATCTATTGCTCATATATATATCTACAACAAAATCAGTTAGATAACTATCAAACAAGGTATGACATAATTGAAGTTTATATGACAGGAAATACAAAAATAAATCATATAGATAATGCTTTTTGTTGATAATAATTGGAAAATTGCGTATTTTCACTATTACCCAGGGAATAAGATAAATACATATGGAAAAGAGGTTTTTTTATGTATTCAAAAATTAATACTTGCGTATTACAGGGGTTAAACGGTATCATTGTTGAAGTTGAAACTGATTTATCGAGAGGATTACCAGTATTTAATATTGTTGGGCTTGCAGACACATCTATAAAAGAGTCAAAGGAAAGGGTCAGAGCTGCAATCAAGAATAGTGGATACGAATTTCCTCTAAGTAGGATTACTATAAATTTAGCTCCAGCAAATCTTAAAAAAGAAGGGTCACAAATGGATTTAGCAATTGCTGTGGGATTACTAAAATCATCAGGAGTTATAGAAGGTGGGAATTTTGAAAACATAATTTTTATTGGAGAGTTATCATTAGATGGTAAGATTAATCCCATTGAAGGAGCGCTGCCAATGGTCATCTCTATGAGAGACTTTGATGTATCAAAATGTATAATCCCCTATGGAAATAAAGATGAATGCAGTATGATTGAAGATATGGATATAATTCCTGTTAGTACATTAAGCCAATTAGTTGATTATTTAAACAATGAATTACATATAGACCCATATAAAAACCATGGTACCAATTCTGCAGAATTACGGACTGATTATTCTATTGACTTTTCGGATATAAAGGGACAAGCAGGTCTAAAAAGAGCTTTAGAGATATCTGCTGCAGGTTCACATAACATACTTATCATTGGACCTCCGGGTGCGGGAAAGACTATGGCAGCTAGAAGCCTACCTACTATAATGCCTAAATTATCCTTTGAAGAAGCAATTGAAGTAACTAAAATTTATAGTATTTCTGGATTACTTTCGTCCAAATCTCTTATGCATGAACGTCCATTTAGATCGCCACATCATACATCTTCAGCCATATCCTTAATAGGTGGGGGTAGAGTCCCCAAGCCGGGAGAAGTTTCTTTAGCTCACAATGGTGTACTATTTTTAGATGAATTGCCAGAGTTTCCAAAATCTGTTTTAGAAGTTTTACGTCAGCCTTTGGAAGACGGAACCGTTACTATATCAAGGGCAAATTCAAGTCTAACATATCCATCAAAGTTTATGCTTATCGCTAGTATGAATCCTTGTCCTTGCGTAAGCAATCCGACAAATCATTATACTCTTGAAGTGATTTCCCAGGCAGAAAGTACAACACCAGCTTAACTTTATTTCTATTTATTGAAACTTCCTTTACAATACTATAAAGAAGTTCTTTTTTTTGTTCAAAATTCAAAAGCCTATAATTATACTTCAAATTTCTAATATGTTTGGCTACAGTATCAAAATTATATTTCTCTACATAATAATTATTACTTAATTCAATATTGATTTTCTCTAATTCATTTCTAATCTCAACCTTTTTATTTTCAAGGTCCTTATATTTTCTTTTTATCAAAAGTGAAGGAAGAATGTTTTTAGAGAGAGCTTCAACTAAATTATTTATTTCATCATCAATATTACTTAATTCAGATTCTATTTTTTTCTTTTTAGTAGTAAGAGGGGCAATGTTATCTGCAATATTATTATTTGTGGCCTCTAAAATCGATTTTAAGGAGTTTTCATTATCAAGTAGGGCACTAATATGGGACAAGATTAAATCTTCCAAAACATCCGCTCTGACATTGCTATTATCGCATAAAATTCTAGCCTTTTGCTCACGAGTGAGACATCTGAAATAATGATAATATCCTTTAGACTTATCATTAGGATTCTTAGTACCACCATAAATAGACATACTAGAACCACAGCGACCACATTTCACTAGACCAACAAGAGGGGATCTTAAACTTTGGCCAGATCTAGGAGCGGTATTTTTATTTTCATTAAGTTTTAATTGCACTTTTGTAAATACTTCCCCTGGAATAAATCCTTTATGTTCTCCTATCGAAAGTATCCATTCAGATTCTTCTCTATATCTACTAGTTTTTTTATATTGTCTTCTTCGGTTGTAATACATAAGGCCATTTTCACTATTATATTTTTCTTTATCATCAACAATATTAACTTCAGTATTACTTTTAAAATAATTATAAGATTCTTCATCAGCAATACAGTATAGAGGGTTTTGTAATATCCTTGAAACTTGATTATGGGACCAGTAAGCGCCTTTCTTAGTTTTATAACCCAACTCATTGGCTTTAGTGGTAATACTTCTTACAGAGCCATCAGAGGCTAGATACCATTCATAAAACATTTCGATTATCTCTGATTCTTTTTTATTTTTAATGAGATAAGTAACTTTTTTCTTTCCTTCATCATTTCTATAATCGATTAATTCAGAATAAGTATCAAATCCATAGGGAATAGGACCACCATTCCAGCGGCCTTTTTCGGCAAGGTAAATCATATTATCTCTTACTTGCATTGCAGTATCTTCTCTACCAAGTTGTCCAAAAACTGCTGTCATATACATTGCAGCTCGACCTGTAGGTGTAGATGTATCAAAGTCTTGACTGATACTTGTAAACCCTATTTCTAAATCCTGCAATTCGTCCATTAACACAGTAAAGTCTTTCATATTTCTAGCAAATCTGTAAATATGGTATACAACAACATAATCAAACTCACTGTTCTTAACCTTTTTTATCATCTCAAAAAAATCAGGTCTATCTGTATCTTTTCCGCTGTAGTCATAATCAACATAAACAATGTATCCCCAGCCTTTATAATCGCATAGAGCTATACATCTAGCTATTTGATTCTCAATTGATTCTCCAGTCTCTGTAGCTTTAGATTTTCTAGTATATATTGCAGCTAGAGGAGCACCATCAATTATTTTCATTTGTCTAACAGTTATAGCCATAAATTATCCCCCTTCTAAACAAGCGTTCTTTTACTTATTATAGCATATACTATTTAGTTTGGAAGCAAAAAGAAAAGTAAATTGAAATTTGGATATAAAAAAAGCTACGGTTTAAGTAGCTTTAAAATTAGATATTAACATGTCCACTTTCTTGAAATAATGTTGTTTCATAGAGGTTTTTTGTTGAGTTCATTTTGATATCTAAAGCTTTGCTTTCAATAATGTCTAGAAAATTCATATTTTTCTCTATGATTAGTTTGAAATCTTCATAATGAATATTAATAACTATTGTTTTATCCTGAAGGTATGTCTCACGGGCAATTGTTTTACATGTAGCTGCAGCAGGTAAAAAAGAAAAAACTATCCCGAAATTAGAACTAGCTAATCTTAAAATACTTATTAGTTTGTGATAGTAAGTATTATCAGGCTTTTCTTTTTCATTCTTGCATTCAGCGATACAATGCGTTCCCATGATAAGAAATATAGACCCTGGAAGGGGTAACTGATTTCTTATTACAACATCTAATTGATTGGTTGGGGTCCTTATTATTCTTGAAACTTTAAAAGGCTTGACAATATTTAGTAAGAACTCAGCTAAATCCTCTAAAGCATTACCTTTATCTGTAGTGTTATCGAATGTCCCTGTTAAATTAGATAATAATGTAGCTAATTCTTCCGTTTCTTTCTCATTTGGATTGTAAAAAATTGAATTTGGATTACAATCGCTCTTAGATAAATAATCTGTTAAAGTAGAAGTATTGATACCTTTGTGTTTTTTTGATTCTTCAATATATTTTTTAGTCAATAGTTTTACTTTATCTGGGTTGTTGGTTGGGTTTTTTATGAGACTATATAATATTAATATATTATCTGATGTAAAGCCTAATTTAGATTCATCACAATTATAGCAAAATGCTATGTTGCTTATATCTTCATATAATTTATCATCACTAGAAATCTTTAGCACATGTTCACAAATCGGACATGTAATTGCATAGTTTTTTTTGAGAATACCAACTCCACAGCATTCTTCTAATAGAATAATAGAAATATTAAAATCTATATCAAACTTAATAGATATTTTAGAAGCTGTAATTTTATCTTTATGGTTTCTTGGTAAAGAAGCGAACCAAACATCTAATTCTTCTATTAATTCAGTTGAAAACAAATCATTCACTATCTTCGATAGCTCTGGATAAAACATGTTGAATATCCTCCTCTTCTACATATTGGGGAAATTTTAGCGATAAATATCCCTGTATTACTTCTAAAGATACTACAAAAGGATTATTGCCGAAATATTTAGTATTATTCCTATTGAAGCACAACATCATCCCATCACAACTTTCATCTCTTTCAATTGATTTCTTGTTGTCAAAGTATTTTTCTTTGTGTTGTAATGGTTCCCTGTTAGCACTGGCTTCGGAAATTTTAGTTAACTCCGAATCTGTGGCTGATAACCTAACAGGATAAGCATCACGGTCTTTTGTAAAAATTGTTTGATCATCATAATTTATTGAAATAAATTTCTCAATAAAAATATTTAAATCTTCTTTAGCGTTATCGAAATTGCTTAATAACGGAATTTCAAGCTCACTAAATACATCATTAATGAAATTATCAATTTTATTGGTCATACTATTAATTTTACACTGAATTTCATCAGGTGTAAATGTATAATACTTTAATAAATTAAATAGCTTATTCCTAAATATTGTATGAGATTCATAGTTATCTCTAAATTCTAGATCTAAATCATTCTTAATTTTTTTAATAGCTTCAATGATTAATTCTTTATTGCTAACTTTTAAGTTTTGAATTAAAGTGTCATTAGTAGGATCAGTTTTTTTGAATAAATTAGTTTTAGGCTTTGCTCTTCCAGATATATAATTGTTTTCAATGTCAACATCTATAAAAACAGGAAAAATAATATATCTGCCAACATCCATTATGCTATCACCACAAAGAAGTTTTATAGTAAAATTAAAAGATAATTTATGAACTATGTTATCACGATGATGTATACGGTAGTTTTGTAACTTTATTTCAATTTCATGTGTGGCCTCTGAAATATAATTATTTGGGCAATCCTCATATATAGTAGCTAAAATTTCTTCACATGTTTCAAGGTTTTTTAGTTCATCAAATTGCTCATTATTTGAAAAAATATCTCTTATATATATATGTTTATTACCCTCTTTTAGACTTTCTTCTAGCCAGTTTAAAAAAATAATTCTATTATTGTCATTCATATTTGCAAAATCTAATATTTCATCTAGTAATTCTTCTCTAACATTGAACTGTCTAAGATTATATTTAGAACAAAATCTCCTTAATACTGGTATAACTAAATAAGACTCATTTTCGTCTAAAAAGCTTCGTGGTATTTGTATCATAATATCCCCCTTTATAATTTTATGAAGAATTCAAACAATATTATTATGTCTGAATTTTTCGTCAGTAGTCATTAAACTAGTAGGCTTATATCCCCAATGCATCTTTAGTTTTAGATCCTACAATCCCATCTGCTTCAAGATCATTATCTTCTTGAAACTTCTTAACAGCTGCAGTTGTTTTCTTTCCAGCAACTCCATCAGGAGTACCACAATCATAGCCTAATTCATTAAGTTTTTCCTGGACCTTCTTAATTTCTGCTTTTTTAGTCGAGGTAGATGTAGTAGAAGTCTTTTTTGTACTGCTTGTACTAGTTTTAGTAGTAGATGTAGAAGTAGTGGAGCTAATATAAGGGCAAACTCCATCTTTATGTAAGTGAGGAGGGTTGCCACCACAATGGTAATGATATGAACCTAGACCACTTTTATTTTTGTTATCCTTGTGTCCACCAGAGCTGTCAGTTCTACCACTATGCGTAAGTGCACTGGAAGGTGTTAATGCTATTACTGCAGCTAGCATAAATGATGTAATTCTTCTTTTTTTCATTTGATATCCCCCTTAATTTTATTATTAAAAACTATTATATCTATCTCAGCGAAATAATCTAGCAACAAAAATGGTGATTATTGCTCCTGTAATTCCACTTAAAATAGTATTAACTATGTTATCGGTAATTTTGTTCCTTAAGTATTTAATAACTGGATTAAGTGGTAATTTCCATTTAATCTTAAAAGTTGGAATTAGTGACAGCATTAACACCTCATAAACGAAGAATATAAATAAATACATAATCATAAATTTAAGCAAGTTAGATATATTGCTAAGGTCTGTTGCATTAAAGAATACAAAGAAATACAAAATTGAAATTAGACCTGCCATTAACATGGTAATAAAGTCATTAGTGAGAAAACTCCAGGAATTTTTCTTATCTTCTAATAATTCTAGAATTTCTTGCTCAGTAGTTTCTATCCAATTGGCATCCTTAGAGGATAATTTAATATTTGTTTTATGCTTTAAATCATCCATGTTATGATAAATTAATTCAATTTTGTTAGGGGCCTGTGATTTATCTGATATCAAAAAAATCTTTAAATAGTAAATGATGTTTGAGGCATTGACAGCTTCGATTAAGGTATCAAAACTGTTGAACTCCATAGAATAATTATTATTAAATAATTCAATTTCATATTGAACATTTTGATCATTCACATATGAATTCAATTGTTCTAAAAAAGTAGTGAAGCTTTTCTTGTTTTTAAATAAGTATTTTTTTAACTTTATCTTTTTACCATAAATCATAATTTTATCCCCCTCATTTAATAGTATTAATAATAAAAAATATGTCGAAATATGTCGAATGTCAGTTCGACCATAAGGTTTAAAAAGGACTCAAATCTCTAAATTTGAGCTAAATATATTTTATATTTTATTATTAAACATAACCTAAACTTTTTTCAGTGATGTAAAATTTCTTTGCTATTTGATCTGTTGTAAGACCTTCATAATTTACATTATTTATCTCAATATCTAACAGCTTTAAGGCAAAATAATCAGCTTGCTTTTCTAACTTACCCTTGTTTATAAGTTTACTATTATAAGCAGCTTGAGCTATCTCTATATGTAATAGAGCATGTCCAAGTTCATGAGATAAAACAAACTTTTCATACTTATAAGGAAGATTATTCTTAATAAAAACTACTTCTAATCCAAAATAGTTTCTAATATAAAGAGCTTCATTACCCCGGAGGAGTAGATCATCTTTATCTAATCTTTTTATGCTTATGTCCAGTGTATTATATATTTCAAAAATATCTCTAGAATAGCAGTAGTCTATTACTCCATCAACATATTCATCTATCCAAATTAAATCCATATAATCACCTGCCATTGGTAATAACATTAGTTTTTTATATTTTGGTTATTACTATTTTACTCTTCTAATTATTACTTCTTCATGCTTAGATACTTCTGTTTCAATTCTTTCTAATATTTCAGCATTTTGCTTATATCCATCGAATAATAAATCTAGTTTTTTTCCATGATCTTGCTCCATAATAGTAACTCTGTTTTCCACTCTGTCTAGTCTTTCATTTACTTCTTTAAATCCATCTTGCATTTCAGTTCTAATTTTTCCGAAACCTTCTTGCATTTCACCGTACATTTTACTAATTAATTCAAATAATTGATTGTTATCATTCATATTTTAGCACTCCGATTTTTATATTTTATTTATTACTACTTTTTATATTTATAACTAACCATCTTCATTTGTTCTAGCAAAGCATTAGCAAACTCTAAAATCTCCTCATCATCTAATTTATCAGCATCAAATCCTCCAGAACCAAATATCTGATGCTTATTTACATATGCACGAGCCTCATCAGCATTGGTGAATTCTTCAGGGACTATGTCTTGTTCTTCGGGAGTGCCTTTTATAATTTTATTATCAATATCTTTTTCTATATATCCGGCGGATTGCATTAAGTCAGCATAAGTCACTTCATTGTGGGCTGCATCAGCTAGTTTCTGTAATATCTCAGGAGATGGAGGGGAGTTTCTAAGCAAGTTAATAAATCTTGAAATATATCCTGGATCAACACCAGATTTCAATCCGAATTGATTTAACGATCTGTTGCCTTGAGCCTTTTGCAGTAATTCAGAGAATTCCTCTTTATTAAATTGTGACAATATTATCCCTCCTTTTATATTTTATTTATATCTATATGTTAATACATATATTGTTAATAAACAATAAGAGTGAAATTATTTTCAAAATAAGTGTTGTCAAAAAACAATACTTATGGTATATTGTTATTAAACAAGTGTTGTCTAAAAACAATGGTTGGATTTTGGGAGGTGAAAATAGTGAATGAACTAATAAATGTTGAAGCTATAAATGATTATATAAATACAAACAACTGGACATCTTACAGATTTTCTAAAGAATTAGGACTTGATTATTCATATGTATATAGAGTATTGAAAAATGAAGTCAATGGAGGAAATAAATTTATTTCTAGACTAATTGACTTTTGTAATAAAAATAAAATAGAAATAAGCCAGTTTATTTTTTTAAGGACACCGTTGTCTAGAGACAACAACCATACAGCTTAGTACAACTTAATTATCTCATAAAAATATATTCAAAAATAGCGGAAACTATTGGAGTAAATGGAAAGGGGTGGGATTATGGGTAGATTACCAGATTTGGTTACAGAAGAAATAGCAGCTGCCTATGATGAAAATTATGAGGCATTAGAGAAAAGCCTTTTCAATGCTTTAGGTAATTTGGTCCGAGTAGCAGAGGCTAAAGAAATAGAAGAGAAAGGAAAAGAAAAATAATGTTAAATCCACTAATAAAGATTATAGAAAAAATAGTTAGTACTGGAGTGGATGGGACAATCCTTATCTTGCCTTTAATCGTTCTATTTTGGATTTTAGTAGGACAAGGTAAGGATTGCATAGGAGTAGCAAAAAAAGTACTTAGAAACGAGGCTAGGGAGGTGAGGAATAGATAATAGATAAGTTTATTAATTAATTAAATTTTATCATAGTGGGAGGTGAAAACAATGAATGAAAGTTGCAGAAACATATACCAAATAGCTAGAAATGTTGCAGGTTTAACTCAATTAGAGGCATCACAAAAGTTAAGCGTAAGTGTACGAGCATTAGGGAATTATGAATCTGGGATTACAGTCCCTCATGGAGATGTAGTAGCTGATATGACAGAAGTATATGGAACTAGATGGCTTGGATACGAACATTTAAGACAATCAACAAATTTAGGTATGGAAATACTACCACCTATTAGTATAGACGATATAGCAAAATCTGTATTAGTCTTGCAAAAGGAATCATCAGATGTAGAAGATGTAAAAAACTGTATGGTCAAAATAGCTTGTGATGGAATGATAGAAGACCATGAGACTCACAGATGGGATCAAGTAACGAAAGAAGTCAGAGAGTTAGCAGGTGCAGCGCTATCAGTAGTATTTTCTAGATAAGGAGGGAGAGAAGTGAAATCTAGATATATAAATCCAATTCCAACATTAGACGCATACAAACAATATACTCTTACATTTTGTTTTGAAGAGGAAGTTACGAAGGAAGCAGCAGCAGAAGGTATTATGAACCTCATTAAAGAAACAGGAGAAATCCCAGTTGATTGGGTGAAGGGTAAGAAAGAGGTGTTAAGATGATAAAATCAATTTTTTATAAACAGGATGAAGATCGTTTATGGGTTAGATATGCAAAAGCTCTAAGCATAAATAATCTAGAATTCCAATTAAATTATTTAGTTGACTGTATAGAAGTAGGAGAAATGTATGATTTCTATGTAACTAGGGGTGATTTGATTTTTGACAATATAAATATTTGTGTAACCAAAATAGAAGAACTATTTAAAGAAGATAATTTTGATTATTTTATCCATGGAACAGATGAAGAAGACAAGGAATTATCGGTGAAATTATCTAATACTGAATTTTGGACCAGTTAGGAGGAGAAATGATGAAAAAGTTCATATTTACATTTTGCGGTGATCATCCATTAAAAAATCATTATCAGCCAGTATTCGCTAAAGATAGCAATGAAGCTAGGAGAAAAATGTTTGAAAAGTATGGTGATAAATGGGGTTTCCAGTATACAGCAGAAAAATGGGAAGAGTGGGAAAACAAAGTTAAAAAGATAGGGATACCAATAGAAAGGGAGTTAAATTCAATTTATTGTAGAGAGGTGGGAGAAGAGTGAGGAGTGAAAGAGTTGTAAATGCATATCTAAGAGATAAACAAAAACAGATCAAAGAATTAGAAGATGAAAATACAGAATTAAACCTTAGAGAAAGGCATTTTAAAGAAGTGATGATTGCAACATTGAAGATAGAGATAAATTTATTAAGACATATCTTAGAAGAAAAGTAGGAGGTGTAAATTTTGACTGAAACTGCATTAGATCTTAGGTATAATATTGCAGCATTAACGATAGCTATATGTTCTGAAAAATACACATTACCAGAAAAAGCTTTTTCAATTATATCAGAAGAAAAGTTTAAACTGAATGATAATGATACTGAAGATATGATTTCTCTAAGAGAACAAGGGACAACATTTAGAGCCATAGGGGAAATTTATGGAGTAAGTGATTCAGATATATTGAAAAGAATTAAGAGATACAAAGCCAAAAAGGAAAAAGAGCTCTCAGACGGCCATCTGAAAAGCTCAAGGTACTAAAAAATATTTTAATAGATTAATTATATCATATTTGGGAGGAAATATACATGAAATTTAAACAGTTGAAAAGAAGTCGTATAGATTTAGTGAGGAAAACCTATCTTAAAGTCGTTGATCAAGATAAAAATTACTATCTAATAGAAAAAGCATATGCATCGGAATATGACGGATTTATTGTGACTGATGAGATAACAGAAGAAGAGTTTTTCAAAGCAGTAGATAACGAGGAGAGAATTGAAGAAATTAATTTCTCAGAAGCTAGATTAAATATTAGAAATGCAATTAAGAGGATAGCATGAAATGTCCTACTTGCAAAAGTGAAATAAATTTAAAGCTAAAAAAATATGAACGGTGCATTTGCAAGTGTGGAGCTAATTTAATGTTGATTGAATTATATAAGGAATTTCAATTAGTAGATTTAAGTAAAAAATAAGGGGGAACAGGAATGACCAATATAGTGGGAATAAATAATCAAGTAAGTACTGGGTTTAATTCTTCGCAAGTAGAGCTGATAAAAAATACAGTAGCAAAGGGAGCTACTGCAGATGAATTGAATATGTTTATGTATTTGGCAAACCAATATAATTTAGATCCATTTAAAAAAGAAATATGGTTTATGAAGTTTGGTGGACAAACTACAATTATGACAAGTAGGGATGGATATTTAAAGTATGCACAAATGAATGAGGACTTTGAGGGTCTTATGTCCTTCGTAGTGAGAGAAGGAGATGTTTTTGAAATAGATGCCAGTGAATATAAAGTAACACATAAGTTTGGGGCTAATAGAGGACCTATCTTAGGAGCATGGTCCAGGTGCGATAGAAAAGGAAAGAAACCTTTTATAGCTTATGTAGAATTTAATGAATATAACAAAAACACGAGTATCTGGAAGAGTTATCCCTCAGCAATGATTCAGAAAGTAGCAGAAGTATTTGTATTAAAAAGAGCATTTGGAATAAATGGATTAGTAACTAAAGAAGAAATTGATAATGGAGAAGAAAAAGAAGAAATAAATATCTCAGAGCATCAAGCTAAGGCATTATTTTCACTAGCTAAAAATGATTTGGAAATTGTAAGACAAGTTTTGGATGAGTTTGGTTTTGAAGGCAGCTTAGATATTACTAAATTTATGTATGAAGATGTATGTGAAAGAACAAGACAACTTGTAGCTGCTAAAAAAGCAGAAACAGATGCAGAAATGGATGATGTAATAGATGAAGTAGATATAGAAACTGGTGAAATTCAAAGTGATATGAATGATGTAGATTTTTCAGATACACCATTTGGAGAAGATACTCCATTTTAGATAATTGATTAGGGGGAGAAAATCCCCCAAAAAGTTCTCAAAGGTAGGTGATTATATGGCAAGGCCACAGAAGGTAGGATTGGATTACTTTCCACTGGATACAGATATAGATCAAGATGACAAAGTTGCAATAATAGAAGCTCAACATGGAATGGTTGGATTTTCTATTGTAATAAAATTGTTAATGAAAATATATAACGAAGGATATTATTACGATTGGACTGATAAGGAACAGATACTTTTTTCTAAAAGAGTTAATGTAGACATTAATGAAGTAAATGTAATCATTAATGATTGCGTTAAATGGGGTTTATTTGATGAAAGACTATTTAATGAACATAAATTATTAACTTCTAGTGGTATCCAGAAGAGATATTTTGAAGCAGTAAAAAGAAGACAAAAGGTAGAAATAGCAAAAGAATTCTTGCTTTTAGATGAGAAAACAATTAATGCATACAGTAATTTATCTCTTGTAAGTATTAATGATGACATTAACCAAGACAATGGAGAGATTAATGTTAACATTAATCCCCAAAGTAAAGTAAATAAAACTAAAGTAAATGATATTAAAGAAAAAGAAATTAAAGAAGATGAAAGTATATTAGATAAAACTACTAAAGATAGTGGTCCTAGTAGTGAAGATATATCTAAAATTGCTCTATCATTTCAAGATAATGGATTTGGCAGCATTAATGGTATTGTCAAAGAAATGATTATAGAGCTATTGGAATTATACTCTACTGAATGGATATTGGGGGCTATGAAAATAGCGGTAGAGTCAAACAAAAGATCTCTTAGATATGTTAAAGGTATACTTGAGAACTGGAATAGAAGTGGTGGTATGAAATTAAGTACTAGTAATAATCAACCTAAGGTAGTATCAGCTAAAAAAAATAGATTTCATAACTTTGAGCAGAGATCAGATGGTTATACTGCTGAACAATTAGAAGATGTAGCAGCTAGAAAAAGAAGAGAGTATTCAGAGAGAACTAAGAAGAATGAAGCTCTATAGGAGGGATATTATGACTAAGAAACAAATAACAACTGCAGTAGAAGAAGCTGCAAGATTATTAAGAGAAAATCCTGATTGGACATATAAGAGAGCTATAGCTAGGGCAAAGGAGATGATTAGTAATGAAAGCATTGAAAAGATGGAGAAAGTTAATTAGAGGGACATTATTAAAAGAATATATAGCAAGTAGTATCCTGGGGAATTAATTATGAGATGGACGGAAGAAGAGTATCAAGAGTTTTTAAATAAAAAGTCTCCTAAACCTAAAAAGAAAAGTAAATATAGAAATGTTAAAACTACAGTAGATGGAATTACATTTGATAGCAAGAGAGAGGCAGAATATTACTGCCAATTAAAGATATTGAAGCAAGCAGGAGAGATTAAAGACTTCGGGCTACAACCTAGATATGAATTACAACCTACTTTCAGGAAAAATGGGACAACCCATAGATCTATTACTTATGTAGCTGATTTTGTAGTAGTAAACAATGATGGAACTACAGAGGTAATTGATGTAAAAGGTGTAGAAACTAAAGATTTTAAAATTAAAAAAAAGCTATTTGAATATAAATATCCTGATTTAAGTTTAAAAATAATTAAATAGGGGGGAGAGTATGCTTTGCTTTAGATGCTTAGGGGATATGGTGCAAGTAATGATTGTAAATAGAAGAGGTAGGGAGTATAGGGCTTTAGTATGTACTAAATGTGGGAGGACTTATAGTAAAGATAGACTATTTAAAAAATAGGGGGCAGCTATGGAGAAGATAAGATGTATTAAATGTGGCAAGTTGCTTTTAAAACTAAAAGGAAAGGCAGAAATAATATGCCCAAGATGTAAGACTGAGAATAAATGCGATACCAGGAAAGATAATTAAAATAATTCAATGAACAAAATGTTATTAATGCGGCTTAAGCGTTGAAAATGAAGATTCAAATATTGAACATTGACAACTGAATAATACGGTATTAGAAAGTAAAATATTCCCATAAATTTATTGGTGTTATATAATATATATGCTACAATATATCAAATAAATAGATCGTAAGCGTAGATAAATACGAACCAGAAGATTGTTTATATAATCTACTGACAAATATGAAATCATGGAACTGTTTTAAGCTACAGCTTATTAATAAAAGGAGAAGCTTATGAAAACTGGAAAGTTAAAAAGGTATTTCAGATATGCGATATTGATGGCAATTGGCTGTTATATATTGGCTGTTACTATATCTATTGCAATGATGAGTCAGATGACGAAGATAACTTATAATGCAACTGCGTGGGGGAGAACTTTAACAGAGTATATTGTAGATTTTAAAACAAATACCGCTCAAGTAAATTATTATGATTTTGACGGTAACCCATGGGATCACAAAGAAAATATAATTAGTCCAATAAAAGAATTTAGAATTAAGAGCGTATGTTCTTTTTCTTTGTTCCCATTGTGGCGAAAGAATTATGAAAATCCGTTTATTATGGATGGTGACCAGTATAACATTGTGAGAAGCTATAAGGAAAGAGAAAATGTTATTGATGGTAGCAGTGCATACCCGTTAACATATTGGTTTGTACTTTGGGCGATTCATAATGCTTTTAAATGAAGAGTATGGCGAAGTTACTGGTGGAAATATGTTGATTAAAAACCCGGAAGAAATCTCCGAGATAGAATGGATAGATATTTCAAAAGCAGATAAATTAATCCCTTATCAGAAATCTGGTATAGCTGAATTGATTAATAAATCGGATATATACATATCAAGATTAATTAAAATTTAATATCGTTGCACATAATTTTATTAAAATCATAATTATTAAAACTAAATATTTAATTGAAATACCGTATTATTCTGAAAAGATTTTTACGGTATTTTTATGTCGCATAACAAGAATTATATTCATTAAAGTTAACTAAATATATTAGAGGCTCTAGAAGCCCAGGGAAAAGTCCTTGGGTTTTTCTTTTTTTGGGAGGGAGGATATGCAGGATCTACAGATAGAATTAAATAAACTAAGAAGTGACTTGAATAAAGCTATTACAATTATAAAAGAGAGGGGAAAGAATAAGGCGATAGCTGAGAGAGATTATAGAGTAGCATTAGGCAAACAAATATTATTGCTAAGAGCAGAAGGTATACCAGTTACAATAACATCTGATTTATGTAGAGGAAATGAGAAGATAGCAGAGTTGAAGATGAATAGAGATATAGCTGAGACTTTATATGAGTCAAATATGCAATTTATATATAGTACCAAGCTTAATATAGATATAGTCATGAAACAGATTGAGGCAGAGAGGAAAGGGGAGTAGGATATGGACATTAGAGTAATAGAGAAAGCACTAAGAGATTATAAAAGAAAGAAATCAGTCATAGAAACTACACTGTTAAGAATAGAACAATTTAAAAAGGCAATAGAGGACCCTGATTCGTTTTCTCATGTATTACTAGGTACATCAAGAGAACCAGGAATGCCTAGAGGAAGTGGTGGAAGTTCTGTTGAAATTGCCATAAGTAATAAAGAGATGGCAATAGAGTTATTAAATGAATGGATAAAGGATGACCAATCTAGAATATATCCATACCAAATAGAAAAAGAACAAATAGATGCAGCTTTAGGAGCGCTAACTAAGCAGCAAAGACATATAGTAGAGTGTAAATACTTTGAGGACATGTTTTGGAGAGATATAGAAATTAATTTCAATGATAAGTTTAGGGGACAGAATTATATTACTTATGAAGGATTGAAAAAGGTAAATAAGGAATCTATAGAACTACTTACTAATATATTGGAACCTTATTATAATAGGTTCAAAACACTATAAGACTGAAAATTACCCATAAATTACCTGAAAAGGACCTGTTTTGTACCTGTTTTTGACTTTTAAATGTGATATTATGATATTGTAGGAACTTTTCAGAAGGTCATGTGTCGGAAAAGTAAAATTAAATAAGGATTTACACTAAAAGTCTCACCAGTTCCCCGGTGGGATTTTTAATACTCCTTTTGATGTGATGGGCGGTGTGTATCTATTAACCCAATATTAAAAAAAGGAGATGTTTAATATGTTAAAACCACCAATCTGTCGAATGGGAGGAAAAAGCAAGTTAAGAAAAATAATTATCGATATGATACCAGAGCATACTTGTTATGTAGAACTGTTCTTTGGCGCTGGATGGGTATACTTTGGGAAAGAACCATCTAAAGTTGAAGTAATAAATGATATAGATAAGGAATTAATAAATCTATTTAAAATGATTAAGTATCATGCTCCTGAAATAGAAAGAATGCTAGAATATCAATTGAGTAGTAGGGATATGTTCGAGGAATATAAGAACTATACTATTGAATATTTAACAGAAATAAATAGAGCAGTAAGGTTCTTATATTTAATAACTCAGTCTTTCGCAGGGAAAGGGCAGCACTATGGATATGGGACTAATAAAATACCATCTCAGCAAATATTCTATAAAAATATATTAAGTGACTTAAAGGAAAGGCTTAGAAATACTTATGTAGAAAATCTAGGTTTTGAAAAAGTAATAGATAAGTATGATAGAAAAAATACCTTTTTCTTTATAGATCCACCTTATTTTAAGACCACAGGATATGAGAGTGAGTTTGGAGAGGAACATCATTTATTATTAAGAGATAGATTGATTAACTTAGAAGGTAAATTCTTGTTAACAATTAATGATCATGAAAGTACAAAAGAATGGTATAAAGATTTCAACATTAAAGAGGTAGAAGTAGCTTATAGTGTATCCAAGGATATGAAAGCAAGAAAGAAATATAAAGAATTAATTATAACTAATTACTAATTAAAATAAAAGCTAGATATAGTAAATCCTGCTTGGGGCAAGTTTCTCAGGTGGGATTTTTATATAATCTAAACAGATGTTATCATAAATGATAATCAACCAATAAAGGAGCTGCTGATATGAAAGAATATATAACATATAGATGTAAAATTTGTGGATGCAGCTTTATATTGCTTGCAGAGGAAACTAAGCATAATGAAGATAAAGGAAATTACATTAGTTGTCCATTCAAGGGCCATAAAAATATAGTTGTAACAGGAGCTTATGATAGTGTTAAGGAGTGCATGCAGGAGAGAAGTTATAAGAGAGAGAGAGGCAGTATTAAACAAATAAAATAGTATATGTCGGAAATTGTCGATAAAAAATTAAAGATAAATAGAGGACTTTCTCCTTTTCTGTAGAAGTATATAAGAGAAAGGGGATGATATTATGTCAAAAGAAAACAGCGCTATAAAAAAAGAAACATTGGAAGAAATGGAACAAAGATTAATAAATGAAATTAAAAGCAAAGAAGAAGTATTAGCAAATATTAAGAAAAAATATTATACAGCAGAGCTTGAAAAAGATTTTTTAGCTTTTCTAAATGACAAAAGATATAGAGATGTGGAAATTCCATACGAATTATTAAATGAAATAGATGAACTAGAAAAGGAAATAAGAATACTTAAAAATAAACTTAGACAATTTGAAAGATTTAAAGAACAAGCAGAAAAGGATTTAGAATAGTAAGAGCCACCAGGCTCTTTTTTCTTTCAAAAAACACATATACAGAACAACTCAATAAGTAGATTCCCTCAACGGTGGAGCAACCTCATTTAATAGTTAAAAATACACATTTGTAAAATCAGAAAGATATTTATATAAAAAAAAGAAGGACTCTTTCATCTTGTGTAGTATAAATATATAAGGGAGGTAGAGATTTATGAGATATCATAGATATAAGAATAAGCATGGAGGATATTATAGGGGTAGAAGTAGATATGGTAGATATTACACAAGACCAAGTGGATGCTTATTACCAATACTAATATTTACAGTAGCAATAGCAACTATAATCTCATTATTAATATAATTACAACTCAATTAAAATCCTTCAGATTGTCATAATATGTCGAAAGATTATAGAAGGATTTTCCCCTTTATTATAGTAATATATAAAGGAAAGGGGGTGATAGCCATGGGTCAAGCTAAAAATGAGCAGATAAGAAAGATGGAATGTGAAAGGATATGTCCAGAGTGCGATGGTGAAACTTTATGGGTGGAAAACGGTATCGGGAAATGTGAAAATGAAGAATGTGGTTTTGAAGGATATGTAAGAGATTGTGTAAATGGATGTGGAAATGTTCTTTATGAGGATGATGAAGAAATTGTATGTACGGATTGCATTAAAAGAGAGCTAGAAGATTAGAAGAAATAATTATTTGTAATAGAAAGACTTACCCAGAAAATTAGTATATTAAAGAATGAGATAGTTAAGTTAAGAGCCACCAGGCTCTTTTTTCATGCAATAATTATTATTAAAAAGTATTTATCTAAAAAAGAAGGACTTTCCCTTTTTATGTCGAATTGTTATACATAAGTTGAAAGGGGGAAATTATATGAGTACTATAATTAATGAGGGATTAAAACTGGTTGCAACTACAACTGTAGCTGAATGCACTAAGAAAGCTATTGAAACATACATCAAGCCCTTATTAGAAAGTGGGCAAAATAAAATTATAGCAGATAAAAAAGTATTTTTAATCAAGGATAATATTGATGAATATATTAAGAGGACATATAATAATAATTTATATATGAGTACAATAGTGTTTAAAAATCAGCAAAAAACAATAAATGATTTATATATTCCATTAACAGTCCTAAAATCTACACCTAATAATGATAGTGATGATTATATTCGAATAAATAAATTTAGAGATGAGTTTATACCTAGGTATAATAAAGTTTTATTAGTAGATAACGCAGGAATGGGAAAATCAACAATATTAAAGTATCTATATTTAAGTTCTATTACAGAAAATAAAGGTATTCCGATATTAGTAGAATTAAGAAGACTAGTCAAAAATTCTTCGATAATTGAATTCATTACGAATGAAATAAATGGAATAAAGGAAGACTTCAGTAAGGAAGAGATTTTGAATTTGATAGAGGGAGGGAGTTTTATATTTTTCTTTGATGGATATGATGAAATAATAGATGAGAATAAAAAAGAAATCACAGAAAATTTGCAGGAATTTATTTCAAAGGCTACAAGTTCTAGAAACTTGAATAATAACTTCATAATATCTTCTAGAGATGAAAATTCACTTAGCTGTTTTTCGGATTTTCAGAGATTTGATATAAAACCTTTAAATAGAGAAGAGGCATATGAATTAATTCGTAAATATGATAATAGTGGAGAACTATCAAGTGAATTGATAGAGAAACTTGAAAATGAAGAAAATCTTAAAATAATAGAGGAGTTTCTAATAAATCCCCTAATGGTTTCACTACTATATAAAGCTTTCGAGTATAAAAGAACAGTTCCGTACAAGAAGCAAATATTTTACAGACAAGTATATGACGCACTATTTGAAGATCATGATAGAACAAAGGGTGGGGCATATGTGCATCAAAAAAAGAGCAAATTAGATATAGAAGATTTTCATAAACTACTAAGGGCATTAGGGATTATTACATTGAACAAGGGAGTAAGTTATTGTAAAGAAGAATTTATTGAAAATATAGCTCAAGCAAAGACCACAGTTACAGGCTTATATTTCAAGGAAAATGATTTTATTTATGATATCATCCATTCAGTACCATTATTTATAAAGGATGGGGTTGAATATAGATGGGCACACAAATCATTTCAAGAATATTTTGCAGCGAGTTATATTTGTTTTGATTCAAAAGAAAAGCAAAGCAAATATTTGTTAAAGATGATGGAAGACAAGAATATATCCAAGTATTATAATGTATTTGATTTTTGTTATGATATTGATTATAAGGAGCTTAGAAATACAATAATTTATTCTCTCATAGAAGAATTCACCAACTATTGTAATAATAGTTACAACGATGACTTTTATAAAGACTACGATCAAAAAGAGTTAAATATCAGGAGAGGTTTAGATTTTATTAACAAAGAAATCTATATAAGAAAATTTGACAGTAAATCTTATAAAGAGATTACTAAAATTGCTGATCATGGCGAAAGGTTTGATGAAGCTTTTAAAGGATGGGAAAGAAATAGCATCGAATATATATCTCGGCTATCGATGAGTAGCTCTAAGGTTTGCATCGGATTTGCTAACGAATATAGATATCATGTTTTACTAAGACTACTAAAAAACAAAAATTCTCCTTTAGTAGATAATTATAACACATATGATGATAACATGACTGACCAAGAAGAATTTGTAAAAGCTCTTTTGGTTGGAGAATATATATTAGATGATAATCCATTAAATATTCTAAATAATAAAGACATTTTTCCATTGGTTAATAGTTATTTAATTTACTATGCAAGTGATAGTCTTTATGGATTACAAATACCTAATTACCAAGAGTGCATAAAATTAAAAAGTATAATTGATAAAGAGTTAAAATCTGAAAAGAAAAAAGCAAATGAATTATTCTTATAGAGCCACTAGGCTCTTTTTTCTTTCCAAAACATTCAAAAATAAAACAAACAAATAAGTAGGTGGTGGTCGTTGGATGACATAAGAAAAAATGCAAAACAGGATTATTTTGAAGGAATGAAATATCAAGATATATGCGATAAATACAATATTTCAATAAATACCTTAAAGTCCTGGATAAAAAGATACGCGTGGTCTGAGGAAAAGAAAGACCATAACAAAAAGGGTGCACCTAAAAAGAAAAAGGGTGCACCCTTAAATAATGAAAATGCAAAAGGCCATGGAGCACCACCAGGTAATATTAATAGTGTTAAGCATGGAGCTTATCAATCTATATATGCTGATATGCTTAGTACAGAAGATCAGATACTGTTTAATATGATACAGCCTGAGGTGAATGTAGATGATGAAATAAAATTACTTAGGCTAAAAATAGCAAAGCTGCTCAATAGAGAAAAAACATTCTTTTATAATATGTTTGGAATAAAAGTAGAAAAAGATATATCAGAAGAGGATAGAATATCTGGAATCAATGCTTGTATGGACCAACTAAGAAAACTTATAGAAACTAAAGCTAAAACATTAGGAGACACAGAGAGATTGCAGCTTGATAAAGATAAATTTGAATTTAGTAAATATAAAACTGATATAGAGCTGCAGCTTAAGAAAGAAAAACTAGAGTTAGATAAAGCTAAGGCGAAAGAAGATGAAGCAGACATTACAGAAGATGATGGTTTTATAGATGCATTAAAGGGACAGGTTGATGATATATGGCAAGATTAAAGAAAGCTATATTCAAATTCAAACCATTCTCACTAAAACAGAAAAAAGTATTAACCTGGTGGATGGATAATTCTCCAGTAAAAGACAAAGATGGAATCATAGCAGATGGAGCTATAAGAAGTGGAAAAACTCTTTCAATGTCATTATCCTTTGTTATGTGGGCTATGGAAACATTCGATCAACAAAACTTTGGTATGTGTGGTAAAACTATAGGATCATTCAGAAGGAATGTTTTATTCTGGTTAAAACTTATGCTTAGGTCTAGAGGTTATAAAGTTAAAGATCATAGAGCAGATAATTTAGTTATAGTTAGTAAGGGTGATATTACTAACTATTTTTATATTTTTGGTGGTAAAGATGAAAGGTCTCAGGATTTAATTCAAGGGATAACTCTTGCTGGTGTATTCTTTGATGAAGTTGCACTTATGCCTGAGTCATTTGTTAATCAAGCTACTGGTAGATGTTCTGTTGATGGTTCTAAGTTTTGGTTTAACTGCAATCCAGATGGACCATATCATTGGTTTAAAACAAACTGGATAGATAAGCTAGTAGAGAAGAACTTAATCCATTTACATTTCACTATGGATGATAATTTGAGCCTATCAGAGAAGATTAAAGAAAGATATAGGGCAATGTATTCGGGAGTATTCTATCAACGCTATATCTTAGGCCTGTGGGTTGTAGCAGAGGGTGTAATATATGACATGTTTGATAGTGTAAAGCATGTTGTAGAAACTATAGCAGATTTAATAAAAGATACTTATTATGTAAGTATTGACTATGGTACTCAGAACGCAACAGTGTTCCTTCTATGGTGCAAAAATAGAACTGGCCAATGGATATGTATAAAAGAATATTATTATAGTGGTAGAGATGAAGCTAGCCAAAAGACAGATGGAGAGTATGCAGATGATCTAAAAGATTTTCTAGGAGATATAAAAGCTAAGTCAATAATAATAGATCCCAGTGCTGCATCTTTTATAGCAGAGCTTAGAAAAAGAGGATATCACATTAAAAAGGCTAAGAATGAAGTTTTAGATGGAATTAGATTTGTAGCTATGCTACTTAATCAAGAAAAGATAGCATTTGCAAAAGAGTGTGTAAATACTATATTAGAATTCAATTCTTATATATGGGATGCTAAGGCATCCGAAAAAGGTGAGGATAAACCAATAAAGCAACATGACCACGCAATGGATGCAGTGAGATATTTCTGTTACACAATAATATTCAGAGGTAATGGAATCAAGTTCCTAAAATAAAGAGGTGAGAAAATGAAATTCAATAATAGCACAAATATATTATCTACAGAAGAAATCATTAAGATTCACATAGATGAGTTTAATGCATCTAAAGAGCGAAGGTTAATGATTAAAGGAGAAAACTACTACAAAGTAGAGAATGATATCCTTAATCGTAAAATGTATCGCTATGAGGATGAGAGGCCTGTAGAAGATGAAACAAAAGCTAATAATAAGTTAGCTCATGGATTTATGAAGACCCTAGTAGATGATAAGGTAAATTATTTATTATTAAAGCCTTATACTTTAACATGTGATGATGAGAAGTATCTAGATAAAGTTGAGGAAATACTAGGACCTAGATTTCAAAAGAGATTATCGCAGCTAGGAAATGAAGCAAGTAATAAAGGCATTGCATGGCTCCATGTATATATTAATTCAGAAGGTCATTTTAAAATATTAAAGATGCCATCAGAGCAAATAATACCTATATGGGTTGATAATGATCATGAAGAGCTGCAGGCTTTAATTAGATATTATGATATTGAAACCTATGAGGGTAAAGAAAAGAAGTATGTAACCAAAATAGAGTATTGGAGTCCTGACAATGTAGTTTATTATGTTATGCAAGATAATCAGGTCATTCTAGATGCTGAGATGTATTTAGATGAAAATAATTCCTATGATGGACATTTTAAAATTAATAAAATAGCCTCTAGTTGGGGAAGGATTCCATTTATATACTTTAAGAATAATGATTTTGAGCTCCCAGATTTACAGTTCGTAAAAACTTTAGTTGATAATTATGACTTAACTAGATCAGATATAGGTAATTTACTTGAAGAAATAAAAAATATTGTATATATATTAAAAGGCTATGGTGGTGAAAGTCTAGGAGAGTTCGTAAGGGATTTAGCTTATTACAAAGGCATATTAATAGATGCCGATGATAATTCAGGTGTAGATAAGGTAGAGAATAATATTAATATTGATGCAGCTAAGACTCATTACGAGGCACTTAAAAAAGATATCTTTGACTTTGGCCAAGGGGTGGACAAGAATAGCGACAAACTAGGTAATAGTCCCTCAGGTATAGCCCTTAAATTCATTTATAGTGGATTAGATTTAAAATGTAATGCATTGGAAGGGTGGTTTAAGTGGGGATTTGAAGAATTAGTAAGATTTATAAAAATATATCTAGGAATTACTAAGCAATCCGTATCAGAGAAGGAAATAACTATAGTATTTAATAGAGATATTGCAATTAATGAATCACAAGCTATTACAGATTGCCAAAATAGTAAGGGTGTTATAAGTGATAAAACTATAATAGCTAATCATCCATGGGTAGAAAGTGTAGAGGATGAAATTAAGCAGATTGAGGAAGAAAGCAGCTCTACTGAAGTTCCAATGTTTGAAGATGGTGAGGAATAATGCCAAAAGACAAATCCTATTGGGAAAAAAGGCAAGAACAAAGATACTTAGCAGGAGAAAAAACAATAAATGAATACTATAAAGGACTAGAAAACGCATTTGAGCAAGCTAAGGATGAAATAGATAATGTCATAAACAAGTTTTATATTCGTTATTCTAAAGATAACAACTTAACCTATGCTATGGCTCAAATAAAGTTAGATAGTATTGGTATAAAAAGCTTAAAGAACTATATAAACAAGATTAATGATAGTCTTGGTGAGTATAGCCTTGAGCTTAAAAACATGTCAGTTAATGCTAGAATAACACGATATCAAGCATTGCAAATGCAAATAGAAGCTATACTTCAACAACTATATTCAATAGAGTATGAACATAATGGAGAAAAGCTATTAAAAGAAGTATATTCCGACTCTTATTATAGGACCTGGTATAATATTGATGTTTATAAAGGCTTTCATTCAGAGTTTGCACAGATAGACCCAAGGACAGTTGAAGAATTAATTAAGTATCCATTCAATGGTGCTAACTTCTCTACTAGGTTATGGAAACAAAAGGATCATATGTTACAACAATTGACTGAATCTCTTACTACCATGTTGATACAAGGGAAACACCCTAGCACTTTAAGTAAAGCTTTTGCTAAGAAATTTAGTACAAAGGAATTTGAAGCTTATAGATTACTCCATACAGAAGGATCATTTATAATAGAGCAAGGAACATTAGCTGCATATAAAGAAGATGGAGTAGAAAAGTATAAGATACTAGCAACATTAGACCATAGAACATCTGAAACTTGTAGAGGACAAGATGGAGAGGTGCATGAAATAGAAGAATTAATAGTAGGAGAAAATTATCCACCTTTTCATTATTTATGTAGAACTACAACTATTCCGGATTATGAAGACATGGAAATAGGTACAAGAGCTGCAAGAAATTCAGAAGGTAAGACATATAAGGTACCTGCAGATATGAAATATCCAGAATGGCTTGAAAAGTATGGGTATTAAAGTTATAATTACCTCAAAAGGAGGTTTATTGTGATGAGTAAAAAGAAATTTATAATTATTGTAGGTGTTTTATTGACTTTAATTTTAACCAATTCAATCGTATCTGCTAATACTCCTATTAAGGTTATGGTTGACAATAAAATACTTTCCTTTGACACTGATCCTTTCATAGAGAATGGAACAACATTAGTCCCTATGAGAAAAATATTCGAATCCTTAAATGCAAATGTCACATGGGTTAATGAAACAAATCAAATAATAGCAACAGATAATGATAATTATATTATTTTAACAGTAGGGTCTAAAGTAGCTCAAAAGAATGGGGAAAATATAAAACTATTAATTGAGCCTAAGATAGTAAATGGTTCAACTTATGTTCCAGCTAGGTTCATAGCAGAATCATTAAATGCAGATGTTCAATGGGATAATAGTTCAAGAACTGTAATAATTATATCTAAACCAATGGATAGAACTCAAGTAAAGGTATACGATGATTATGTCTTGTATAGTACATCAAGCCTTAAAACTTTAGTTAGTAATTTATTAAGTGGTGATGTGGTATATTTTGATGGGCAATATTGGGCAACTCCTGATTATGCGAATAGAATAACTGATGAAGAAATAATCTATGAGAATGATATATCTGCAGACAATGATACTGAAACTGATGGGACGGGATTACTTCCTGATTCTGAGTTTGAATGGGAAGAATAACTCTTAATTAATATGCAATAAAATCCTAGCACTTACTTATGTGAGTGCTTTTATTATGTCTATTTGGAGGTGAATAAATGAATATACCAAATAAAGTAAGAATAGGAAGCATGGATTACGGTGTAGAATTAACTACTAAAACATTAGGATTGAATGGTAAAGTGTGCTATGGAATTATAGACTATGAGCATCATAATATTCAAATTAATTCTGAAATGCAAGATGAGCAAGGAAATGAACAAACCTTTTTACACGAATTAATGCATGGAGTTATCAGGGAGAGAAATTTAGATTTGTCAAATTCTAATGAGGAGACCATTGTTGATGAAATAGCGATGGGATTGCATCAAGTAATAAAAGATAATCCAGAAATATTTAAATAGAAGGAGGTGATCCTTATCTAGAGAAGGTTAAACCCCTTCTAATTAAAAGACTTATTATTAAGTCTTATTTTTATGTCCGAAAGTGACATTAAACTACACACTCAGCTATGAGAATAACTAGCAGAATCCCAATACCGAGAGAGTCGGAATAAAAATCTATGGAGGAATTTATAAATGGAATGGCTAAAAGTATTAATTGAAAAACATACAAAAGATGGAGTATTAAATTCAGATGAGCTCTTAAAAGAAGTAAATACAGAGTTTCCAAAGTATGCAGTACCAAAGAGTGAGTTTAATACACTCAATGACACCAAGAAAGACTTAGAACAGCAAATTAAGGACAGAGACAAACAGCTTAAAGATTTGCAGGGTAAAGCTAAAGGAAATGAGGATCTAGAGAAAACTATTACAGATCTTCAAGAAGCAAATAAAGCAACTAAGGAAACTTATGAAGCTAAGCTTAAAGACATAACAATTAATTCTGCAATTCAAACCAAGCTAACTGATACAAAATACCCTGATTTATTGATGACTAAGTTTGATAAAACTAAGTTATCTATATCAGAAGATGGAACTGTATTAGGTGTTGATGAGCAATTAACAAGTATTAAGGAAACATATAAAGATTTGTTTATTCCAGTAGTAACAGGAAGGGACCCTAATAATACTGGAGGATCTCAACTACTTACTGGGAAAAGAAAAGAATTAGAAACAATTATCAATGACCCTAAAACACCATTTGTTCAAAGGGTAGCAGCTAAAAATCAATTATTTAATTTAAATGAGGAGGAATAAAATATGGCTAATATAACAGGACAAGGTACAACATGGAATTTACCAAACTATGCGGGTGATTTATATACTGCAGATGAACTAAATACTCCTATTCTTACCGCTATCGGTGGAATGACAGGAGGAGTTCAAACAGAGAATTTTGAGTTCCCTACAGATTCTCAATATTCAATGCCAGCAGCTGCACAACCAGGTATTACAGAAACAGCATCTTTAACAGCTCCAGCAGCAACAGGTTTTGTTAGAGATCAAAATACAAATGTTACCCAAATATTCCAAGAGAAAGTATCTATTTCCTATGAGAAACTTTCAAACAGCGGAAGAATGAGTGGACTAAATACTGCAGGCCAAAAAAACAATGCACCAAATGAAAAAGATTTCCAAATTGCAACTACATTGAAGAAAATTGCTAGAGATATAGAATACACTCTTATCAATGGTGTTTACCAAAAAGCAACATCTGCTGCAGTAGCCAATAAGACAAGAGGTCTTATTGAATTATGTGCTACTGGCAACAATATTAACAACGAAGTTGCTGCAACGCTTACTAAAGAAATGATGCAAGCATTATTCAAAGAAATGTTTGATAATGGTGCTATTTTCTCTAATATGGTGCTTTGGGTTAATAGTTTGCAAAAGCAAATCATAACAACACTTTACTCATTAGCTCCTACAGATAGAAATATCGGTGGAACTAACATCAAACAAATTGAGACGGATTTTGGGAATATAGGTATTTCATTGAATAGATTTATGCCACAAAGTACTGTATTAGCATCTGAAATGTCAGTATTAGCTCCAGTATTCCAACCAGTACCACAAAAAGGTAACTTCTTCTATGAAGAGTTGTCTAAAGTCGGTGCTTCAGAAGATGGACAAATATATGGAAAGTTTGGTCTAGATCATGGTCCTGCATTCATGCATGGTACTATCACTGGGCTAAAAACTTCATAGGAGGGATGACATGAAGTTTAAAGGTCATGGGATAATATGGGATGCAGAGAATAACTGCATCCTTTGTAAATTCATAGATGGAGAACTTGTAACAGAAGATGAAAGAGTAATAGAATTTTTACAAGATAATGATTATGAATTTGAGGAAACAGAAAGAGATAATGATATATCTAAACTAAAAATAGCAGATATAAAAGCCTTGCTTGATGAAAAAGAAATAGAGTACGATCCTAAGGCGAAGAAAGAAGATTTAATTAAACTATTAGAGGGTGCTGAGTAATATCAGCTCCCTTTTTTTAAAAAGGAGTTGATATAGTGATTACGGATGAATTAATAGCAAAAGTTAAAATAAATCTAAAAATATCTGATGAAACTAAAGATCTAATAATTAAAGATACTATTCAAGAAGTTATGAATTACTGTAACCTTACAGAGCTGCCCATTGAGTTAGAGCCTTTCATCAGGAAGAAAGTACAAAGCATTATTAATTATGAAGCTGAAAATGGAACTACTTCTGTGTTTGATGTGAAGTCCATAAAAGAAGGGGATACATCTATAACCTACAATGTAGATGATAAAACCTCCAAAGATACTATCTATGGTTTATCAGAATCAAATAAGAAAGCTTTACAATCCTTTAGGAGGCTAAGGAAATGAGTCCACTTGAAAGACTATGGAAAGATAGGATGGATATCTACAGGTGGGTTGATGAAGTTGTCAATGGAGTTACTAAGAATGTAGAAAAAGAAATGCATAACAATGTTAAATGTCAATATAGCAAAGGCTCATTGACCGATACAGGCTCGGAAGGAGTGCCAACGATAATTAACTCATATACTTTATTTTGTAGCCTAGAAACCGATTTAAAAGAGGGAGACAAGGTAATAGTAACTCAAAGAAATGGTAAACAAGTTACTCTTGCAGTAGGTGAAGGATTTCCTTATTCTACTCATATGGAATTCAGTGTTAAAAGAGATGATACTATATGAACACTAACGAAAGGCATAATAAAGCTGCTATTCAACAGTTTAGAAAAGAACTTGCAGCTATGCTTGATGATATAGTAGATATTGATATTAAAGTCTTGAATAAAGCTGTAAATGAAGGTGTTGCAGATGTAAAAAGAAATACTCCTGTTGACACTGGATATATGAGAAAAGGATGGAAATCAGCTCCAGCTGTTAAGTCAAGAACTGGTGGAGTTACTAAGACTATGGTAAATATAATGGATTATGCTTCATATGTAAACTATGGCCATAGGATAGTAAGTAGAAAAGGTGAAACAGTAGGATTTGTAAAAGGACAATATATGCTTGAGAAAGCAATTAACAAAGTAGACAAAGCTTTAGAGAGGGAGTTTAAAGAAGAAGTTGAAAGGGTGAATAGAAAACATGATAAGTAATATTAGGCAAGAGATCGTAAACAAATTACTAGAATTATATCCGACATATACTGTTTATGTTGATGATATTCCCCAGAATTTTCAAAAACCATCTTTTTTAATAGACCTGATAGAGCAAGATTATGAAAAGAGAATGAATAGAAAATTTAATAGTTTACTATCTTTTGACATTGCATACTTCAGTAATAGTAAATTAAAAGATTTGAAAGAGGATTGTCAGGAAGTTAAACTAAATCTATTTAGAGAAATGGACTTAATAGGTAGTTATAGAGCATTAAGCAAGCAAGCAACTATTACGGACAATGTATTGCATTTTACTTTCAATATCAATTATTCAGAAATAAAAGTAGAACAATTTGAGAAGATGCAAGAAGTAGAAGATATTAAAACTAATTTATAGGAGGTAAGATATTATGGCAGGATCATGGACAAGTCAGAATAAAATATTACCTGGTGCCTATATTAATTTCTTAACTAATGCCCCATTATCTATTACCTTAGGAGATAGAGGAACAGTGGTATTACTACAAGAAATGAGTGTAGGTGATGTTGGAGATATATACAGAATTACAGCTACAGAAAATGAGTATCCAGAAGGTGTTACAAAAGCAGATAAGCTTTTAGTTAATGAAGCTTTAAAAGGTGCTAAGACAGTTTTATTATACAATTTAGGAGCTGCTGAACATACAGAGGAAATTATAACAGCTGCATTGGCCTCACTTAAGACAGTAGATTTTAATACTATTTGCTATCCTTATGATGGATTAACCTATGATGCTAATAAACTTGCTATTGCTACATGGATAAAAGCCATGAGAGATACAGAAGGTGTTAAAGTACAAGGTGTGTTGGCGAATTATGTGGCTGATGATGAGGGTATTATAAATGTTACTCAGGGTGTAATATTGGCAGACAATACAGAATTAACAGAGAAAAAAACTACTGCATGGGTAGCGGGTGTTACTGCAGGTGCTAATATAAATCAGTCCAATACTGGAAGAAAATATGTAGGTGCTATTGATGTTGCACCTAGGATGACTAAGACTGAAATGGAGGCAGCTATTACAGCAGGAGAGTTTATATTTAAAGTTGATAGCATGCAAAATGTAACTGCAGTATATGATATCAACTCACTAACTACTGTTACAGTGGATAAAGGTAAACAGTTCACTAAAAATAGAGTTATAAGGACTATAGATGGAATTAATAACGATATTACAGTAATATTTGAATCTAACTATGTAGGTAAAGTTAATAACAATGCAGATGGTAGGTCTATACTAAGAGCTACATTAATTGAGTACTTTAATGAGCTTCAAAGACTAAACGCAATACAAAACTTTACTGCTGAAGATGTGAAAGTTGAAAAAGGTGTAGATAGTGATGCAGTTGTTATTGACTGTTTTATTCAACCAGTAGACAGTATAGAGAAGATATATATTACTGTTAATTTATCATAAGAAAGGAGGAATAGAGAATGTCAAACTATACAAGATTAGCTGATACTATATCCTCTAAAGAGGGTAAGGTTTTTATCACAATAGATGGCTCAAATAGAGAATTATTTGAGATATCTAATATAAAGGCTCAACTAGATTTAATTATTCAGTCTAGAAGGATGCTAGGACACAGAATGACACAACATAAAGTAGTTGGAGCTGAAGGTACTGGAAGCATGACAATGTACTTTATGAATAGTGATATGCTTAGGCTTGCTATTAAGTACATTAAAGAAGGAAAATATGGTGGATTGAAACTTCAAACAAAAAATTATGACGAGCAATCTACTATAGGCACTCAAGAAGTAGTATTATTAAATGTATTGTTAAAGACAATTCCTGTAGCAACATTAGATGATCAGTCAGATGACCCTATTACAATAGACACTGATTTTACCTATGACGATCTAGAAGGACTAAGTTATTTTAATTTACCAGAAAATTATAGATGAAGAGTGGGCTAAAAACCTACTCTTTTTATTTTGAGAGGAGAATATTGATGAGTTCATTAAAAGCATTTTTAAATCCAGTTCAAGTTGAAAATAAAGAAGTTGTAGTTTCAAATAGATTTATGGAAGATGGCAAACCTGTTCCTTTTATAATTAGACCAATTACACAAAAGGAGAATGAGCAGCTTATTAAGAAATATACTAAGAAGGACAAAAAAGGTGTTGAAACTTTTAACCGAACCGAATATGTGCAAGCATTAACTGCAAGTGCAGTAGTATTCCCTGATTTGACTAATGAAGAATTGCAAAAGTCGTATGGATTAGGTGAAACTGAATGCTTAAAAAACATGTTATTAATAGGAGAATATGCAGTATTAGCACAAGAAGTACAAAATTTAAGTGGACTAGATGAAGACATTAATGAGGATATAGAAGAAGTAAAAAACGAATAAAGCAAGGTGATGCTGAATTTAATCTTGCTCACTTTGCCTTGCAAAAATTACACATACTACCATCTGTATTAGATAGTATGGATGACAAGGAAAAAGCTTTCGTCTATGCAAGCATACAGGTAAGAGTAGAAAATGAGAAAAAAGAAGTGGCTAAAGCAAGCCGAAAGAGGTGATAAATATCGCTACTTTAAAAGCAATGTTTAGGCTTTATGATGGTTACTCAACTACCATTGATAAAGTGAATAGGAAAACAGATGAAGCAACAAATAAAATTCTAAAAGCCAGTGGGTCTACAGATAAATTTAATAAGAAACTTGAGCAAACTGGAGCTAGTGCAGGTAAAGCAAGTGGTGGGTTAGGGAAATTTATAAGCTTAGCAACACTCACAGCAGGAGCCATAAAAGGAATGTCTATTGCTGATGAATTTACTAATACAAGTGCTAGGCTTGATTTGATTAATGATGGTTCGCAAACTCAATTGGAGCTCCAGGAGAAAATCTTTGCTGCAGCTAATAGATCCAAAGGCTTATATAGTGAGATGGCAGGTGCTATATCGAAAATGGGGTTACTTGCAGGGGATGCTTTCACTTCCAATGATGAATTGATAGCTTTTACAGAATTAGTTCAGAAAGGATTTAAAGTTGGTGGAGCTGATACATCAGAGCAACAAGGAGCAATGAGACAATTATCTCAAGCCATGGCTTCTGGTAGACTTATGGGAGATGAACTTGTATCTATCATGGAAAATGCTCCAATGATATATAATGCTATAGCGAAATACACAGGTCTAACAAAGGGTGAACTTAAAGAGGTATCTTCTGATGGTGCTATTACTGCAGATATTATTAAAAATGCTATGTTTATGGCAGGTGATGATATCAATGAAAAGTTTGCGACTATGCCAATGACTTTTGCTGATGTGTGGACTAAGATTAAAAACGGTGGGTTAAAAGCCTTTGATACTGTTATTGCTAAGGTAAATAAACTTATTAATACTGAAGGATTTCAAACAGGTGTAAATAATGTTATTGCTGGGATTAATCTCTTAGCTACTGGTATTGGTTGGCTACTTGATATATCAGCACAGTATTGGGATTTTATAGGCCCGGTATTGGCAGCTATAGGTGGATATCTTCTAGTAGGTATAATAACAAAGCTATGGGCAATGATTCCTCCATTAATGCTTCAAGGTGCTCTATGGACTATGATAACAAGTCCTATATTCCTAGTGATATTAGCTATAGGTTTAGTTATGGCTGCATTGAATGCAGTGGGAGTAACAACTGAAGAAGTATTTGGATTCATAGGTGGGACTATTGGTTGGTTAATAGGAGCCTTTGCAAACGCAGGTATAGCTATTAGTAATTCATTCATAAGCATAATGGATGCAGTTGAAAAAGTTGTATTTGGAGCCATAAATCTTATTATAAAAGGTGTAAATCTAATTATTGATGCACTAAATAAAATACCTGGTGTTAATATAGGCTCTGTTAATGAACTAAGTGGTTACTGGGGCAACAAAGAATTAATTGATTATGTAAATTTATCAGATGCTTCCAAGAAAGGTTCTGATATAGGTAAGAACATCTATAATAGCGGGAAAGATAAGCTTAGCAGCTTAACTAATCCATTTGGTGACTTTGGAACATCTAACAATCCATTAACTATCGAGGGTAAAGGCAAAAATAAAAAAGTTGATGTAGATATGTCAGATGAAGATTTGCAATATTTAAGAGATGTAGCAGAAAGAGATTATATAAATAAGTTTAGCACTGCTACATTGGCACCTAATATAGAAATATCATTTGGTGATGTACACGAAGCCGCTGATGTAGATAAAGTTCATGGAAGGATTAGAAAGATACTACAAGAAGAGATAGCAATAGCTGCAGAGGGGGCTTATTAATATGAGTAATTATGCGATATTCTTTGATTATGACAATAAAACATATAGGCTCCCTACTAATCCAGAGCAGATGGATACATCTAGTGTACAGGCTATTGAAAAATATGAGATTTTAAAATTAGGACAAATTGCAATACCTACTCATATGGAGTTGAAAGAGTATAGCTTTGAATGTGAATTCCCTTCAAATCCTATACATTATGTTGAGACGGCTGGAGATTTTAAAGCTGCAGATTATTATATAAAACTATTTGAAAAATGGAGAGATAAGCTTACTCCGGTAAGATTTATTGCTAGCAATGGTATTGGAAACGATATTAATACTTTAGTGTTAATAGAGGAGTGTGGTGAAGTTGAAAAAGCAGGAGAAGAAGGAGATAAGTATATTAGTTTTAAGCTTTTAGAGTATAGAAAATATGGTAAAAAATCTGTAGTTATTAAAGAGACTAAAATACTCAATACTGCAGTTCAAACAGCAAGTACTAAACCTATTATACCTGAAAAACCTAATCCCAAAAGTAATGGCTATCATACTGTAGTATCTGGTGATACCTTGTGGGCTATTGCTAAAAAATATTATGGCAATGGAACCCAATACACTAAAATTGTGAATGCTAATAAAGATAAAATAAAGAATCCTAATTTAATTTATCCAGGTCAAAGGTTGATGATACCATGATGGAATTTCTAGTTGAAGTTGATAAGAAGATTTATGAAATAAGTGAACTTGTAACAAAAGTATCTTATACAGATAAGTTAAATAATGGGTGTAGTAAACTAGAATTCTCCTATGTTGATGATGATCTAAAGATTAACAATGGAAGTATAGTAAGGTTTAAATATAAAGAAGATAAGGTATTTTATGGAGTTGTATTTAAGCATGGAAGAAATAAAAAGAAAGAAATGACCATAACAGCATATGATCAACTCAGATATGCTAAAGCAAAGGATACTATAGTTGTAAAGAATGATACTATTACATCACTAACCAAGAAGATGTGTGATTATTTTAATTTAAGATTTGGAGATATTATTGATACTAAGTTCAAACTACCAGTGAGTGTCCAAGACAATAAAACATGGATAGATATTATTTATACATCTATTAGTGATACATTAATTAGTACAGGGGAGAAATACACCCTAAGAGATGAATTTGGCTCCATTGCTATCAGAGACTTAGAGGATTTGACTCTTAACTTAATATTAGGTGATGAAAGTTTAGCTTATGACTTTGAATATGAGAAATCAATTGATGATGATTTTTACAATCAAATTAAATTAGTAAGTGACAATGAGAAAACAGGCAAGAGGGATACTTATGTTACTAAGGACAGTAATTCTATTAGTGAATATGGGTTATTGCAGTATTTTGATGTTCTAGATAAGAATGGAAACCCTTCGCAAATAAAGTCTAAGGCTGATATCCTTTTAAAGCTTTATAACAGAGAGCAAGAGACATTAAACCTGAAATGTTTAGGAGATACTAGAGTAAGAGCAGGAAGCAGCTTTTATGGTCAAATAGAAGATATAAAACTCGATAAAAGATTGATAGTTAATTCTATCACTCATGAATATTTACCAGTTCACACCATGGACTTAGAGGTGATGATATGATACAAGAGATAAAAATTATAGTTCAAAATTACCTTAACAACATTAAATTGTGCAGTATTATGCTGGGTACTGTAGTAGCTGATGGTGTAAAAATTAGCGATAAATTAGTTATCCCTAATGAACTTATAGAAGGGAATCTAAAAGTTTTTATATCTATAGGTGATAAAGTAAGATTAATTAGGAATCATGGTGGCCAAGAATTTTATATAGTCGAAATAATAGATAAAGAATTTATTTCTAAGGGATGTACGATTAAACTATCTATAGATGGAATGACTAGGTCCTACAAAGTAGAGGATGTGATTAAATGATACCTAGAAGTGAAATTGACATTGATTTAGAAATCACAGATGATATTGAAGTAAGTAAGACATATAAACTAAATGATGATAAAATACAAGGCTATACAGACGGACTAGATGCTCTAAAACAAGCTATATATAAAGTACTAAGTACTGAAAAGTATGAGTACGGGATATATAGCTTTTCTTATGGAATTGAAGTTGAAAGTCTTATAGGTAAAGATCAAATATATGGAAAGATTGAATTAAAAAGAAGGATCCAGGAGTGCTTATTGAAAGATGAAAGAATAGAAAGTGTAGATAACTTTAATTTTGTAGTTAAAGGTGATGAAATGATTTGCACCTTTGATGTAATAAGTATCTATGGAGAAATCACTATCACCAAGGAGGTGAACCTATAGTGTTTGAAGATATGACCTATGAAAATATACTTACTGATATGCTCAGTAGAGCTACTAGTGATGTAGATAAAAGAGAAGGATCTATTATCTATGATGCTCTTGCTCCTTGTGCTTATCAGTTAGCACAGACCTATTTCATGCTTAATAATTTTATTGATTTAGTAAGTGGTGATACTGCAGTTGGTGAATATTTAGATAGAGTTGTTGCTGATTATGGGATTACTAGAAAACAGCCAACTAGAGCTATAAGAAAGATTGAAACTACAGGTGTAATTGATATAGGTACTAGATGGGGATTGAACGACACTGTTTATGTCATTCGGGAGTTAATATCACCTAATATCTATAAAGCAGAATGTGAGCAATATGGAGAGATAGGGAATATTTACACTGGTACGCTTGAAAACATTGATAATATATCAGGAATAACTGCCACATTAACTGATATATTTTCTTCAGGACAAGATGAGGAGACAGATGAAAATTTAAGGTCTAGATTTTACATTCAAATTCAAACTCCTAGTACATCTGGTAATGTTGATGATTATAAGAAATGGGCATTGGAAGTACCTGGTGTAGGGGATATAAAAGTGTTTCCACTTTGGAATGGGAATGGAACTGTAAAATTATTAATTGTAGATAGCAATATGGAAGTAGATGAAACTCTAGAACAAATAGTATACGAACATATTGAAACTTTAAGACCTATATGTGTAGCAGTTACAGTGGATAGCCCTACAGGGAAAGATATAGATGTAGTAGTTAATATAATATTAGATGGCTCTAAATCTTTAGTTGAAGTTAAAAATGATTTTATTAAATCATTCACAGATTATCTTAAAGAGACTGTATTCAAGACATATAGCGTAAGTTATGCAAGAATAGGAAGCTTACTCCTATCCACCCAAGGTATAGCTGATTACTCTAATCTTCTTGTAAATGATGATACAGTGAATATAGAGATATTAGATACTGAAATGCCCATTGCAGGATCAGTAGAGTTAAATGAGGTGATATAGTTGGATTTAATAAATTTACTGCCTGATTATTACAAAGACAACTCAACCATGGAAGAGCTACAGAGTATTTTGAGTGTTAATATAAATTCCTTGGCGAATAAGTTTGATGAGACTATAAATCAATGTTTCGTAAATACAGCTACTGCTTTACTAAGTAGGTATGAAAAAATATATGGAATAAAAGTTGATGTATCTAAATCTGATGAATTTAGACGAGAGAGAATAAGCGCAAAAATCAGAGGAATTGGTACAGTAACTAAACAAATGATCAAAGAAGTTGCTAGGACATATTCTAATGGTGAAGTTGAAGTAATAGAAGATCCTTCTAATTATAGTTTTATTGTAAAGTTTGTTGGAACAAAAGGTATTCCTGCTAACATGGCAGATTTGACAATTACTATTGAAGAAATTAAACCCGCTCACTTAGCATTTACATTTGAATATACCTTTAACACTTGGAATGATATATCTAACATGACATGGAATCAAGCAAGTTCGTACACATGGGATCAATTAAGAGAGAGGTGATAAGATGGCAGAACTAACACCCAATTATAATTTAGAGAAACAGCAAGGCAATGACTATGTTAATATTGAAGGGATTAATGAAAATTTTGATACTATTGATACTACCTTAAAGCAGATAGAAAACAGTATAACCGACTTATCTGCTGAAGACATAAAACTGCAAGATGGCAAAACAATAGAAGAAAAGTTTACAGAAATTGAAGGGGATATAGATGGTAAAGTAGACAATTCAAGAGTACTCACAGATGTACCTGAAAATGCTAAGTTTACAGATACAGTTTATTCTCATCCTACTTCTCACCCAGCTAGCATGATAACTGCTGGAACTTTACCAGGTGCAGTAGTAGCACAGGCCAATACTTCCTATACAACTGCTCAAATAAGAAACATAATCCTATCTACAGCTGATGCTACTGGTACAGCACCCAACGGGGCTGTATGGCTCAAGTATAAACCATAAGGAAGTGATGATATGACTAAGGTAGGAATAGGTGGAGTATGGAAAGATTTAGATAAGGCATGGGTAGGTATAGGTGGGGTATGGAAAGAAGTAGAAAAGATGTGGGTTGGTATAGATGGTGTGTGGAAAGAAGTAGAGGGGTTAAAAACACTAAGGCTATTCGTGAATTATAATCTCACTTCAAATGATGGTTCTATGGATAAATACATTAGTGAGTTAAATCCTTCAACATTAGCTAAAATTAGAACAAGTGCAATGGGAATAACTAATAATGGTGTTGATATTACTAGTTTAGATAAAGCATTATATACTTTGAGGGCTAATACAGCAACTTTTATTGTTATAAACCCAGAAACATTCACAGTTATAGGTTCTCCAAAAAATATTGGTGGTACTCCACCGTTCTCTAGTGGTTCAGGCATTAACGCAAACGATAATTATATGTATATATCTTATTATTCGTATGTTAGAGGCGATGAAGAATACCCAGACACATACACTATATATATAGAAAAAAGAAATAAAATTACACTAGCTGCATTAACCCGAGTTTCCATAGATATAGGTGGTTATAGTGACCCAGAACTGGTAGGAGGTTCTGACAGTGAACTGTATGGTGGTAATAGCAGGAGTTCTTCTAGAGATGTTTTGTACGAGAAAAACCCAGAAACACTAGCTGATATAAGACAAAGCACCGCTAATCCACTATTTACTGAAAAAATGCAGCTTACTTCAATGGATAGTTTTAACACATCGTTGTATGTAGCTTCTATGAAATTTGATAATATTGCTTTTAAATCTTATATCGCAGAATTTAATAAAACTAATTTTGTGCGTTTAAAACAAACACAGTTATCAAGTATGGAAAAAGTATATGGGTTAACTATGTTAAAGTAATTAATTATGAAAGGGGATTATGATAATATGTATATAAAAATATTAGGAAATATAACAGATGTGATACCAGAAGAAATTGCAAGGGGAGATATGACACAAGCAGGGTTTATAATATATGGACATAATCAAATAAGTAAGGATAACGAAATTACAAGTTATGGTAAAATTACTGATATCGAATTGCTTCAAGAATATCTACCAAATGATAATGTAACAATATTTGATACAGTTAATGAAATAAATATAGATATAGACAATAACTATGTTGAAACATATTCAGTAAGTAATATTCAAGAAGTTATGTTTGATTTACAAATGAGAGGTAATCCAGAAATACCAAATTACAATAAAACTAAATCCCTAACATCACAAGAAAATTTAAAAGCATTGTTTGATATAAATGTTAGTGGTATATCTAAGAGTAAGAAACAAACTTATATAGAATAACCCTAGAAGGGCTTTTTTTATGCCCTTCTTTATTATTTTATAAAACAATAGAAAGGTGAGGAATATGCAAATGATAGAATGGTTACAAGTTTATTTAGAATCAGATAGTACCAAGTTAGTTTATTTTTTGGCTTTAATTTTAGGGGCGAATATTATTGATTTTACGATAGGTTGGATTAATGCAAAGTTTAATCCCAAAATTGATTTTTCTAGTTCTAAAGCAATTTTAGGGATAGCTAGAAAATTACTATTATTTATTTTGTTAGTTTATTCAATCCCAGTAGCACTCTTAATGCCTGGGGCTCTAGGTATAAGTGCTTTATATGTATTATATACTGGATATTTAGTGAGTGAAATTAACTCTATTTTAAATCATTTTAAATTAGCAGATGACGATAAGAGTGTAGATCCGTTTATTAACTTTTTTAAAAGTCTGTTTGAAAAAAGTGGTGGCAAATAATGAATAGAATAAAAATATCTAAAGACTTTTCTTTGCATGAATTTCAATGCAAAGATGGGAGTCAATTGGTGAAACTTGATAGCAATCTATTGGATAAATTACAACAATTAAGAGATAGGTTAGGCTTGCCAACGATAATTAATTCAGCCTATCGAACTCTTGAGCACAATAAAAAGGTTAAAGGTTCTACTAATAGCCAACACTTACTAGGAAAAGCAGTAGATATAAGTATTACTAATCAAAAATTGGATATAGAAACTATTAGAGATATAGCAGATGCAATAGGATTTACTGGAATAGGGATATATGATACTTTCATTCATTTAGATGTAAGAGAAATTCCTAACAAATGGGATTTAAGAACAAAGAAAGGAATTGATAGTATGAAAAAAGGCAGTAGAGGTAATGATGTAAAGGAATTGCAATTAAAATTAAATAAATTAGGTTACAATGTAGGTGTAGCAGATGGTATATTTGGCACTGCTACAGATAGAGAGGTAAGGAAATTTCAAAAAGACAATAAGTTAGTCGCAGATGGTATAGTTGGAAAGAAAACATTAGAGGAATTAAACTCAAAAAAAAACTAAATTTTAAGCACTATAAAAGCGGAGTTACTGATGTAGTAGAGATAGATCCTTTAGATTTAAGAATATCTATCCAGGATAAAGCAGCTAACAAAATAAATCTACCTAATTTTGCTACGAGTGGTTATCAATGGCATCATGTAAACGGAGTAACTTACCCTTTGGGGATTCTAGTATCAGAGGGGAAAGTATTAAGTAATAGACAACCTCATAACAAAGCAGCAGGCACTCTCATAGTGTATAAAGATGGTACAGTGAAAGTGAAAGAACTGCTTAATATAAATGGAGAAAAAGATGTATGGTTCGCAGTAAGTGGATGTTCAGTACTTTCAAAAATCAATATGGTAAGTTCTGGTTTTGTAGGAATTTATTCTGATATAGGGAGGTCGGCTAATAGACCACTCATAGGATATAATCCTACTAAGAAAAAGATAGTAATAGCAGTTAGAAAGAATTGCTCCATTCAGACAGGACAGACTGTATTAAAAAACTTAGGATGTAGTATAGGAATCACACTAGATGCAGGAGGATCTACTGCGTTAAAAGTAAATAGTAAATTAATATATAGCACTACTAGAAGATTATATTCGGTAGTGACTTGGTAGAAAAATTGCCCTGGACTAAAAATCTAGGGCCTTATTATTTTGTCCAAAAATGACGGAAGTTGTATGAATTTGCTTATAATAAGAAGAAGGAGTATTCTGTTTTTTGTAGAATATTTATAGTATCAAATTATAGGAGGTGATATAATGTTTAAAATGAAAAAAATGCTTATAGTTCTTTGCATGAGTATTGTATTACTTAGTCAGTTTACAACAACAAGTTTTGCAAAATATAATATCATACCGAGCGAAGATTATGATGATGGTGGTGCAACTGGGGGCACTGGAGGTACTAGTGGTGGTACTGGAGGAGCTGATAATGGTGGTCGCCCTGGTGGCAAATGTGATGAGCAAATCCTGCCTTAAATTCTGAGAAATAGATATTTATTAAGAGTGAGGCCCTAGAGCAAAATCTAGGGCTTTTTTATTCGTCAAAATACGAAGTAATTTGTTTAATTTTGCTTATAATAATAAGAAGGAAAAGCAAATATTATATAGAATATATATAGTATCAAATTAAAGGAGATGGTATTATGTTTAAAATGAAAAAAATGCTAATAATTCTTTGCATGAGTATTGTATTACTCAGTCAGTTTGCAACGACAAGTTTTGCAGGGTCAAACATACCAACAGAGGACAACGATGATGGCTGTGGAGGCACTGGTGGCGGTACTGGAGGCAGCGGTGCAGGTAAACCCAATAGAAATCGTCAATAATATTAATTTAGACTAGGGAGAAATCTCTAGTCTTTATTTTTTTTTACTTATGAAAATTACTTTTAATGGATTAAAACTGCTCTATATTGTATAATAAATCTATATTTTATATAGAGAGAGGGATATTATGGGATCAAGAAGAAAAGTAACAGGTGTTGATTTAGTTATAGGATTAATATTAGTACTTATATTTATTAAGTTTTTTCCACCAATTTTTATGAATATTGTTATGAGTCTAGGAAGTGGTTTTAAACAGTAATTATTGCAACTAGGGAGGTATTTATGACTAACTATTTAGAGCGCGTTAAAGAAGAAATTATATTAAATTATGGTGTGAGATTTTTTCCATGGCAAAAGAGTAAACTTAGAGCATATATAAAGGAAGAAACTAATAAATTAGGATGGGATTCTGAGATATTAAAAGGAAATATAATAGTAGGAGATATAGAAAGAGCAGAATACATTTATACAGCTCATTATGATACTCCAGGAAAAATTCCTGAGTATGCAAGATTTGTGTATAAATTATTTGGAAATACAAGTATTATACTAGCTAATTTAGCTATATTGATGATGATATTATTGTACTCAACATTAATGGTAATAGCAGCTAATATATTTGGATTAGAACATCGAGTTGATTTATTAGCAAGCATTCCTTATGTATTGCTGATGATAGGTATTTTCATACCAAATAAAAATAACTATAATGACAATACTTCTGGAGTTTTAACATTAATGAATATAGCTCATGAGATTTTAGAGCTTGGTATAGATAAAGATAAGGTTGCATTTGTATTTTTCAACAATGAAGAATGGGGATTATTAGGTTCTGCAGCTATGAAGAAATATTGGAAGAGAAATAGAGTATCATTAGATAACAAGAAATTAATTAACTTTGATTGTGTAGGAGCTGGAGGTACTATATTAATAACTCATGGAAAGAAAGATGAATTTGCTAAAGAAATCCAAGAAAAATTACAAGAGTCTACTGGAATCGAAGTTAATAGATATAAATATAAAGTATTACCTTTATCGGATGATTTTACTTTTAAGAATAAAGGTGCAATAGGGATAGTGTTCAGTAATAAAAGTAAGCTAGGAAAAGGTTACTATATCCCTAATGTACATTGTAATAAAGATAAATATTTAAAATTAGAAAACATTGAATATTTAACAGAAGAAATATGTAATCTTATAAAGTAAAAAACTATGAAATTAAATCCATAGTTTTTTATTTGTGTTGATTAATAAACATTGGGTAAGTTTAATATTGTAATTAACTTATGAGAGGTTTGATTTTATGAGTGAAGAATTATTGTTTATAGCTAAAAGATTAGCAGATATAGCAAAAAGTATTGAAGATCTTAAAGAAGATGAAAAGCGTTATATAATAGAAAGAGCAGAAAAGATATCACCAGATTCTTTGGTAGAGTTATACAATTCTTTGAGTGAATATGGTAAGCTTTAAAATAATCTCTTCCTATTATATAGACATAAATTATATAGGTATAATTACTCATTTAAAAATCTTATATATAACCTATTCCTTTGTAGATAATCTTTAATGTATCCGGATGTTTTATTTTTCCATTTTCATAATCTTTGATAGTAGAAAAATGAAGATTGCATTTCTTGGCCAATTGTCTTTGGGACAACCCTGATATCATTCTGTACTTATATATTATTTCACTTTGAGTTTCCTCTGCCCAATCATCAGTTCCTAATAAATATGTATTATTAGTGTTTAATGCTTGACATAACTTATTCAAACTGCTAATATTAGGAGTTGTCCGAGATTTCTCAATATTACTAATTGTTTCCTCTGACAAACAACTTTTTATTGATAGATCTTTGATAGTCAAATACATAAGCAATCTTAACTTCCTGATACGATCCCCCAATGTTGTTTCAGGAAGGTCATTAATATCATTAATATTACATTCTATGTTAATAGTTTTGTGTTTTGCTAACGCAAGGTTGTCCATGTGGGTACTTAGGAGATCCCTTACATGAGTGCACCTGCTCACAAGGAAGTATTGACAGATATCTGGGTAAGATTAGCAATCCTCTACTAGATAGGATAGATATACATATAGAAGTCTCTCCCGTGGACTACAAGGATTTGAAAGGTGATAAGAAGGAAGAATCCTCTTCAATTATAAGTGAAAGGGTTAAAAAGGCTAGAAACCTGCAACTAGAACGTTATAGAGATGATAAGATATTTAACAATTCCCAGATAATAAATAAAGATATAAGAAAGTACTGCAAACTCTCTCCAAGTTCAGAAAAAATCATGAAATTAGCATTTGAAAAATACAAATTTAGTGGAAGAACATACAATAAATTATTAAAGGTATCTAGAACTATTGCTGATTTAGATGGAGAAGAATCAATTCTAGATTCTCATATATTGGAAGCTGTTAGATATAGAACTCTAGATAACAAATATTGGGGGTAAAATGATATGGATTTCACTTCAAGAGAAATTCTTATATGGTTAAATAGTCTGGGTATAGGAAATAGTAATATTAAAAATGTTGTTGAGGGTTTTTCTGATTTACCTGAGTTCTGGGCATCAGATAGTAAACAAATTAGAGCAATGAAGGGTATAAGAGACGAAGTAAAGGAAAAAATATTATATAATCGGAATATAGATAATATTAAAAGTTTGTTCATGAATATTGAAAAACAGAATATTGATATTGTAACTATATTTGATGAAGAATATCCTACAGGATTAAGATATTTAAATGATAGTCCTCAAGTGTTGTATATAAAAGGTAATAATTTCTTGAATAATAGTATTGCAATTGCTATCGTTGGCTCAAGAAAGGCAACTTCATATGGAAAATGGGCATGTGAAAAGTTTACTAAGGAATTAGTTGAATTGGGAGTGACTATTATAAGCGGATTAGCTTCTGGCATAGATACTATTGCACATAAGACAACTTTAGAAAATGATGGTAAAACCATAGCAGTATTAGGAAATGGTATTGATAATATATATCCTAAGCGAAATCTCTCTTTATATAAAGAAATTGAAAGAGAAGGCACTATTGTTACAGAATTTCCTCTAGGTACACCACCTTTAGCTTATAATTTCCCACAGAGAAATAGAATAATAAGTGGACTATCAAAAGGAGTAATTATTATAGAAGCGCAGGAAAAATCAGGATCTCTAATTACTGCACACCACGCACTTGATCAAGGAAAGGATGTTTTTGCATTACCAGGTAATATAAATAGTATATTTAGTGGTGGAACAAATAAACTAATAAAAGATGGAGCTAAGCCACTATTGACAATGGATGATATTATTGAAGAAATATATGAGTTGAAACAAATGGTTATGGTAAATAAGAGTAATAAAATTGATTATTCCAATTATAGCGAAACTGAAACGAAAATAATTAGAATTTTAGAATCAGGGCCAGTTCATACAGATATTATTGCATACAAGATAGGAATGGATATACAGGTTGCAACTAGTTTATTAACTGTGTTAGAACTGAAAGGTGCAATTAGAGAATTATCTAGTAGGGTATTTACTATTTCCTAGATATATTTATTGGAGGTGTATATATTGCATAAAAATTTAGTAATCGTTGAGTCACCTGCTAAAGCAAAGACTATAGAGAAATTTTTAGGAAAAAACTATAAGGTTATAGCTTCAGTCGGTCATATAAGAGATTTACCAAAGAGTAGCTTAGGAATTGATATAGATAATGATTTTGAACCTAAGTATATAACTATAAGGGGTAAGGGTCCTGTAATAAAAGAATTGAAAGATTTAGCAAAAAAATCAAATAAAATTTATCTTGCTACTGACCCTGATAGAGAAGGTGAAGCAATTTCTTGGCATTTAGCTCATATTTTAGGTATCAATGAAAATGATAAAATTAGAGTTGAATTTAATGAAATAACAAAAGATGCAGTAACAAACGCAATAAAACATCCTAGAGAGATTAATATAGACCTAGTCGATGCTCAGCAAGCAAGAAGGATATTAGATAGACTTGTGGGATATAAGATTAGTCCTTTATTATGGAGAAAAATTAGAAAAGGATTAAGTGCAGGAAGAGTACAATCAGTTGCTGTAAAACTTATTTGCGATAGAGATGATGAGATACAGAACTTTATCCCAAAAGAATATTGGAGTATAAAGGCTAAACTAGAAAACAATAAAGAATTATTTGAGGCATTATACTATGGAGAAATCATTAATAATAAAGAAACGAAAATTGAATTAAATACAAAATTTGATGTTGACAATGTTTTAAATAATATTGACAAGAAGAATTTTTTTGTTAAGGATATAAAAGAAGGGACAAAGAAAAGAAATCCTTATCCACCATATACAACAAGTACATTGCAACAAGACGCATCTAAAAAACTAGGATTCTCTACTAAAAAAACTATGATTATTGCTCAACAACTATATGAAGGAATAGATATTAAGGGTGAAGGATCAGTAGGTTTAATAACTTATATGAGAACTGATTCTACAAGAATTTCAAATGAAGCAATTTTAGCAATAAGCAATTTTGTAAAAGAGAACTATGGAGATAAATATACAAAAGGTGGGAATAACTACGCTAACAAATCTAAAAAGAATTCTCAAGATGCGCATGAAGCAATAAGACCTACTAGTATAATAAAAACACCTTTATCAATTCAAGAATCTTTGACAAAGGATCAATTCAAATTATACAAATTAATATGGGAGAGATTAGTAGGATCTCAAATGACAGCTGCTATATATAAAACTATATCCGTGTCAATTATTAGTAACAATTCTATATTTAAGGCTACTGGTTCTCAGTTATCTTTTGATGGTTTTTTAAAAGTGTATATAACCAGCGATGAAGAAGAGAAAGATATGAAAATCCCTGCATTAGAAATTAATAATAAGTTGAATGTTAAAGATATTATACCGAATCAACATTTTACTCAACCACCCCCTAAATACACTGAAGCTTCATTAATTAAGGCATTAGAAGAGTTGGGTATAGGCAGACCAAGTACTTTTGCACCAACTATTGCAACTATATTAGCAAGAAACTATGTAATATTAGAAAAGAAGTATTTTGTGCCTACAGAATTAGGTCTTTTGGTGAATGATCTACTCATGGAGTACTTTAATATAGTTGTAAACGAAAAATTTACAGCTAACTTAGAAGAAGAACTTGATAATATAGCGGAAGGAGATTTATCTTGGGTAGATGTAGTTAAGGGATTCTATAAAGATTTCGCAATTATTTTAGAAAAGGCTGAAGATGAGATTGAGGAAATAATAATTGAAGATGAGGTATCAGATGTAATTTGTGAAAAATGTGGAAGGAACATGGTTGTAAAACATGGTAGATTTGGAAAGTTTTTAGCATGTCCTGGATATCCTGAATGTAAAAACACTAAAGCAATCGTAGAAGAGCTTAAAGTTAATTGTCCTAAATGTGATGGGAATATAGTAAAAAGGAAATCGAAAAAAGGAAGGATATTTTACGGATGCAATAATTATCCTAATTGTGACTTTGTCTCATGGGATGAACCTATGGAAGAAAAGTGTCCTAGGTGTGGAAGTTTAATGGTAGAAAAGAAATCAAGAAAAGAAAAGAAAATAAAATGTACTAATGAGGATTGTGGGTATACAAATGTCGAAAAAGTATAAATAATGAAAATTTTCTGTACATTTTGTCAGTTTTATAGTATTATGTATGTAAATGATGATTTATTTAATAGTAGTTTCTATAATACTATTTAACTATGATTAATATAGAAAAACATAAAGGAGGATTTAGTTTTGGAAAGTTTATTACAAAAAACTAGAAGGTTAAACAAATCATTACAAGGATATGGATCTAAGGCAGTTTCTTTTTCAGATTTAAGCGAAATTTTAAGTAGTATTCTAGATGCAAATGTATATATAGCTAGCACTAGTGGAAAAGTATTAGGTTATGAACTAGCAGCTGGATTTGATTGTGATATAATTCAATCAGAAATAGTAAAGGAAAAGAGATTTCCGAAGAAATATAATGATGAATTACTTATGTATGGTGAAACAAAGGAAAATATGAGAGAAGTCACTGATTGTGTTTTCGACCAAGTGTCTGAATGTGCTTACCCAGATAAAATTGCTACTGTAATTCCAATAAATAGTGTAGGCAAGCGATTAGGGACTTTAGTTTTAGCTAGATTTGGCAAGGATTTCACAGAAGATGATCTTGTACTAGCAGAATATAGCGCTACTGTAGTAGGTATGGAAATATTGAGATCTAAAAACGATGAGATTGAGGAAGAAGCTCGCAAGAAATCAATAGTTCAAATGGCTATAGGAACTCTATCTTATTCCGAACTTGAAGCGATGGAGCATATTTTTAATGAATTAGATGGCAATGAAGGATTGCTTGTAGCAAGTAAGATTGCAGATAGAGTTGGAATAACTAGATCTGTTATAGTTAATGCTTTGAGAAAATTTGAAAGCGCAGGAGTGATTGAATCTAGGTCATTAGGAATGAAAGGAACACATATTAAAATCTTAAATGATAAATTGTTAGGTGAACTACTAAAAACAAAGGATTAATATTATTGAAAAGACTGTTGACAATTTATAATATGTCAACAGTTTTTTTAGTTATAATAGTATTTTAAGAACAAATTAAGCAAAGATTTTAATAGCATTCAATTAAAAAGTTGTAAGTATATGTTAGTTTATGTAAGGATTACTGAATTTAAAAATCGAAATTACGACAATAGTGAAATGGGACTTTGGGGTGAATTTGTATATAATTGTCAATTTATAGTTGCAAATATATACCACTCTATGTAATAATTATCTTATTATATAAATTAGCAATTATTTAGTCTAAAATTGTAGAATAATTTATCGTTTTAGTGTATTATAGTATTATTAGAAGATAAGAGGTGATTTCATGTTAAAAGGGATTTATAATAATGTTGACTTTTATAAGAAGGCCTTAGACGGTACATGGGAGAGAAACAAAATAATTAGTAATAATATTGCTAATGAGAATACTCCAAATTACAAGAGAAAAATAGTGTCTTTTGAAGACCAATTAAAAAATTCTATTGCTAGTCAAAGGATTAACCTAACCAAAACTAATGAAAAACATATTACAAGGGGCACGGATAAATTTTCACCAAGTATTTCAGTGGACAAGTCATTATCTTATAGAATAGATGGGAATAATGTTAACATTGATACTGAATCTGCTGATTTAGCTAAGAATACTATTATGTACGAGGCATTAATAAAACAAGTAACAAGTGAATTTGATAAAATTAAAAATGTTATTACTGAAGGGAGTAAGTAATTATGAGTATATTTAATTCAATAAATATATCTGCAACTGCTCTAACTGCTGAGAAAACTAGAATCGACATAATAGCAAAAAATATGGCCAATGCAAATACCACAAGGAGCACAGGGGGGCTTCCATACAGAAGACAAATGGCTGTCTTTACAGAGAATAAAAGAACTCCATTTTCTGAATATTTATCAAAGTTCAAAGATGACAATAATGAAAAGGGTGTAAAGATTAGTAAGATTGTAGAAGATGATTCACCTTTTAAGCTGGTTTATGAACCTGGTCATCCAGATGCTGATGAGAACGGATATGTAAAAATGCCAAATGTTGATGTGGTTAAAGAAATGGTTGATTTAATAAGTGCCCAGAGATCTTATGATGCTAATATTACTGCAATGAATGCATCTAAATCAATGCTTATGAAAGCATTAGAAATTGGTAGGAGGTAAGTAGATGGAAGTAAATAGAGTTAATAATTTATTTAATCTAGGGAATCAGGGAGAAAAGATATCAAACAATTCTAAAGACAAAGAATCTTTCGGCAATTTTTTAAGTACTGCTTTAAACCAGGTTAATCAAATGCAAGTAGATAGTACTGAGTATAAAAGGATGTTAGCTTTAGGTGAGGTTGACAATTTACATGATTTATCTATTGCTTCTGAAAAAGCTGATGTTGCTCTGCAAATCACTCTAAGCATAAGAAATAAAATCGTAGAAGCTTATAAAGAAATATTAAGAATTCAGATTTAATAAGAATTAGAGATGGGGTGCAATAGTGCAGGAATCTATACATAAAATAAGTCTACAATTAACTGAATATTGGAATGGAATGGATAAGAAAAAAAGAATTACTCTAGTTTTAGCTAGTATACTGATTATTTTTGTTATAACTACACTTATACTTAGTCTAACACGAACAAAATATGAGGTTTTATATGGTGATTTAAGTCTTAAAGATATGGGGCAAATTACTAGCAAATTAGATGAGATGGGGACGCCTTGGAAATCTGGTAATGATCAGAAGAGTATATTAGTCCCAGCAGAGAATAAAAATCGTATTAAAATTGAGCTAGCTACTTATGGTTTGCCAAAAGAAGGATATACATTTATGGATGCCTTTAGTGATAGCAGTTGGACAATGACTGATTATGATAAAAAGCAAAGAATGAAAAAAGCATTAGAGAGTGAATTAGCATCTACTATATCTGAGATAGACGGAGTTCAAAGTGCGCAAGTTTATGTGGATGAAAAAGAAACAACAAATTTTGTGTTAAATAATGATGAGAATAACAAAACAACAGCTTCTGTCTTTATTGTAAAAAGTACTAATAAGCAATTATCTACTGAAAAAGTAAATGCAATAAAGCATCTTGTTGCCGGTTCAACAAATATGGATCCAGAGAATGTTAGAGTTGTAGATGATGAAGGCAGGCTATTGGGTGAAGAAAATACCGAAGATGTATTTGATGTAGACCAATTCGGAATCAAACAAAATTTAGAGACAAAGATTAATGAAAGTATAAGAAAATTTTTAGAGAATATTGTAGGATCTGGCAATGTAGATGTAATGTCTAGCGTTAAAATTAACATGGATATAGAACAAACTACAATAGTTGAATTTTCTCCACCTATAGAAGGAAATGAAGAAGGATTGATTCGTTCCCTTGAAGAAGTTGAGGAACATATGGTAGGAGGAGTAGAGGGTGGAGTTCCAGGAACAGAAACTAATGTGGAAGATTATCAGATGCTAAATAATAGTACTAGTAGATATGATAAAGTAAGTAGAATTATAAATAATGAGCTTAATGAGATAAATAAAGAAATAAGGAAAGCACCGGGACAAGTTGAAAGTATTACTGTAGCAGTACTGTTAAATAAAGATTCTCTAATGGAAGGAGAATTAACTCCGGAAAGAGAAAAGGAATTTTCTGATTTAATATTTGCTGCAACTGGTTTGGATACAAAACAAGTTCAAGTTAAAGCAGCGAGCTTTAACAAGCAAAATAGTGATATTATTACTGTTTTAGAAGAATCAAATAAGTGGTTATATATTGGAATATTTGCATTTATTTTATTGTTAATAGCTATAATTATAGTAATCTTATATTCAAGAGCAAAAGCTAGAAAAGCTGCCATAGCCGCTGAGGAAGAGATGGCAAGATTGTTACAAGAAGTGTCTTCTAATGAATTAGATGTTGCAGACATTGACTTTGATGCTGAAGAATCTAAAATGAAGGCTCAAATAGATAATTTTATTGAGAAGAAGCCGGAATCGGTTGCTCAGTTGCTTAGAAATTGGTTAAATGAATAGGAGCGATTAAATATGTCTAAAAGACAATTTAGCGGGAAAGAAAAAGTAGCAATATTACTAATAGCTTTGGGGCCACAAAAATCCGCTGAGGTATTTAAACATTTAAATGATGAAGAAATAGAAGAATTAACCCTACAAATTGCTAATATGAGGATGGTTTCGCCTGATGAAAAACAATTGGTTATAGAAGAATTTTACCAGATTTGTTTAGCTCAAGAATATATCTCAGAGGGCGGAATCAACTATGCTAAAGATGTATTAGAAAGAGCACTGGGATCGGACAAAGCACTAGATATAATTAACAAGTTAACTTCGTCCCTTCATGTTAGACCCTTTGAATTCATTAGAAAAGCTGATCCAAATCAACTATTAAACTATATACAGAATGAGCATCCTCAAACTATAGCTTTAATATTATCTTATTTAGGACCTGCTCAATCAGCTCAAATTCTAGCCAGTTTACCAGCGGAAAAACAGGCAGATGTTACTAGGAGAATTGCAATAATGGATAGAACATCTCCAGAAGTTGTTAGAGAAATTGAAAGTGTTTTAGAAAACAAATTCTCCAATATTTTAGAACAAGATTTTACAATTACTGGTGGAGTACAAGCTGTTGTTGACATCCTTAATTCTGTAGACAGAGGTACTGAGAAATTTATTATGGAAGACTTAGACATGAGAGATGCAGAGTTAAGTGAGGAGATAAGAAGAAGAATGTTTGTATTTGAGGATATTATTACTCTTGACAATAGAAGTATTCAAAGGATTACCAGAGAAATTGACAATTCTCAATGGGCTATTGCTCTTAAAGGGGCAAGTGAGGAAGTTAAGAGTATTATATTTGCAAATATGTCAAAACGTTTAGTAGAAATGATAAAAGAAGATATAGAGTTTATGGGACCAGTTCGTATTAGAGATATGGAAGACGCTCAACAGAATATTGTTAATATAATTAGGAAGCTTGAAGAGGATGGAGAAATAATTACTCCTAGAGGAGGAGATGAAATAATTGCCTAGCATAATAAAGTCCTTTAGAGTGATTCAAACAGAACCTTCACATAATTCAAATAATTCGAATCATATAGAAGACGAAATTAAGATCAAACTAATTGATGAAGCTAATTTAGAGTGTGAAAAAATTATAACTGAAGCTAGAACAGAATCCCAAAGGATTATAGACGATTCGGAGAGACAAAGTGAGTTAATGATAGAATCTGCTTATGAAAGATCAAAGGTGATATTTAATGACTCTAAGGATAATGGTTATAATGAGGGTTATAAAACAGGTCATGAGGAAGGATATGAATTGGGATTAAGTCAGGGGTACGATAAAGGATATAATGAAGGGAAAATCATATCCGAGGGTTTAATAAAAGAAGCTTTAGAAATTAAAAATCAATATATAAATAAGAAAGATAGTTTATTGAAAGAGTTAGAAGCAGATATTGTAGAATTAGTAATGAGTATCTATGAAAAAATCATAAATGATAAAATTCAAGAAGAAAGTGACACCATTATTGATCTAGTACTAAATGGAATTCAAAATTTAGATATAACTGATAAATTAACTATCATTGTAGCAAAGGAAGATTTCGATATATTAGAAATGTCAAAAGATATTATATTAGCTAAGGCAAGCATGATATCAGAGTTAGTGATTAGATATGATATATCGTTTAAAAAAGGAGATTGCATTTTAGAAACATCTAAGGGAAATATTGATGTCAGTATACAGAATCAACTTGATGAAGTAAGGGAATTATTAACTACAATACTAAATAATGAGTGATGAAATGGAAAAAACAATAAATATTCAAAAGTATATTACAGCTGTAAAAGATAAAAGATTTATGAAGTATACAGGAAAAATTACTAAAGTCGCAGGACTTACTATTGAATCTAATGGTCCAATGGCTACTATTGGGGAGTTATGCTATATATACCCTTATAGAAGTAATAAACCTGTGCTATCTGAAGTTGTAGGTTTTAAAGACGATAAAATACTTCTTATGCCATTGGGAGAAATGGAAGGTATAGCTAGTGGAAGTGTTGTTGTAGGTAGTGGTAAAACTCTTAGGGTAAATGTTGGCGATGAATTAAGAGGAAGAGTGTTAGATGGATTAGGTAATCCAATTGATGGCTTAGGGCCTATTAGGTCAAATAAATATTATCCTGTATCAAATTCACCACCAAGTCCATTAGATAGGAGTATTATTGAAGAACCTTTATCTGTAGGGGTAAGGGCAATAGATGGGCTACTTACATGTGGTAAGGGTCAAAGAGTAGGTATTTTTGCAGGTTCAGGTGTAGGTAAGAGTACTTTAATGGGAATGATTTCACGAAATAGTACAGCAGACATAAATGTAATAGGATTAATTGGTGAAAGAGGTAGAGAGGTTAATGAATTTCTACAAAATGATTTGACAGATGAAGGTTTAAAAAAATCCGTAGTAGTTGTTGTAACATCCGATCAACCTGCTTTAATTAGAGTTAAAGGTGCTTTAGTAACAACAGCTATAGCAGAATATTTTAGGGACAAAGGATTAAATGTAATGCTACTAATGGATTCATTAACAAGATTTTCTTTGGCTCAACGAGAAATTGGATTAGCAATAGGTGAACCACCTGTAACTAGAGGGTTCACACCATCTGTATTTGCTATGATGCCAAAATTACTAGAGAGAACAGGAACATCTGATAAAGGAACTATAACTGGTCTGTACACAGTGTTAGTAGATGGTGATGATTTAACAGAGCCTGTAACTGATACTGCTAGAGGAATCTTAGATGGACATATTGTTCTATCTAGAAAGATAGCAAATTCGAATCATTACCCAGCTATCGATATTTTAGCAAGTATAAGTAGGGTAATGCCAAGTATTACAAGCAAAGAACATATGAAATTGGCAAGTTCTATTAAAGATATTATGGCAGTTTACCATGAAGCAGAGGATTTAATTAATATTGGTGCATATAAAAAGGGTGCAAACAAAAAAATTGATATTGCTATAGACTCAATAGATGACATAAATAACTTTTTAAAACAAGAAACTAATACTGCACCAACATTTGAAGATACTTTAAAAATGATGGAAAATATCATTAGCAAACTTAATTTAAATTAGTGGAGGTAGATTCAACTGGCAGGATATAGTTTCAAGCTTGAGAGAATTTTAAATTATAAGGAAAACATTGAGAATTTTAAAAAAGTAGAATATGGGAATGTCAATCAAAAGCTTATTAGTGCAGAAGAAATACTAGAAAGTTTTTACTTTCATAAGAATAAGTTAATAACAGAGAAAAATGAGACTATTAACAATATTAGTATTGCTAATTTAAAATTATATAATGATTATCTGCAAGATATATCATCAAATATTGAAAATCAAGAACATATCATTATAGAAATTAAAAAAGAGCTTGAGAAAGCCAAAGAAGAACTTCTTGTTGCAATGCAGGAAAGAAAATCTTTTGAGAAATTAAAGGAAAATGATTATAATGAATTTCTTTCTGAATCTAAGAAAAAAGAAGATAAAGTAATTGATGGAATAGTAACATTTAATATTTCCACTCAATAGCGGGGGGTAGGTTTATGGATGTGGATGTGATTGAAACAACAGTCAAGAAAAAAGGCAAAAAAAGATATAAAATTCTTACTATTTTAATAGTTGTTTTTGTAGCTGTTCCTTTAGCTATTATTAGCTTAATATACGCTAATAATAAAACCTTTCAAACCAAAGTAAAAGGTTTATTAATGAAAATGCCTGGAGTTGTAGGAGAACATTTTCGTAATTACCCGACAGAGACAGAGAGAAATGAAAAAATTGAGTATTTATCGAGATATTTTTTAGATATGGACACAAATATATCTGCAGATAAGATTTATATAATTAAGAAAGATGATGAAAAATTATATACTGATCTTATTAGGGGTATGAATGCTATTTCAACATCTAAGGCTGAAGAAATAGTTATCAAAGTACGTAACATAGAACTTAGAAAGGATCTTTTGTTTTCATTATATGATGATGCTCAGAAAGACGAAAATGAACAATTTTTGTCAGAGGTATCTAGAATTGAAAAACAAGATATTTTATTATCCATACTAGAAGCAGAAGAAAGGTTCTCTGATAGAGAATTCTTAAATATACTTGATAAGTTAAATACTGACAAATTAGGCGAAATTATTTTTTATACAGACGATGAAATAAAGAACTATATTTTAAATGCATTTAAAGAAAATAAAAGAACATTAATTGAAAGAATTATTTTCGAAAAAACAAATACTAAAAATACTTTAATTGATTTAGGGAAACTATATGAAACAAAGTCTATAGATATGGCTTTAAATATAATAGGAAATACTGATACTTATAATATGGAGAAGTTAGGTACTATATATAAAAATTTGTCAGTATTAAAATCTGCAGAACTATTAATTAATATAAAAGATGAGAAATTTTTAGAAGAATTGTTTTCTGCAATTATACGGGAAGAAGCACTAACAAAGTCTGATACAAATATTACTAGAGATATAAGCAGTGCAATGGAATTTCTAAATGAGTATAACACTAAAATAAAAGACTTAGTTGTAATTTATGAGAAGATGTCACCTTCTAATGTAGCAAATATTGTCGAAGAAATGATGACAAGTACCAACATAATCACATCACTAGAGTTAAACTCTGAAAATGTATATGATTTATCCGATAGTGTCATCATTGTAGATGTATTATCTAACATGAAAAATCAAACCTTATCTAAGGTTTTAGATTTTATGGAGCCTAATAAGGCTTCTCAGATTACTCAGCTTTTGGCCAAGCCAAAAGAAAATAATTAAGTAATCTAGAAAATATATTGAAGGAGGTGAAAATATGGAAGTTAAAATAATTGATTTTAAACATTCAGTAAAGCCATCAACCAACAATCTCTCTAAAGCAGAATCACCTATTAAGTCAAAAGATTTCTCTTCAACTATTGAATCTGTTAATAGTAAAAATAGTGTCATCAACGAGAATAATAGAACTTCAAAATACAATGATACTAAGAACTCTGGTAATTTAAGCAATATTGATAGTAAAGGTAAGAAAATCGATGATATAAATGGTGATGAATTAGAGCTTGATGAAACTCACGAGAATGAAGAAGTCCTATTAGATGATGCAATGCTTCTACTATCAAATTTAATTGTGGTCAAAGATATCCCTGTAGAAAGTGAAGAACTAGAGCTATCTCTTGAAGTAGATACAGACTTGTCTTTAAAAACACATATCTCTGTGGAAAATGAAGAGTTAGAGCATAAGACAGAATCAATAGATAATTTAAATGCTGAAAAAGAAATTTCAGAGGAAGCAATATTAAAGTCGCTTGATGAAGAAAATATTAGCAAACTAGAAGAGAAGCCAGACAATAATTTAAGATTAAATATTGATAATAAGAATGTAGAATTAACGAGTAAAAAAGAAGTTGAGACTTCTGGAATTGTTAATTTGTTTAATAAGGTTGATTCATCAAGTACTGAAGAAGTTGCAACTGAAGAAGTAGATTTTTCATCTAATTTATCCAATAAAATTGATATAAATGACATGGAAAATCTTAATCAACAAAACAGTTCAAAGGATTCCTCAGAAAACCAAGAAGACCCATTAGTAGCTACTCAGGGTGGAGATGATATTGAATTACAGGACAAACCTTTTGTATTCATTGAAAAAAATGGATTAAAATTTGTTGAAGGTAAGATGAATCAACAAGAAGAAACAGTTGCAGTAAATAGAGATAACCTTATTGAGCAAATAGTTGACAAAGTAAAAATAAACTTCTCTGATTTAAAGAATGAAATTAAAATCAGCCTAAAGCCTGAAGCATTAGGTGAACTAACTATGAATATAGAGGTTATTAAGGGAGAAGTAATTGCCAAAGTAATGGTAGATAATCAAAGAACTAAGGAAGCTATTGAGACAAATTTGTTCCAACTTAAAGAAGGAATAAAAGATACAGGTCTAGAAATAAAGACATTTGAAGTTTTTGTTGGAAGTGGAAGTGATTTTGATAAACATAACTCTGGTCAATTTAAATTCAACCAGAATGCTAAGAAAATCAAAATTAAGTCCCAAGATAATAAAAAGATTGCTGATTATGAAGACTATTCCATAGAAGGTAGAAGTAAAGTAATAGATTCATATTCTGAAAACAGCTTAAACTTATTTGCCTAGGAGGAGAACTAAATGGAAGTAAATAATGATAAAGAATATATTTATAAATTTGCAGCAACTGATAATAACTCAAATACCAACAAAACCAAGACTGCAAAAAATGATTTGGATAAGGATGCTTTTTTAAGACTTTTGACAACACAATTATCTAATCAAGATCCACTAAACCCTATGGAGGATAGAGAGTTTATTGCACAGTTAGCACAATTTTCTTCATTGGAGCAAATGCAAACTTTAAACAAGACAATGGATGGTAAATCAGAAGAGATGCTTGATTCATTGGATCTCATGAATACTAATCAAATACAAGCGAATGTAGAGATATTAAAAGAGATTACGAACATTCGAAAAGCAATGGACGCTTATATGATTAAAGATCCAGTTGATGAAAACACATCTGAGTAAGTAATACAATTGAAGATTAATATGGAGTTGGTAGAATGAACAAAATAGATATTAGACAGCTTGAAAATCGATTAATTAATTCAGCAGCATTAAAAAATACACAGCAAAATAGTTCTACTAAGGATTTTAACCAAATTTTAGAGAGAATTAAAAGCAAGGATGAGCAAATAAAGTTTTCTAAACATGCAGTAGAGAGATTAAATAGCAGAAATGTGAATTTAAGTACAGAAGATATGAATAGATTAGAAACTGCTATTCATAAGGCAAAAACTAAAGGTGTCAAAGAAGCATTGATACTACTAGACGACAAAGCATTTATTGCAAGTGTTAATAGCAAAACAATAATTACAACTGTTAATAGAGAACAATTAAAAGATAATGTATTTACAAATATTGATGGAGCAGTAATTATATAACTGGACCTTATAAGGAAGTTATTTAGGCCCGACTGATAGAAGGTCTAAAACTGCTAAATAAAATGGAGGTATGAAATCATGATGAGGTCAATGTACTCAGCCGTATCAGGTTTGAGAATACATCAAGGCAAGATGGATACAATTGGTAACAATATAGCCAATGTTAATACTGTTGGATTTAAAAAAGGACAAGTTACATTTCAAGAGGTATTTAGTCAAGTTGTAAGAGGGGCTAGTGCACCAACTGGTGGCAAGGGTGGTACAAACCCTCAGCAAGTAGGTATGGGTGCAGCAATAGGTTCAATCTCTACAATACACACAGTAGGACCTGGACAAAGAACAGATAACCCTACAGATCTAATGATAGATGGGGAAGGCTTTTTTATAGTATCAGATGATGTAAATTTTAACAACAGATATTATACAAGAGCAGGTAATTTTGCTGTAGATGGAGATGGAAATTTAGTAACTGCAGACGGATATAAGGTCTTAGGATATGCAGCAGATGAAGACGGAAAGATATTGACAGATGTAACAAATATAAGGATAAATAAGTCGGAAACAAAGGCTCCAACAGCTACAGAGTTAATTCACTTTAGAGGAAACTTAGATTCCAATACTGAAATTGATTTAAGTAAAGATGGGCATCTAATAGATACTGTTGTAGTGGATTCTCTTGGAAATTCTTATAAAGTAACATTTGAAATGAAGAAAGAGTCAGTAGATAGCACCACACTAGATCATAAATGGCAAATGTCTGTTAAGAGAGTTACAGATATGGCTACAGGAAACTATACAGAATCAGCAACTGATCCAATACCTGGAAACCTACTAGATATAACATTTAATTCAAATGGAAAATTAACATCAGTTGGTGGTGTTGCTGACGCAATAGCAGAAATAAAACTTAATTTAAATGGTGTTCAATTTGACAGAGATAAAGACGGTGGAACAATAACTCCATCAGCTCCTCTTTCAGCAACATTTAAAGATATAACATTATTTGACCCAAATAATCCTGATACAACTAAAAGTCTGACTCAATATGCGAATGAAATGGACATTAAACCATATGCCCAAAATGGCAATACATCAGGTTCTCTTGAAGGATTCTCTATTGACGCCACAGGGACAGTTATTGGAGTATTTACTAATGGGGAAAGAAAGGCATTAGGACAAATTATGTTAGCTAAATTTGATAACCCAATGGGACTTCAAAAGCTAGGAAGTAACTTCTTTATTGATACAAGGAATTCAGGGGAAGCACAGCTTGGTAGTGCTGGTGTTAGCGGATTTGGAGCTATAAGCCCTGGAACACTTGAGATGTCTAATGTAGATATTTCCCTTGAATTTACAGAGATGATAACTACACAAAGAGGATTCCAAGCAAATTCTAGAATCATAACAACTTCAGATGAAATGTTACAAGAATTAGTAAATATGAAGAGATAATTTAACAGAATAGGGTAGGTCTCTATCTACCCTATTCCATACAAAGGTGGGATACTAGTGATTAAAGTAAAGAGACTAAATGATAAGGAATTTGTTGTAAATAGTGAGCTTATTCTATATATCGAAGAAACTCCAGATACTGTTATTACTCTTACTAATGGACAAAAAATTGTAGTTACTGATTCTGTGGATGAAGTAATAAATAAAGTAGCTAGTTATAAGGCAATGATTCATAATTTTGAAAGAAGATATGATGGAAACGAGGTGTAGTAATTGGATATATCGACGATATTAGGGCTATTTTTAGGTATTGGCTTCACTTTATGGGGTATTATGGTTTCTGGAGATTTAGGGTCATATTATGATTTCCCATCTATAGTTATTACCCTAGGGGGCACACTTGCAGCAACTTTGTTAGCTTATCCTATGAATACTTTATCAGGGATTGGTAAAGTATTTCAAAAAGCATTTTTACACAAGGAAATTTCAGTCAATGGAATAATACAAGAAATTATTTCTCTTGCAAATGTTGCAAGAAAAGAAGGTCTGCTATCACTGGAAGAATATGGTTCCAAATTAGATGATGAATTCCTAAAAAAGGGTATTATGTTAATTGTAGATGGTACTGATCCAGAACTTGTACGAAATATTCTAGAAACAGAGTTAGTATTCCTTGAAGAAAGACATAGTCAAGGACAAGGGATGCTGGAATCCATGGGCGCCTTTGCACCAGCTTTTGGAATGATTGGTACTCTTATTGGTCTAGTAAATATGTTAAAAACTTTGGATGATGTATCTAGTGTAGGACCTCAGATGTCTGTAGCACTAATTACAACCTTTTACGGTTCCGCTTTAGCTAATATAATATTTTTACCTTTAGCTAAAAAATTAAATATTAGAAGTAAATCAGAGGTTTTAGTAAAAGAACTAATGATTGAGGGATTATTATCCATACAAGCAGGTGAAAATCCAAGAATTATAGAAGAAAAACTAAAGACCTTTATACCACCAGATTTAAGAAAAGAATTTAAAAAGGTTTCAGAGAAAGAGGGAGCGTAATGGCGAGAAGAAAAAGACGGGAAGAATCAGGTGGTGGAGCCCCAGAATGGCTTACTACATATAGTGATTTGGTTACTTTACTTTTATGTTTCTTTGTATTATTATTTTCTTTTTCTGCTATTGATGCTGAAAAGTTTAAGGCAATTATGATTAGTTTTCAAGGCGGTGCTGGTGTTTTAAGTGGAGGGACTACCATGGATTCTCCTTTAATTCCGATTCAAGATAGTTTAGATGTGGAATCTGAACTTCAAGATCTTCTAGCGGATTTAGAGGAGTACGCTGACACTCTGGGGTTAGGAGATAGAATCATAATTCAGCCTGAGGAGCGAGGAATCGTAATTAGATTTATGGACAATGTTTTCTTTGATTCTGGTAGTGCAGATATTAAAAAGGAATCATTAGAAATTTTGAAATCTGTATCGGAGATACTTAATAGAGAAGAATTTGTAAACAAACAGATAAAAATTGAGGGTCATACAGATTCAGACCCAATCATTAGATCTCCTAAGTTTCCTACAAACTGGGAATTGTCTTCTGCAAGAGCAACAAATGTATTAAGATATTTAGTTGAAGTAGAAAAAATAGATGGAGGCAGAGTATCTTCTGCAGGGTATAGTTATTATAGAGGGATAGCCCCTAATGATACAATTGAAAACAAGGGAAAGAACAGAAGGGTAGACATTGTTATATTAAGAGATGTTTATGAGGAACTAGAGCCATAGTAAAATAGAATGGAGTGGTAATATGTCGAAGAACACTACTATAATAATTGTTTTAGTTTTATTAGTAGCATTAATTGGTGGTATAGCTGTGGGCATATTCTTCTTTCCAAGAAATTCTGGAGAAGAAAAGGGAAAAAAGGTTGAAACCTATACCATTACCTTAGAAGATCTATATTGTAATATTAAAGACAGTAAAAGAATATTAAAAACTAAGATTACAATAGAGACTGTAAGTGAAACAACACTTGAGAACCTAACTGAAAAACAATTTTTAGTAAGGGATGAAGTAAATAAGATAATTACTAACTTAACAGAAGAAGAATTAAGAGGAGAAGAAGGACAAATTGATTTACAAAATAAAATTAAGACAAATATAGTAAAATTGTTTGATGATGAGAGTATAATTAATATATATTTTAATGATTTTATAATTCAATAAAGGAGGGAGCCAATTGTCTGAAGTAATGTCACAAAGTGAGATTGATGCCCTTCTCAATGCTTTAAGTACTGGTGAAGTAGATGTTGAAGAAATTAAAGAAGTTGATAATTCAAAGAAGACAAGAAAATATGATTTTAAAAATCCACAGAAAATCTCTAAAGAACAGTTAAGAACTTTAGAAACTATACATGAGAATTTTAGTAGATTTATGCAAACATTTTTGACAGGATATCTACGGGCGCCAGTAAAGATTACTATATTAACAGTAGACCAATTTGCCTATAGTGAATTTAGTAATGCATTATCTAATCCTGCTTTTCTAAGTATTATTGATTTCAGTCCTTTAAATGGAGAGATACTAATAGATATATCAACAAATATTATCTACACTATAATTGATAGGCTACTAGGCGGAGACGGGTCACAAAAACAAGATACAAGAAATTTTACTGAAATAGAACTATCTTTATTAAAAAATATGATGCAAAAAATAGTAATAGACTTTAAGGAAGCATGGACAAATGTTATTGAATTGAAACCATCTTTAGATAAAATTGAAACTAATCCTCAATTCGCTCAAATAGTCCCACCAAACGAAACAATAGCCTTAATTACTATGAGTATTGAAATTGGTCAGTCAGAAGGAATGATGAATATTTGCATCCCATATATATTATTGGAACCAGTTCTTGATAAGTTAAATACTAAGTTTTGGTTTAGTAGTTCTACTGAAAAGCACTCTATAGTAGAAGAAAAAGTAATTAAAGAGAGAATTTTACAAACTAGAGTACCGATGGTAGCACAATTAGGCTCAACCATTGCTCCTGTAAGAGATATTGTTAATCTTCATATTGGAGATGTTATTAGATTAGACAGCAGTGAAAATAATACTATTTCTATAAAGGTAGGGAGTAATGTAAAATTTAAAGGTGAGATGGGTGCTATGAATAACAGAATGGCTGTAAAAATAGTTGAAGTCGTAAAGGATGGTGAAATTATTAATGGCAAGTGATATGTTATCTCAAGAAGAAATTGATGCTTTGTTAAAAGGTGATTCAAATAATGATGTTAAGGTTGATTTCTATGAAGACGAAGATGATAATGAAAATAACATTGACAATAATAATGAAGATATATTGTCGATACTAGAAATTGATGCATTAGGTGAAATTGGTAATATAAGTATGGGAACTGCAGCTACTACTTTATCGACATTATTAAATAAAAAGGTAAGTATAACTACTCCAAAAGTAATAATAACAACTGCTGATGATTTAGCGGATGAATACAAGTTACCTCTTGTGGCTATAGATGTGAGCTATAAGGCTGGTTTACAGGGTTCAAATGTTCTAATTCTAGACTCTAATGATGCCAAAATAATTACTGATTTAATGATGGGTAAAGATGATTTTGATACTACAAGAGAGTTGACTGAATTAGATTTAAGTGCCGTAAGTGAAGCTATGAATCAAATGATGGGATCCGCTTCAACTTCACTATCCGAAATGTTTATGAAAAAAATTGACATTGAGCCTCCGAGATCTTTGGAAATGACTCTTGCAGAGGGGAAAAATCAAATAGATTTATTAAGTTCAAATTCTTCAATTATTAAGATTTCTTTTAAGATGGTAATTGGAGATATAATAGATAGTAATATTATGCAGTTAATACCTTTAGAGTTTGGAAAACATTTGGTGGATAGCTTGATGAGTACATCTAGTTCTAATAATGATGTAGTTGTACCAGATTTCATAAGTGAACCAGAAAATATAAGCTTCAAGGAACCTTCTTTAGCAAATAAAGAGGAAAAACGACACAATATTTCCCAAAACTATTCAAGACCTGTTGATAGAACGACAAATGTTGGTTATAATGGTATTAGTAGGAAAGAAGAAAAAGTAATTATAACAAAACCAGAATTTCAGACTTTTGAGGAGAATCCTAATCTAGTATATAATGAATCTCTTGATTTAGTAGGAGATATTCCAGTGGAAATTACTGTCGAATTAGGTAGGACAAGTAAGAGAATTGGTGAGATATTAGAGCTTGGACAAGGAACTGTTTTAGAATTGGACAAGTTAGTAGGAGAAGCGTTAAGTATTTATGCCAATGGTAAATACATTGCTAAAGGTGAAGTCATAGTTATTGATGATAATTTTGGTGTTAGAGTAACAGAAATAGAAAATTCGAACAAAAAAATTATTGAGAAAGTATAAACAGGAGGTTTTGAAATGGCAAATGGAATTTTAATCGTAGATGATGCATCATTTATGAGAATGATGATAAAGGATATTTTATCAAAAAATGGATTTGTAATACTTGGAGAGGCTGATAATGGGCTGAAAGCTATAGAAAAATTCAAAGAGTTAAATCCTGACTTAGTTATTATGGATATTACCATGCCTGAGATGGACGGTATTCAAGCTGTCAAAGAAATTAAAAAGATTAGCAATAGTGCTAAAATAGTAATGTGTTCTGCTATGGGACAGCAAGCCATGGTTATTGAAGCTATACAAGCTGGAGCAAAGGACTTTATTGTGAAACCTTTCCAAGCAGACAGAGTTGTAGAAGCTGTTAAAAAGGCTCTTAGTTAATAGAATGAAAAAAATTTTTAATGTATTATTGTTTTCATTTGTCTTTGTTATATTTTCTTTACCTGTATATGGAACTGGATATGAAGACATATCTTTAACAAAGATTGTCTTCCAACTTGTTTTTTATTTAGCAATGTTTGTATTAGTTATTATCTTGAGTTTATATGGCACAAGACTAATTGCTAAGAATTATAAGGGATTTGGTGGAAGTAAATATACTACTTTGATAGATGTCATGAATATACAAAATGGTTATAAGATACAGATTGTAAAAATTAATAAGAAAATTTATATTTTATTGACATCAAATGGCAATTCAAATGTAATTGATATAATTGAAGAAGATGATTTTTCTTTAGAGTTAGAGAACTTTGACAATTATCTACTTAAACATTTAAATAAGAATAACACTAGTAATAAGGTGCATAGCAAAATAAAAGATTTATTTAATAAATCTTATACAAATAAAGATAAGGAAGACGAGAATGATGAAGAAAAGTATTAAAATAGTTATTTTTATTATTACTCTAGTGATGATTTTTTCTACTACTGTTTCAGCAGAATCAAATTTTTCATTATTCGGAAACAACATTTCACTAGAAGATAATAATGAACCTCAAAATTATGTATTTTCACTTCAGCTCCTCTTTGTTTTAACTATTCTTACATTAGCTCCATCTATTCTGATTATGATGACTGGCTTTACAAGAATTCTTATTTCTTTATCATTCATCAGGAGTGCTTTAGGGTTACAACAAACACCTCCAAATCAAGTTATTATTGGATTATCTTTATTTCTAACTTTTTTTATAATGGCTCCAATAGCTACAGATATAAATAATGAAGCTATTCAGCCTTTTTTAAGGGAAGAAATTACTCAAGATGTAGCTTTGGAGAGAGGAATGAAACCTATACGTAGCTTCATGTTTAAACAAACTCGAGATAAAGATATAGGTTTATTTTTGAGTATGAGTGATACTGATGGTGTAGACAATATCGACGAGATACCTACACATGTAATTATACCAGCATTTATTATTAGTGAGCTAAAGACAGCGTTTCAAATAGGATTTATTATTTATATACCTTTTTTAGTAATTGACATGGTTGTAGCCAGTACTTTAATGGCAATGGGAATGATGATGTTGCCTCCAGTGATTATATCATTGCCCTTTAAAATATTGTTGTTTGTATTGGTAGATGGATGGAATTTGATTGTGAAATCCTTAGTACTTGGATTTAAATAGGGGTGATTAAATGAATAATGTGGATATGTTAAGATTAGCACAAGATGCTATTAGAACTGTTCTTTTCACAGCAGCTCCTATGTTAATAATAAGTTTAATTGTAGGATTGATTGTTAGCGTCATTCAAGCTGTTACTCAGATTCAAGAGGCAACATTGGCATTCGTTCCAAAGATAGTGGCAGTATTTATATCTATACTTATATTCGGTCCATGGATTATTAAACTAATTACTGAATTTACTTCTGGATTACTTACTAATATTAATTTATATATTTACTAAGGGTGGCTCTAATGGAAGAAATTATTGATTTGCTTTTGAATGAGTTTCAGTTATTTTTACTGGTTATGGTTAGAACTTCTGGGATCTTTATATTTTCTCCATTTTTTAGTTCGCAAAATATACCAAATACCATGAAAATAGGTCTTACTCTTTCTATATCTTTATTAATATCATTGGTACTACCTTCTTCATATGATTTTACAAATGATATGTTGGTGTTGATATTAGTTAAGGAATTAATTATTGGAATTATAATAGGATACATAAGTTATGCTTTTTTTTCAGCTTTTTATGTAATGGGCCAAATTGGCGATATGAAAATTGGATTTGGTATGGCAAATGTAATAGACCCCCAAAATAAGGTTCAAGTTCCTTTGATGGGAAATTTCTATTATATTATTTCTTTTTTATTATTATTAGGTATTAATGGACATCATATTATAATTACTGCTTTAGTAGATAGTTATACATTTTTACCTATCGGTAGTTTTCAATATACAGGTGATGTTATAAATATTCTCATTAATACTTTGGTAAAATCTTTTGAAATAGGATTTAAGCTCAGTACGCCAATAGTTGCAATTATATTTCTGACAGATGTAATACTAGGTATTATATCAAAAACTATACCACAGATGAATGTTTTCGTAGTTGGTATGCCTCTAAAGGTAATGATTGGATTGTTAATTATACTAATTAGTATGCCAGTATTCTTCAATGCTGCTCAGGGTATTTTTGATATAATTACTAATGATATTTATAACTTCTTAAAGATTTAAAAAAGGTTGATGATATGATTTTAAAAATAAATTTACAATTATTTGCATCTGACGAAAAGACAGAAAAACCTAGTCCAAAAAAAAGAAGAGATGCTAGAGAAGAAGGAAGAGTACTTCAAAGCAAAGAAATCAATACTGTAGTAATATTGTTTTCTTGTTTTTTCGGATTAAAATTATTTGGTGGATTTATTACTAATCAATTAGAACAATTTATGATGGATATTTTTAGTGAAATTAGTAGCATTGAAACATTTTTAAACCCTAATAATCTAATGATCAACTCTTTAAAAATACTAACTTTGTTTTTAATAGTTATTTCACCAATTTTAGCAGTAGCATTCTTATCCTCATTAATTATTAACTATTTTCAAGTAGGTTTTTTATTCACTTCAAAAACCTTGAAAATTAAATTTGACAGGTTAAATCCTGTAGAAGGTTTTAAAAAAATATTTTCAAAACGCGCTCTTATGGAACTTTTAAAGTCAATCTTGAAGATTGGATTAGTAGGCTATGTAGCAGTTAAATATGCTAACGATCAAATAACTAGAATAATTAAGTATTCAAGCATGGAAAGTTTTGACTCATTTATAGATTTCTCAAATCTGATGTTTGATTTTGTACTTCGTATTCTAGGAGTATTACTTATTCTAGCATTTATGGATTATTTCTTCCAATGGAGAGAACATGAAAAGAATCTTAAAATGACAAAGCAAGAAGTTAAAGAGGAATATAAGCAATCTGAAGGCGATCCATTTATTAAAGGAAAAATCAAAGAAAAGCAAAGAAGAATGGCAATGAGTAGAATGATGCAGGATATACCAAAAGCTGATGTTATTATTACAAACCCTACTCATTATGCAGTAGCTATAAAATATGACAAGGATAGCTACGATGCTCCTTATGTACTAGGTAAAGGTGCAGACATGATCGCACAAAATATTAAGAAGATTGGTAAAGAAAGCAATGTACCAATTGTAGAAAATAGAATCCTTGCGAGAACTATATATGATTCCACTGAAATTGGTGATATGATATCAGAGGAACTTTATGAAGCAGTTGCTGAAGTTTTAGCTTATGTATATAGTCTTAAGGATAATTTTTAGGAGGATAGATAATGAAGTTAGGTGATATTTTAGTTGCTTTAGCCATAATTGGAATTATACTTATTATTATTATACCTGTACCTACAGGTGTTTTAGACTTTTTACTAAGTTTGAATATTTCTCTATCCTTATTGATTTTATTACTGTCCATGTACGCAGAAGATGCATTAAAAATTACAGTTTTTCCATCTTTATTATTGCTCACCACATTATATAGACTTGCCCTTAATATTTCTACTACTAGAGGTATTCTTTTAAATGCAGATGCTGGTAATGTCATAGAGGCTTTTGGAAACTTTGTAATTGGGGGAGACTATATCGTTGGTTTAATAATATTTTTAATTATCGTTTTAATAAATTTTTTAGTTATAACTAAAGGTGCAGAACGTGTTTCAGAAGTTGCTGCTAGATTCACATTAGACGCTATGCCAGGTAAGCAGATGGCAATAGATGCTGATTTAAATTCAGGACTAATTAATGAAGATGAAGCAAAGCAAAGAAGAAAAGATGTGCAAACATATGCTGATTTCTATGGGGCTATGGATGGAGCCAGCAAATTTGTAAAGGGCGATGCAATCGCGGGTATTATTATTACTATTATTAACATCGGTGCAGGGTTTTTGATTGGTATTATAGGAAAGGGAATGGCTCTAGATGAGGCTCTCCAAAGATATACATTATTAACTGTAGGAGATGGACTTGTAGGACAAATTCCAGCTCTGCTTATTTCCACCGCTACTGGCTTAATTGTAACTAGGGCTGCATCTGATTCTAACTTAGGCCAGGATTTAATTAAACAATTGTTTGGTAATAATCCAATAATATTATATATAATTGCAGGAGTTATGTTTGCTTTAGGTATATTTACACCTTTACCTGTGGTAGCAAATATTCTACTAGGTGTTATATTTATAGCTGCTGGATTAAAATCTAAAAAAGTTAGTAAAGAGCAACTAATTGAACCTATACAGGAAATGTCAGAGGCAGAGGAACTAAGAAGACCAGAAAATGTATTAGGATTATTGAAAGTTGATGACATAGAACTAGAATTTGGTTATGGGCTTATCCCACTTGCAGATGTAAGTCAAGGGGGAGACATTTTAGACAGAATCATTATGATAAGACGTCAGATTGCAATGGAACTTGGCTTAGTTGTACCAATAGTGAGAGTAAGAGATAATATTCAACTAAATCCAAATGAATATTTAATTAGAATAAGAGGAGTTAAGGCATCCAAGGGTGAAGTATATTTTGATCATTATTTAGCTATGGACCCTGGAATGGGAGAAGGGGATATAGAAGGTATAGATACTGTTGAGCCAGCTTTTGGATTACCAGCTAAATGGGTTACTGAGAAAGAGAGAGAAAAGGCTGAAATATTTGGTTATACAGTTGTTGACCCTCCTTCAGTAATTGCTACACATCTAACTGAAGTAATTAAGGAGAGAGCTTACGAATTAATTGGTAGGCAAGATGTTAAGACTTTAATAGAAAATGTTAGAGAAGAATATCCAGCAGTAGTAGAAGAAGTAGTGCCAAAGATATTATCATTAGGTGAAGTTCAAAAGGTATTATCAAATTTACTTAGAGAGCAAATTAGCATCAGAGATATGGTTACAATATTAGAAACATTAGCAGACTATGGTAATATAACTAGTGATACAGATTTATTGACAGAATATGTTAGACAAAGAATGTCAGGATATATAACTAATAAATATGTAGATGATAATAGTATTAATGTGGTTACTTTAGACAACTCAGTAGAAGAGCTTATTATGAACTCTATTAACAAGACTGAGACTGGATCATATTTATCCATTGATCCAAACAAAGCACAAACAATTCTTAACAATACTTTTAAGACAATGCAAAAACTAACATCTATTGGTGAACAACCAATAGTATTAACAGCACCAATAGTGAGACTATATTTCAAAAAATTAACAGAGCAAATGACTAGAGATGTAATAGTAGTATCATATAATGAGATTGAATCAAATGTTGAAGTTCAATCTGTTGGGGTGGTAGGTATATAGATGAAAATCAAGAAATATATAGGACAAACTGCTCATGAAGCAATGTTAAAATTAAAGATGGAGTTAGGCCCTGATGCTGTTGTACTAAACACTAAAACTATCAGGGCTAAGGGCTTTTGGGGTTTTTTAAAGAAGCCTCTAGTTGAAATTACAGCTGCCTTTGAGGAGAAGGATTTATTAAAAGTAAAATCCATTAATAATTATGAGTCTAAATTAAATAATATTAACGAAGAACTAATTGAATTAAAAAATATCATGAAAAATATACCAGTTAATAAAAATGACAGTGATGACCTAGTACTAATTATGGATGAATGGAATAAAAGACTTATTAACAATGGCGTAGATCCTTTTATTTCAAGTAAACTACTAAAGGAAATCGAAGAACAATTTAATCTAAAAGAAAAAGATAACGCAACTATTAAAAAGATTGTTAGATATAGCTTATCAGAGATTTTAGGTAGTCCTCAATCCATACAAATTAATGAGAAACAAAAGATCATATACTTTATTGGTCCCACCGGTGTTGGAAAAACTACAACTTTAGCTAAGATAGCTGCTAATTTAGTTCTTGAGAACAAATACGATATTGGACTAATTACATCTGATACTTATAGGATTGCTGCAGTGGAACAACTAAAGATTTATAGCGAAATTTTACAATTACCTCTAGAAATAGCATATAATACGGATGATATGACTAAATCATTAAATAGCTTTAATACGAAAGATGTTATTTTTGTTGATACAGCTGGAAGAAATCATAATGATTATTTGCAATTAGAAGAGTTGAAAAAAATTATGAATGCTACTGAAAATAAAGAAGTCTTTTTGTTAATTAATGCAACCATAGACTTTAAGGTACTAAATAATTTACTGGACAAGTATAATTTTATAGATAATTACAAGCTAATTATTACTAAAATTGATGAAGCTGAAAACTATGGAAATATTTTAAACATTAAATATTTTTCTAATAAAGAACTCTCATATTATACAACTGGGCAAAATGTGCCAGATGATATTAAAATAGTTAGCATAGAGGATATTGTAGAAAAGCTTATTGAGGAGAAAAACCATCATGGATCAGGCAGATAAGTTAAGAAAAATAATGAACACAAATATTATTAAAGATGAAGAAAATCTTAATAAAGAAAACAAGGCAAAGGTTATTTCTATATCTAGTGGTAAAGGAGGAGTAGGGAAAACTAATTTCGCTATCAATTTTTCTATTTCTTTAAGTAGGTTAAACTATAAGGTTGTTATAATAGATGCTGATATAGGGTTAAGTAATATTGAAATATTAGCAGGTGTGAATATGAATTATACTTTAGCCGACATTGTCTTGTCTGACAAAACTATATTCGATATTATGGGGAATGGACCTGAGGGTATTAAGATTATTTCAGGTGGATCAGGATTGAAAGAGTTGAAGTTATTTGATAATGATAATATTTTAAAGTTAATGAAAGAGATTGAAAATTTGCAATCTACTGTAGACTACATTATTATTGATACAGGAGCAGGTATTTCTCCTGCTGTTACTGATTTCATTATGACTTCGTCTGAGTTAATTGTTGTATGTACGCCTGATCCAACTTCACTTATGGACTCCTATACCTTAATAAAATCTGTAATACATACTGAGTATAAAGGCCATATAAGTGTAGTCACTAATTTAGTTTCTGGTAGAAATGAAGGCAAGGAGATATATACCAAGTTGTCTAATACTTCTAATAATTTTCTTGGAGTTCAAGTAGATTATTTGGGGTATATAGAAAGAAATGAACTTGTTACTCAGGGTATTAGAAATCAAATACCATTTACCGTTTCTCATCCAAACAGTCCGATTTCTAAAAGAATTAATACTATGGCTATGAATTTTTTAGATAATCAAGCTTTAGTTAAGAAGGATATTAAGTTAAGCTTTGCAAAAAAAATATTTGATATTTTTTCAAGAAGAGGTGATTAAGTGGAATTTGCTGCAGACGATTTAAAAATTGGCACTAAGATTGAACTAATAAAATCATATAAAAATCACGAAATTGCTTACCCTTCCCAAATTTTAGACTCTATTGAATCAGATATTTTAATAGTTAGTGGACCTTTAAAGAATAATAATTTAGTCTTTTTGCATAAGGGAGACAGTATTAAAGTTGTATATAATGTAAAAGAAAAAGGAATACATTATTTTAATGCTAAAGTGATGTCTAGAAGTTATACATCAATATATACTATAAAACTAAAAAAGATATCAGAGATAAAAAAACTTCAGTTGCGCAAATATTTTAGGCTTCCCTACTCTATTAAAGTAAATAAAGATTTTGAAATTATTGAGAATGATATAAGTGAAATATTAAGTGAGGAATGTAAAACTATTAATATTTCTGGTGGGGGAATGGAATTATTTTGTAACTATGATCATGTGTTAGGAGATGAAGTTCATTGCTCATTTACTATTCATGATTCACTAATAACTGTTAGAGCTGTAGTAGTAAGGATTAATCAAATTGATAGTTTAAATTTTAAATATAGCTTAGGAGTATCATTTAAAGACATTGAAGAAGGTATAAGAGATAATATAATTAAATATATATTTGAGCAGGAAAGAATTCTAAGATTAAAGGGATTGGTTTAAATGATAAGAGTTTTAATTGTAGATGATTCAGCATTGATGAGAAAAATATTAGCAGATATATTAAATTCTGATGACGATATATCTGTAATTGATACTGCAAAAAATGGTGAAGAAGCTTTAAGAAAAATTGATTCATTGAAGCCTGATTTAGTGACAATGGATATTGAAATGCCTTTAATGGACGGAATAACAACATTAAAACATATTGTAACAAAATTTAAGATACCTGTAATCATGATTAGCAGTTTGACATCCCAAGGAGCAGAATTAACCCTTAAGGCTTTAGATGAAGGAGCCGTAGATTTTTTAGCAAAACCCACGAATATTTTTAGTTTAAGTCAATCTGATATAAAAATGGAAATCATAGATAAAGTTAAAGCTGGGTCTAAATCTAAGTTATGTAATAGAGAACCAATTAATAGAATAGATAAGTTGGATACACCTATCATAGAACATGGACAAATACAAAAGAATTTTACTAATATTATTGCTATTGGAACATCAACTGGTGGACCGAGGGCTCTTCAATCCTTATTACCAGAGCTTCCTAGCAATATTAATGCATCCATAGTTGTTGTTCAACACATGCCCCCGAAATTTACTAAGTCATTAGCTGATAGGCTAAATTTGACTTCAAGTATAAAAATAAAAGAAGCTGAAGAAGGAGATGTTTTATGTAGGGGACATGCATATATCGCCCCTGGGGATTTTCATATGGAAATCGTTAAAGAGGGTAAGGATTTGGTAGTTAGATTAAATAAAAAGCCGCAGGTAATGGGGTTACGACCTACTGTAGATGCTTTAATGGAGTCAGTTTCTAAAATCAGTAATTTCTCTAAGATAGGCATAATTTTAACTGGCATGGGTTCAGATGGGACAAAGGGTATTGTACAAATGAAGGAATCCAATAGCTATACTATTGCACAAGATGAAGCTAGTTCTGTTGTATTTGGAATGCCAAAAGCTGCCATATCTACAAGATTAATTGATGAGATATTACCTTTAAATGAAATAGCTGGTATAATAATGAAAAAGGTGGGGGTGTAATTATGGATTTAGATATTAGCCAATACTTAAATATTTTTGTGGAAGAAGCGAAGGAACATTTACAAAGCATGAATGAAGTTTTGTTAGAATTAGAAAAGAATCCTTCTCACTTAGGACATATCAATGAAATTTTCAGGGTTGCTCATACGATTAAAGGAATGTCTGGAACTATGGGATTTCATAATATGGCTAACTTAACTCATGAAATGGAGAATGTTTTACAAGCTGCAAGAAACAATGAGATTGAGCTTTCAGAAGGAGTAATCGATATCTTATTTGAATGTTTTGATGCATTAGACTCTTCAGTAAATAAAATTGTGGAAGAAGGCTCTGAAATTACTGAATCAAATGAAACTTTAATTAAAAAATTATCGATGTTGTTAAGCAAAGAAATAATCAGTAAAGAAGATATTATTGAAAAAATGGACATGCTAGAGATTGATAATTATGTTTTAGATTCAATTTCTAAAGCTGTTAGAGAAGGGTTAAATGTTTTTCAAATTGACTTCTATCTCAGTGAAACATGTATGCTAAAGTCAGCTAGAGCTTTTATTATATTTAGTACTTTAGAGACATTTGGAGAAGTTGCATATTCTAACCCACCTGTAGAAGATATAGAAGATGAAAGATTTGAGTATAATTTTTCTGTTATTTTAGTAAGTGATACTGAAAAATCAATATTAGTTAAAGAGTTAAATAATATTTCTGAAATTCAAAGTATTAATGTCTCAAATTTTGATGTAAGCAATTTCAATATTATTAATTCTGATGATTTTTTAGAAATTAATGAAACTAATTTACATGAGGACTCAATTTTACCAAATGCTGACCATACTGATAAATCTGAAAAAACTAATCAAGGAAATGCAGGGAAGATTGGAAAAACTGTAAGAGTAGACATCGATAGATTAGATAATCTTATGAATTTAGTAAGTGAGCTTATTATTATAAAAACCAGAATGGATGATTTAAGTGATAATAGTTCAGGAGAGAATATGACTGAAGCCATCGAATACTTAGAAAGAATCACTACAAACTTGCATGATGCTGTAATGAAAGTTCGAATGGTCCCTATAGAAAGAGTATTTAATAGATTTCCAAGATTAGTAAGAGATCTATCTAAAGAATTAGGTAAAGAAATTGATCTTCAAATGAGTGGTGAAGAGACTGAAGTTGATAGAACAGTAATTGATGAAATTGGTGATCCGTTAATTCATTTAATTAGAAATTCAATTGATCATGGAATTGAAATGCCTAATGACAGGTTAAAAGTAGGAAAATCTGAAAAAGGTACAGTTACATTAAAATCATATCCAGATGGTAATAATGTAGTTATTGAAGTTGAAGATGATGGAAAAGGCATAGATTATAATTTGGTAAGAAAAAAGGCCATTGACAAAGGTATCATAGATGAAAAAGAAGCAGAAAATCTCTCAATAGAAGACTGTATTGATTTGTTATTTGCAGCAGGATTTAGTACTGCAGATAAGGTTTCAGATGTATCTGGACGTGGAGTAGGATTAGATGTAGTTAGGAGCAAGATTGAGTCTATTAATGGTAATATTGAGATAGAGAGTGTTAAAGATAAGGGTACTAAATTTATCATTAGAATCCCTTTAACCTTAGCTATAATCCAGGCGCTATTAGTCAGATTAAATGAAGAAATATATGCAATTCCTTTAAGTTCTATTACTGAAATTACGAACATTTCAGACGAACAAATTAGAGATGTGCAAGGTCAGGATATATTTCTATATAGAGGAAAGACTCTGCCTATAATAAGGTTAAAAGATGTATTAGATATTGACTATAATGAAAAAAGCGAAGATTTGGTTGTGGTGGTAGTAAAGAAAGGTGAAAAACAAGCAGGAATAATAGTTGATAATTTAATTGGTCAACAGGAGATAGTTATCAAAGGTATAGGTAAATATTTGTCTTCAGTTAAGTATTTGTCAGGGGCTACCATCCTTGGTAATGGAAGTATCTCATTGATTGTTGATGTTAATTCATTAATATAGGAGGGATTTAAATGTCATCATCGATAGATAATAAATATGTTATATTTAAGTTGAACAAAGAATATTATGGAATCCCTATAGATATGGTTATTTCTATAGAAAGAATGCAGAAATCAACTAGAATTCCAAATGCTCCTAAGTATGTTAAAGGTGTAATAAATCTAAGAGGTGAAGTAGTTTCTTTGATTGATTTAAGACAAAAACTTGGAATGGAACTTACTGAAGTAAATAACAATTCACGAATTATCGTTGTATCCCATGATGATATTTTTGCTGGATTAATTGTTGATTCTTCTTCTGAGGTAATGGAAATCCACAACGACAGTATTGATAATGCTCCTAATACTAATGAAAATGATAATTTATCATATATACATGGTATAGGAAAAACAGATGATAGATTAATAATATTGTTGGAACTATCAAAAATTTTAGAACATTAGGGGTGTAATTAATGACAATTAATGTTGAAAATCTAAACAATTTTATGATTGATATCCTTAAGGAACTTGGAAATATAGGAGCAGGAAATGCTGCTACAGCCTTGTCAAATATGATATCAAAAAAAGTAGATATGAGTGTTCCAAATGTGCGAATATTGGAGTTTAAAGATGTTGCTCAAGTATTAGGGGGAGAAGAAAATTTAGTAATAGGGATATATTTTGGACTTTCTGAAGATGTAGTAGGAAATATTATGTTTGCATTGGATATAGATTCTGCAATTAATTTATCTAATATATTGTATAACAGAAAGAAAGATAATAATGAACTTGATGAAATGGATTTATCAGCTATATCTGAAGTAGGTAATATTATAGCATCTTCTTATGCAAACTCCCTATCTTCACTTACAGGGTTAAAGATATTTATATCCATTCCTTCAATGTCGATTGATATGGCTGGTGCCATCCTAAGTGTTCCAGCAATTCAATTTGGTCATGTATCAGACCATGCTCTGATGATAGAAACTATTTTTGAAGAAGATCAGAACCTTGTAGCTGGAAACTTATTCTTTCTTCCTGACCTATCATCATTTGATAAAATATTAACTGCGTTAGGGGTAAAATAGAATGAATGTTGAAACTATAAAGGTGGGAATGGCAGATCTTAATGTGACTAAGGCACCAAATGTATTAACTACTTTAGGGTTAGGATCATGTATAGGTATTACTTTATATGATAGAATGAATAAAATAGCAGGATTAGTCCATATTATGTTGCCATCCAGTAAAGATATAAAAAATAATCAAAACGCTGCTAAGTTTGCAGATACTGGAATTGATGAATTAATTGAATCAATGATAAGAATTGGAGCTAATAAAAACAATTTAGTTGCTAAAATTGCAGGGGGCTCACAAATGTTTAATTTTAATTCAAATAATGATATTTTAAAAATAGGTGAGAGAAATATTATGGCTACGAAAGCAAAATTAAGTGAGCTTAACATTAAAATAATTTCAGAAGATACTGGGGGAAACTTTGGAAGAACTATAGTATTAAGCTCAATCGATGGTTCATTGAATATTAGAACTATTGGCCATGGAGAAAAAACAATATAGTTCCCATGGAGGGAAATGATATGAATATAGAAAATTTATGGATAGAATACTCTGAGACTAAAGATAAAGAACTTAAGAAAAAATTAATAGAATACTATGTTAGTTTAGTTAAAATTGTGGCTGGAAGAATGTATAACTTTTATGGAAGTAAAATTGAATATGATGATTTGTTAGGTTATGGTATACTTGGGTTGATAGATAGTATTGATAAATTTGATATTACTAAAAACATCAAATTTGAAACATATGCACAAATAAGAATAAAAGGCGCAATAATTGATAATATTAGAAAACTAGATTGGATACCCAGATCTCTGAGAAAAAAATCTAAAGATCTTCAGAATGCAATATCTTTGCTTGAAAATCGATTAGGGAGAACACCTAATAATTATGAAATATCAGAACACTTAAATATTACTATTAAAGAACTTGAATTGTTAATGTCAGATATGTCTACATTTAATGTTTCTTCTTTGGAGGAGTTTTTAATATCAGGTGGCGATTATTCCAATAATATTTCTCAAGACAATAGTACACCAGAAGGTGCTTTCGAAAAAAAAGAAATAGAGAGATTGTTAGCAAATTCAATAGATTCCCTATCAAAAAATGAAAAAAAGGTTATTTCCTTATATTATTATGATGAATTAACCTATAAAGAAATAGGTCATGTTATGGAATTATCTGAATCTAGAATCTCACAAATACATAGCAAATCTATTTTAAAAATAAGAAATCACTTGGAGAAAAATGGTGTAGGTAGAAGATTATAGGAGGTGGAGTATGTATAAAATAAGCAATGATATAATACTCGAAATTAGCAAGGATGGATTATATGCATATATTACTTTATTAGATAACTATAGCTACAATAATGAGTCAGGAACTACTTCCATAATTAATGAAATTAAAAACTTTATTAAATATGGTTTAGATACTGAGCGATTAATTAGAATTCTAGAAAAAAAGCAAACAGGTGAAAAGATTTGCATAGCAGAAGGTAAGAAACCTGAAGCTGGTAAGGATGGAGATATAAAATATTTTTTTGCAATGGAAAAACCTTTATTGCCAAAGATAAATATGGATGGTACTGTTGATTACAAAGAATTAGATTCAATTAACTCTGTAAAAAAAGATGATAAACTTGCAGAAATTATTCCTGCTACAGATGGAGTTAATGGAATGATGGTTAATGGCACAATGATTCCTAGCCTTAAAGGACGAACTCCTAAGTTTAGATATGGGAAAAATGTTTACTTATCATCTGATGGTATGTTATTAATATCAGAGATAGATGGATTAGTAGAGTTTAAAAATGGGAAAGTAGATGTATCAACAGTCTTATCATTAGATAATGTTGATAATAGCGTTGGGAATATAAATTTTGCTGGAAATGTAATAGTAAAAAAAGATGTACTTAATGGATTTTCATTAATAGCAGGTGGATCAGTTGAAGTTAAAGGGGCAGTAGAGGGTGGATATATTGAAAGTGACGGAGATATATTAATTAGACAAGGTATACAAGGGTATAATAGGTTAATAATTAATACTAAAGGTAATTTGTCAGCAAAATTTATTGAAAATTCTGTTGTTAATGTAGGAGAAAATGTAACTGCTGAAGCAGTTATGCATAGTAATGTTTCATCTAAATCTAACATTCTTGTACTTGGGAAAAAAGGTCTAATAGTAGGAGGAACATGTAGAGCTAAGTATGAAATAAGAGCTAGGGTTATTGGATCTACTATGGCCACTACTACAGTTTTAGAAGTAGGAAATGATCCTGATAGTATAACAAAAAATGAAGAATTAGGTGGAAAACTAGAATTAGCTAATGAGAATCTAAGAAAAGTTAATCAATCATTAAAGGTACTGGAAATGCTAAAGAGATCTAATAAGTTAGATAATAATAAAGCAGAATTATATAATAATTTAACTAGAGCGCAAGCTACATTAAGTCAAGAAATTATTGAAATAGAAAATGAATTAGTTGAATTGAATAAACAGATGAAAGATATTTCTAAGGGTCAAATCAAGGTTTCAGATACTATATATCCAGGTGTTAAAATTATTATTGGAAATAGTCTTTTATACATAAGAGATGAAATGAAAAGATGCACTTTTTATAGGGATGGTGCAGATATAAGAGTAGGTCCATATTAAGGAGTGGTAATATGTCTATTAAACCTATAGATCATAATGTAATGATACCGAAAACCCAAGAAGTATCTAGTAACAAGCATATTGAAAATATGAAAAATAGAAATATAATAGATAGTGGATTTATTCAACAAGAAAAGAAAACTATTAAGGATAAAAGTAGAGTTAGAGATACTGAAAAAAGCAGCAATGCAAAAATTAATGATCAAGGAAGCAACAAAGGTAATCAACAGTCAAAAAAGAATAAATCAAATAAGACAAACAAGGAACTGACTGAAGAGACTATTTCTATGGATAAAGGAAATACTATTGATATTCGCATATAATTGAGGTGTAAAATGTTAAATTTGATTATAAATATTATCGGTATAGTATTAATTATAATTTCGATTTATATTATTAGAAAAGATTTACAAAAAGAAAAAAATAAGATTGATGACTTTAATTTAATTGAAGATAAAGTAAAAGAATATTATAACTTGACAGAAGACATTGTAGATAATTTTGATGAAATAGTTGATACAAAACTTGATAGGTTGAACAATAGTATAATTAGCAATAATAATGTTCAAATCAATAACAATCCATCAACCTACATTGAGACAAATACTAATATTGGTCTATTTAACACTTTGAATTCAGAAATAATTCAAGATAATCCTTTTCATAAAAAAATTATCGAGTTAAGTTCCATTGGATTAACTGTTGAAGAAATTGCTAAAAAGTTAAATAAAGGAGTTTATGAGATAGAAATTGTACTTAAAATGTACAGTATTAAAAATATTGATAAAAAAACACAAAAGTAATTGATTTAGATTAAATCGTGTGTTATACTACTTAAGTGATTACACACATTCTTTGACATTAAAGAGGGTGCCAATTGGTTTCTTTAATGAATGAAGAGAATGGAGGAAAAAAAACTTGGAGGTGAATAGTATGTCAGTAATTACAATGAAAGGTTTATTAGAAGCAGGAGTTCATTTTGGACATCAAACTAGAAGATGGAATCCTAAAATGGCACAGTATATTTTTACTGAGAGAAATGGAATCTACATTATTGACTTACAAAAAACAGTTAAAAAGGTAGAAGATGCTTATGCTTTTATCAGGCAAGTAGTCGAAGATGGTGGAGAAGTACTATTTGTTGGAACAAAAAAGCAAGCTCAAGAAGCAATTGAGAATGAGGCTAAAAGATGTAATATGCACTTTATTAATCAAAGATGGTTAGGTGGTATGTTAACAAACTACAAGACTATTAGAAATAGAGTGGATAGATTACATGAATTAGGTAAAATGGAAGAAGATGGAATTTTTGATGTTCTACCAAAAAAAGAAGTTATTAAGTTAAAACATGAGGCAGAAAGACTAGAAAAATTCCTTGGTGGAATTAAAAATATGAATAGAATACCAGACGCTCTATTTGTAGTGGATCCTAGAAAAGAGAGAATTGCTGTTAAAGAGGCTCAAATTCTTGGAATACCTGTAGTTGCCATAGTAGATACAAACTGTGATCCAGATGAAGTTGATTATGTAATACCTGGTAATGATGATGCCATTAGAGCCGTAAAATTATTAACAGAAACTATGTCTAATGCAGTTCTAGAAGGCAAACAAGGCGAGCAAACAGAAATTTCAGAAGAGTAAAAACAATTAAGGGTAAGGGTTAGAAAGGGTTTGTCCCTTATACTCTTACCATTTTTAACAATATAGGAGGGATTTTATGAATATAAGCGCTTCAACAGTGAAAGAATTAAGAGAAAGAACAGCAGCTGGAATGTTAGACTGTAAAAATGCATTAGTAGAGACAAATGGAGACATAGAAAAAGCTATTGATTTGCTAAGAGAAAAAGGATTAGCAAAAGCAGCAAAAAAATCAGGTAGAATAGCATCTGAAGGTTTAGTAGAATCATATATACATGGTGGTAGAATTGGAGTTATAGTAGAAGTTAATTCAGAAACTGACTTCGTAGCTAAAACTGATGAATTCAAACAATTTGTTAAAGACATAGCAATGCAAATAGCAGCTTCTAATCCAAAATATGTTTCAAGAGAAGAAGTAAGTGAAGAAGAAATTGCTAGGGAAAGAGAAGTATTAACTTTACAAGCTATGAACGAAGGAAAACCTGAACATGTAGCAGCTAAAATGGTTGAAGGAAGAATAGAGAAGTTTTTTGAGCAAATATGTTTATTGGATCAAAACTTTATTAAAGACCCAAGTATAAAAATTGGAGTTTTGCTAAATGAAAAAATCTCTAAAATTGGAGAAAATTTAAAGATTAGAAGATTTGCACGATTTGAAGTTGGAGAAGGCATTGAGAAAAAGGAAGAGAATTTTGCTGAGGAAGTTGCAAAGCAAATGGGTATGTAATTCAAATGGAGAACAGTTACTTGTTCTCCATTTGAATAATACTATACTTAACATTAGGAGTGAGTTCAATGGACCCAATATTTAAAAGGGTAGTACTAAAGATAAGTGGTGAAGCATTAGCAGGTACTAAAGGTACTGGAATTGATGTAGTTACCATTAATCAAATTTCAACAGAGGTAAAGGAGTTACATAATCTAGGTGTGCAAGTATCCATTGTTGTAGGAGGAGGAAACTTCTGGCGTGGAAGAACAAGTAAAGACATGGATAGGACTACATCTGATTATATGGGAATGTTAGGAACTGTAATGAATGCTCTTGCACTCCAGGATTCACTTGAAAATCTTGGTGTTAATACCAGAGTTCAATCAGCAATAGAGATGAGACAAATTGCTGAACCATATATTAGAAGGAAAGCAGTTAGGCACTTAGAAAAAGGAAGAGTAGTTATTTTTGCTGCTGGATCTGGAAATCCATATTTTTCTACAGATACAGCTGCAGCTTTAAGAGCAGCTGAAATTGAAGCAGATGTAATACTTTTGGCAAAAAAAGGTGTAGACGGAGTATATGATTCTGATCCAAAGGTAAATAGTAAGGCGAAGAGATTTGATACTTTGAAATATATAGATATACTAAATTTAGGTCTTGGAATTATGGATTCTACTGCAACTTCTTTATGTATGGATAACAAAATTCCTTTAATTGTTTTTGGTATAGATGAACCATATAATATTATTAATGTTGTTTTAGGAAAAAAAATAGGAACACATGTAAAGGAGGATTAATTATGTATTTAGAACTTTACAATGAAGCAGAAGAGAAAATGAAAAAGACCATTTCAGTTTACCAAGAGGAGCTACAATCCATAAGGGCAGGAAGAGCTAATCCGGGCATATTAGATAAGATTACAGTAGACTATTATGGTCAAATTACACCATTAAAGCAGGTGGGAAGTGTTTCAGCTCCAGAGCCAAGATTAATTGTTGTTCAGCCATGGGATTCAAAACTGATTCCTATAATTGAAAAGGAAATTTTGAAATCAGACTTAGGATTGAATCCTTCAAATGATGGTAAAGTAATAAGGCTTATAATTCCAGTATTAACAGAAGAAAGAAGAAAAGAATTAACAAAAGTAGTAAAAAAGAATGGTGAAAATGCAAAAGTTGCAATTAGAAATATTAGAAGAGATTTTAATGAACAACTGAAGAAGTTGGAAAAAAGCAAAGATATTAGTGAAGATGATAAGAGACTTGCAGAAGACAAAATTCAAAAAATAACTGATAAGTTTATTGAAGATTTAGATGCAGTAACAAAGAAAAAAGAAGAAGAGCTAATGGAAATATAACAAAACCCCTTCTTAAATGAAGGGGTTTTTAATAAAGAGGTGATTCATATGTTAGATATCAATCAAGATGTAGAACAATTAAAAAAACAAATAGATATCTTAAGCCTACCCAAACATATTGCTATAATCATGGATGGTAATGGTAGATGGGCAAAAAAGAGATTTCTTCCTAGAAACTTTGGACACAAAGAGGGAATGGAGAGAGTAGTAGAAATCGTTAGCGCTGCGTCTAATTTAGGAATAAAACATTTATCACTTTATGCTTTTTCCACTGAAAATTGGAAAAGACCTATGGATGAAGTTCAAGGTTTGATGAAAATTTTAGTGCAATATATAAGACAAGAGCTAGATAAATTACATAAAAATAATATTAAAGTGAAGGTTATGGGTGATATTGATAAATTGCCCGTCTTTGCAAAAAAGGAAGTAGTAAAATCCATAGAAACAACATCTAATAATACTGGAATGATCTTAAATATTGGTTTAAATTATGGTGGAAGAGATGAAATAATCTTTGGGATTAAAAATCTTTTAAATGATATAAAAATGGGTAAAACTAATATTGATGATTTAAATGAAACTAGCTTTTCTAATTATCTTTATACTAAAGATCAGCCAGATCCAGACTTACTAATTAGGCCAAGCGGAGAATTTAGACTTAGTAATTTCATGCTATACCAAATTGCATATACTGAGTTTTGTTTTTATGATATATTATGGCCAGATTTTAAAGAAATGCATTTATTATTATCTATTATAGATTATCAAAAAAGAAATAGAAGATTTGGAGGAATATAAGTGAAAGATTTAAGCAAGAGATTTTTCAGTGGATTTATTGGATTAATTCTATTAATTTTAGTTGTCTCAAATGGAGGATATTTATTGTCTTTTGCTGTTTATATAGTTTCAATTATTGGTTTAAAAGAATTTTATAAAGCCATAGAAAACCTTAATATTACTCCAATATACTCAATAGGCTATTTAGGTGCAACAGGACTGTTTATAAGTATTTTGTTACAAAAGGAATATTTAGGTCTGATATTTACTATTATTGTTATTACCTTACTTATTTCAGTTGTTATTAATAAAAACACATCAATAGAAGATGTATCACTAACTATTATGGGTATATTATATATTCCCTTTTTACTTTTTCATATTATATATTTAGATAATACTAAGTATATTTGGTTGATTTTCATTATAGCTTTTGGTACAGACACATTTGCATATTTAACAGGAAACTTATTTGGAAAAAGAAAATTATGTCCTAAAGTTAGTCCTAATAAAACAATAGAAGGATTTGTAGGCGGTATATTTGGGTCTTGCATTTTGCTTATTGCATACGCAATGTATTTTAATATAAATCCTATATGGAAGATTATTGTGCTTTCTATTGTTTGCTCAGTGATAGCTCAATTAGGTGATTTAGTGGCTTCGAAGATAAAGAGAATAAGTGGCATCAAAGATTATGGTTCCATTATGCCAGGTCATGGAGGTATATTGGATAGATTTGATAGTATAATATTTACTGCTCCAGTAATATACTATTATACTAGCATCTTTTTAAATTAATATATAGGTGGTGTTTAAATGTTAACCGCAATATCAGCAGTATTTGTATTTCTTATGGTTATATTAGTACATGAATTTGGCCATTTTTCTGTAGCCAAAATGGTAGGAATTAAAGTGAATGAATTTTCAATAGGTATGGGTCCAAAATTGTTTCAAAAGAAGAAGGGTGAAACAGAATATACTTTGAGAGCATTACCAATTGGTGGTTATGTAAAAATGGAAGGCGAAGACGAAAATTCAGATGACCCAAGAAGCTTTAACAAAGTTCCTGTAGCTTCTAGAATTGCAGTTGTTGTAGCAGGAGCTGTTATGAATTTCTTGTTAGCCATTATAATATTTGGAATTGTTTCTTATGGCATAGGTATGCCAACTAATGTTATAGATAGTACTCTTGAAGATTCTCCTGCTCAGCAAATTGGTTTAATGTCAGGAGATATTGTTGTTAAGATAGATGATACTAATATAAATAGCTGGGAAGATATATCAGAGGCTATAAGTAATTCTACTCCAAATCAAGAAATAGATATAGAAGTAATAAGAGATGGAGAAACTAAGAACTTTTCAATTACTCCTACTCTTAGTGAAGGAAGATATATGATAGGAATAGCGCCAGCATACGAAAAGTCAATATTATCTGCTATACAGGGTGGATTTGAAAAAACATTAACCTTTTTAGGATTGATGTTTGACTTTATAGGTATGGTATTCAAAGGTAAGATAGGATTAGATCATTTGTCAGGGCCTATTGGTGTTATTAATGAAGTAGGAGTAGCAGCTAAAATGGGTATATATAATTTACTCTATATTTTAGGGTTTATTAGTGTTAATTTAGGATTCTTTAATTTATTACCTATTCCTGCTTTAGATGGAAGTAGAATAATTTTTTTATTAATAGAATTAGTAAGAGGTAAACCAATAGATACAAATAAAGAGGGTTTTATACATTTTATAGGATTTGTTTTATTGATATCTCTAATGTTGATAGTAACTTATAAAGATATAATCAAATTTAATATTTTTTAGAGGGTGATATATTGAATAGAAAAAAAACTAAAATTATAAATGTTGGAAATGTACAAATAGGTGGATTAAATCCTATATCAGTTCAGTCTATGACAAATACTATAACAAAGGATGTTATTTCAACTATCAGTCAGATAAAAAGATTAGAAGAAGCTGGATGTAACATTATCAGATCTGCAATTACTGATATTGATGATGCTAAAGCTATAAGTACTATTAAAAAAGATATAAATATACCTATAATTGCAGATATCCAATATGATTATAGATTAGCCTTAGAATCAATTAAATATGGCATTGATGGCTTAAGACTTAATCCTGGTAATATAGGTTCTTTAGATAAAGTAAAGGAAGTTGTAAAGGCTTGTAAGGATAGTGGAATTTCAATTAGGGTAGGAGTAAATGCTGGTTCTTTGAAACAAGAATTTTTAGATCAGTATAATGGTGTAAATGAAGATTCTATGGTTTATAGCGCTTTAGAACAAATACGATTATTAGAAGATATGGGTTTTGATGATATAAAGATTTCATTAAAAGCTAGTAATGTGAATTTGACTGTTAAAGCATATGAGAAGATATCAAGCTTAGTAAATTATCCTCTACATTTAGGCATAACTGAAGCTGGTCCTATTTGGAGAGGATCAATAAAGTCTTCCGTAGGTATAGGAACATTATTATCTATGGGCATAGGGGATACTATAAGAATATCTTTAACTGGTGATCCCGTTGAAGAAGTAAAAGTGGGAAGAGAAATACTTAAGTCTCTTGATTTATTAAAAGAAGGAATAGAAATTATTTCTTGCCCTACATGTGGCCGTACTAAAATTGATTTAATAAAGATTGTAGAAGAAGCTGAAAAAAGATTGGAAGGCATAAATAAAAATATTAAAGTAGCAATCATGGGATGTGCTGTAAATGGACCTGGTGAAGCCAGAGAAGCAGATATTGGAATAGCAGGAGGAAATGGCGAGGGTTTAATTTTTATAAAAGGTGAAATTATCAGGAAAGTTCCCGAAGAAGATTTATTAGAAGAGTTGTTAGTAGAAATGGAAAAACTATAATAGTAGTATCCCAGTATAAGTAAGGGGGTATAATTTACAGATGAATACTAATCAATTGTATCTTTCACAGTTAATTACTAGTGAAGAAGATAATGATATAAAAAGCTTAGAAATCCTAATTAAAAAAGTTGAGATAATGAAAGATACAATGGAATTAATAATATATTTGGAATCAATTAGCTTAATAAATGAGGAAATGATTATAAGAATAAACAATCTTTTTAGTGACTATTTTAATGAGTTCAAGATATTGGTGAAATTTAAGTATAATGTTTCAGGAAGTTATGAAGAAAAGTTAATTTTTTATAAAGATAGTCTATTGGAATTTATCGAATCCCAAATACAGTCTAGTAAGTCTTGGATAGAAGATATGAAATGGGAAATCAAAGATAAGTCTCTTATAATTATTCCGCCTAATCAAATAGCATATTATTCCATGACGAAAAATGGACTAGAAGATCGTATTAAAGATAAAGTTTATGAAGAATTAGGGATTAATATAGAAATAACAGTATCCGATTCTGGTTTTTTGATTAATAATGATTATTTAAATCTAAAGGATTTAGAAGAAAAAGAAATCGCAGTAAAAACACTTAATTCCATTGAAACAAAGACTAAAACAACCAATACAAATAAATCAAGTAAATATTATATGTATGGAAAACAAATTAAGGACTCGCCAATTAAAGTTAATGAAATAAATATGCAAACTGGTACTTGCACAGTAGAAGGTCAAATATTTCAATTAGAAACTAGACAAATCAAAAACAATAAAACCCTCGTCACCTTTTATATTTCTGATTTAAGTGATTCTATAACAGTTAAGGTCTTTTTGTCTGAAGAACAATCTGCTGAATTTCTTACGAATGTTATAGATGATACCTATGTTAAAATTACAGGTGATGTAACTTATGATAGTTACTCTAGAACTACTGTTATTATGCTAAAGTCCTTAAACAAGGTTGATAAAGAAGTAAGGAAAGATAATTCCATAGAAAAAAGAGTAGAACTTCATCTTCACACGAAGATGAGCTCTATGGATGGTGTAACATCACTCAAAAAACTAGCTACTAGGGCTAAAGAATGGGGTCACAAAGCTTTAGCCATTACGGACCATGGAGTAGTACAAGGATTTCCTGAAGCAATGGAATTGAGTAAATCATTAGGTATTAAAATGATATATGGAATGGAAGGGTATTTAGTTAATGATAAAAAGCAAATTGTAACTAATTTTAATGAGAATGTGGATTATTCAACTTATGTAGTTTTTGACATTGAAACAACTGGACTTTCTGCTATTAATGATATGATAACAGAAATTGGTGCAGTAAGGATTAAAGATGGAAAGGTTATTGATGTTTATAGTCAATTAATAAATCCTAATAGACCAATTCCTACTAAGATTACAGAGTTAACTGGGATTACAGATGAAATGGTAAGGGATAAGCCCAGTATACATGAAGTTATTTTAGACTTTAAAGAATTTATTAAAGATGATGTTTTGGTGGCTCATAATGCTTCTTTTGATGTAGGTTTCATAAGACAAAACATGAAACTGAATAATTTAGAATTAGATAACCCGGTTTTAGATACTTTAGAATTATCTAGGGCAGTATTTCCTGAATTAAAAAACCATAAATTAAATAATATAGCAAAACATCTAAATGTTAGTTTAGTAAACCACCATAGAGCTGTAGATGATGCAACTGCAACTGCTGAAATTTTAATAAAAATATTGAACATGCTATGCGAAAATAATATCAGTAGTTTTAAACAAATCAATACATTAAACCAAAGCAAGGATTTATCTAAGGATGTAAGTTATCACATAGTAATATTAGCAAAAAATTTGATAGGGCTAAAAAATCTGTATAAGTTAGTATCTGAATCACATGTTAATTATTTTCATAGAAGACCTAGAATTCCGAAGTCAATGATATCAGCTAATAGGGAAGGATTAATAATTGGATCAGCCTGCGAATCAGGTGAGTTATATAGAGCTATTTTGAATAGTAAAAGTAGTAATGAAATTAATGAAATTGTACGATTTTACGATTTTCTTGAAATTCAACCATTGCAAAACAATGCTTTTCTTATTAGGGATGGTAAATTAAAAGATGAAGAACAGCTAAAAAGCATTAATAAGAGAATATATAATCTGGGAAAGAGTAATAATAAACTTGTTGTAGCTACAGGAGATGTACATTTTCTGGATCCTGAAGATGAAGTATATCGTAGAATGTTAATGTCTGGACAGAAATTCCAAGATGCAGACTTACAACCACCGCTATATTTTAAATCCACGGATGAAATGCTAGATGAATTCTCATATTTAGGTCAAGACATTGCTAGAGAAGTAGTTGTGGATAATACTAATCTTATTAGTGATTCAATTGATGAAATAATTCCTATTCCAGAGGGAACCTTTCCTCCAGTAATTGAGGGAGCAGAAGAAGAATTAAAAAAAATAACTTATGAAAAAGCAATCCAAGTTTACGGTAATCCTTTACCTGATATTGTAGAGAAACGATTAGAAAGAGAGCTTACTTCAATTATTAAAAATGGATATGCTGTAATGTATATAATTGCACAAAAATTAGTATGGAAATCTTTAGAAGATGGATATTTAGTTGGCTCAAGAGGATCTGTAGGCTCATCATTTGTTGCAACTATGAGTGGTATAACAGAGGTTAATCCATTAGAACCACATTATGTGTGTCCAGCATGTAAATATAGTGAGTTTTTTGATGATGGCTCTATAGCTTCTGGTGTAGACTTGCCTAATAAGGAATGTCCAAAATGTAATACTACAATGATTAAAGATGGTCATAATATACCTTTTGAAGTTTTTCTTGGGTTTGAAGGGGATAAGGAGCCAGATATTGATTTAAATTTTGCTGGTGAGTATCAATCAGTAGCTCATAAATATACAGAAGAACTCTTTGGAGAAGGATATGTTTTTAGAGCAGGGACTATAGGAACAATAGCAGATAAAACTGCTTATGGATTTGTAAAAAAATATTTTGAAGAGAGAGATTTAAGTGTTAGTGCAGCTGAAATTAATAGGTTGGTACAAGGATGCACAGGCATCAAAAGAACCACTGGGCAACATCCTGGAGGAGTAATGATAGTTCCAAAATATAAAGAAATTTTGGATTTTACACCTATTCAATATCCTGCAAACGACAAAAAATCAGGTGTTTTGACTACTCACTTTGACTATAATGCTATTAGTGGTAGAATATTAAAGCTAGATATACTTGGACACGATGTACCAACTATTATTCGTATGCTTTTTGATCTGACTGGTGTAGATCCCACATCAATTCCACTTGATGAACCAAAGACTATGAAATTATTCACTAGTACAGAGTCATTAGGGATTACTAAAGAAGATATTAATTGTCCTGTTGGAACTTTAGGAATTCCAGAGTTCGGTACGAAGTTTGTTAGACAAATGTTAATGGATACTATGCCTAGTACCTTTTCTGAATTAGTAAGAATAAGTGGTTTATCTCATGGCACTGATGTATGGATAAACAACGCACAAGAACTTGTTAAGAATGATATTGCACCATTAAGTAAAGTTATCTCAACAAGGGAAGATATTATGCTTTTTCTAATTAACGCTGGTTTAGATAAGAAAAAGTCATTTAAGATTATGGAAAATGTACGTAAAGGTAAGGGATTATCTAAGGAAGATGAAGAAGCTATGGAAGAATTAGGTGTGCCTCAGTGGTACATAGATTCTTGTAATAAAATTAAGTATATGTTTCCGAAAGCTCATGCTGCAGCTTATGTAATGATGTCCTTTAGAATTGCTTACTTTAAAGTCTATTATCCAGAAGCATTTTATTCAACATATTTCACAATTAAGGCAAATGACTTTGATGCTGATTTAATTATAAAGGGTAGTGAATTTGTTAAAAATAAAATTGAAGAGCTTGAAAAGAATTTTAATGATATAACTGCAAAAGAAAAAAATTTATTAACAGTATTAGAAGTTGTATTGGAAATGTTTGCAAGAGGTTACAAAATTCAAAAAGTTGATCTTTATAGATCGGATAGTGATAAATTTATTATTGATGATAATGGAATTTTACCACCACTTAAAAGTCTAGAAGGACTTGGTGAAAATGTTGCTAGAAAGATTGTAGAAGAAAGAAATATGTCTAGATTTATATCAAGAGAGGATCTAGTTAATAGAGGCAAAGTAAGCAAGCCTGTATTGGAAGTCCTAACTAATCATGGTTGTTTGGGAGATTTACCATTAAATAATCAAATAAGTCTTTTTAATATTTGATTTTTACTCAAATTGTGATATAATTAATTTGACAAAAATAAGTTTTTTCTGGCAAAGAGTGGGTTAACCCACTCTTGATTTTTTATAATGAATAGGAAAGTTCTACTTTTAAATTTACATCTAATTGGGGGTGAATCAATTTGAATAAAAAACAAATTATTGAAGCAATAAAAAAGATAAGTGAGCCTATAGTAGAAGAATTAGGATATGAATTAGTAGATATAGAGTTTTTGAAAGAAGGTTCCAGCTATTTTCTTAGAGTGTACTTAGATAAACCTGGAGGAATAACTTTAGATGATTGTCAACTAATGAGTCAAACATTAAGCGATAAATTAGATGAAAAAGATCCTATCTCTGTGGCCTACTATTTAGAAGTTTCATCTCCTGGACTAGATCGACCTCTTAAAATCGATAAAGATTTAAGGAGAAATATAGGAAAAGAAGTTGAAATTAAATTATATGAATCTTTAGATGGTAAAAAGATATTAGAAGGTATTTTAGAAAGTTATAATGAAGACGATATTTTAATAAAAACTGAATATGATGAGGCTATGAACATATCTAGGAAATCTATAGCAGTAATAAAATTAGCAGTAAAATTTTAAGGGAGGTTACTAAATGAATGGAGATTTTATAGATGCTCTTCATGAGATAGAGAAGGAGAAGGGTATTTCTAAAGATGTTATATTTGATGCTCTAGAATCTGCACTTATCTCTAGTTACAAAAAGAATTTCGGGGCATCACAAAATGTTGAAATTGTAATGGATAGAGAAACAGGAAAAGTGAAAGTAGTTGTACTTAAAGAAGTAACAGAAATAGTTGAGAATGAGTATTTAGAAATAGCTCTAGATGATGCAAAAAATATTGATTCAAAATATGAAATTGGTGATATATTAAAGTTAGAAATTACACCTAGAGATTTCGGAAGAATAGCTGCTCAAACTGCAAAACAAGTTGTTATTCAAAGGATTCGTGATGCAGAACGAGATGTAATATATGATGAGTTTATTAGTAGAGAAAATGAAATAATAACAGGACTAGTACAAAGAGTGAGTAAAAATCATGTATATATTGACCTTGGGAAAACAGAAGGAGTCTTACCACCTGCAGAGCAAATAGAAGGGGAAGAATATAACCAAGGTGATAGATTGAAATTAATTATTCTTGAGGTTAAAAAAACTACTAAAGGACCTCAAATTGTACTGTCTAGATCTCATCCTGGTCTTGTAAAGAGGCTATTTGAATTAGAAGTTCCTGAAATTAATGAAGGAATAGTAGAGATATACTCTATATCAAGAGAAGCAGGCTCTAGAACAAAAATTGCAGTATTTTCAAAAGATCCTAATGTTGATCCACTTGGAGCTTGTGTTGGATTCAAGGGCAGTAGAGTAAAGGTTATAGTCAATGAACTAATGGATGAAAAAATTGATATTGTAATATGGAGTAAAAATATAAGTGAATTCATAGCAAATAGTTTAAGCCCTTCAAAGGTAATTGACGTGATTGTAAACGAAAAGGAAAAGTCTGCAATTGTAATAGTCCCAGATTACCAACTATCTTTGGCCATAGGTAAAGAAGGTCAAAATGCCAGATTAGCTGCTAAACTTACAAATTGGAGAATAGACATTAAATCTGAAACACAGTTTAAACAAGAAAATTAGTCAAGAGGTGATTATTTGAAAACAAAAAAGATTCCTCTGAGAAAATGCATTGCTTGTGGAGAAGGGAAACCCAAAAAAGAGCTAATAAGAGTTGTTAGAAATAACGAAAATGAAGTATCAATAGATATGGCAGGTAAAACAAATGGAAGAGGAGCTTATTTATGTATTGATATTAATTGTGTTAAATTAGCACAAAAATCCAAGAAATTATCTAGAACTCTTGAAGTAGAAATTCCTAGTGATATATATGAAAAATTGGAAAAAGCTATTGAAATGAAATTGGATGTATAAGAAATATCACCTTCAAAGATTAAAGGGGGGTATATAATGAAGAAGATGAGAGTATATGAATTAGCCAAGGAAATAGGAGTTAGTAGCAAGGAACTAATTGAAAAGATTGCTACAATCGGTATATCTGTAACTAGTCATATGGGTACATTAGAAATTGATCAGATCCAAAAAATCAAGTCATTACTAGTTAATGAAAAAACTGAAAAAAATTTATCTCAAAGCAATTTAAAAATTCATGATAAAAAAGTTAAAAATGAAAAGAATACTGAATATAAGGAAGAAAGTAAAGAAGAAATAACTGTGGTTGAAGAAAAACCCAAAAATAAAAAGGTTAGAAACAAAAAAAATAAAAGCAAAAATTCTAGTTCAAATAAAGCGAAGAATATAGCTAGCACAGAAGGGAATGAGATTGTTATAGAAATTGAAAATAATATAATTGTAAAAGATTTAGCAGATAAAATTAATGTTAGTCCATCACAAGTAATTGCAAAATTAATAGGATTAGGTGTTATGGTTAATCAAAACCAAGCTATCGACTCGGATATAGCAATAATAGTAGCCGAAGAGTTTGGAATTGAACTTACTGTAAATGAAAAAACAGAAAACATTAATGAAGATGTATTAGAAGATGCTTTTGATCTAAACTATGAAGATGATATAAAAGATTTAAAGCCAAGACCACCAATTGTAACAGTAATGGGTCATGTAGATCATGGTAAAACCTCTCTATTAGATGCAATAAAAGAAACTCATGTAACTAAGTCTGAAGCAGGTGGAATCACTCAACATATTGGTGCTTATGCTGTAAATATTAACAATAAGAAAATATCTTTCTTAGATACACCTGGTCATGAAGCATTTACATCTATGCGAGCAAGAGGGGCACAAGTAACTGATATTGCCATATTAGTAGTTGCAGCTGATGATGGAGTCATGCCTCAAACAATAGAAGCTATAAATCATGCAAGAGCAGCAAAAGTTCCTATTATTGTAGCTATCAATAAAATGGATAAACCTGAGGCAAACATTGATAGAATTAAGCAAGAATTAGTGGAAAATGCTTTAATTCCTGAGGATTGGGGAGGGGATACGATTACAGTACCTGTATCTGCAAAAAATCGTGAAGGTATTGAAGAATTATTAGAAATGATACTACTTGTTGCTGAAATGTCAGAGTTAAAAGCTAATCCTAATAGAAATGCAATTGGTACTATAGTTGAAGCTCAACTTGATAAGGGTAAAGGTCCTTTAGCTACTGTACTTGTTCAAAAAGGAACATTACAAGTAGGTGATTTAGTAGTTTCTGGAGCTGCAAGCGGTAGAGTAAGAGCAATGTTTGATGATAAAGGTAAAAGAGTTAAGAAAGCGGGTCCATCTATCCCAGTTGTTATCCTTGGGTTATCAGAAGTACCTAATGCAGGTGATTTGTTATATGTAGTTGATGATGAAAAAACAGCTAGAGCTCTTTCGGAAGGACATAGAGATGTTGAAAGAGCAGAGAATATGAAATCAGATCCAAAAGTGTCCTTGGATGACTTGTTTGAAAGAATTAAATTAGGTGAAATTAAAGATTTAAATATTATTATTAAAGCTGATGTTAGAGGTTCTTTAGAGGCTCTAAGGCAATCACTTGATAAACTTGATACTGAAGAAGTTAAAACTAATATCATACATGGTGGTGTTGGTGGAATTACTGAATCTGATATAATTCTTGCATCAGCTTCTAATGCAATAGTTGTAGGCTTTAATGTCAGACCTAATTTGAATGCTATTGAGGTAGCTAAAAGAGAGAAGGTTGATGTTAGAACTTATAGAGTAATATATGAGGCTATAGAAGATATACAGTCTGCAATTAAGGGAATGCATGCTCCAAAAATTGTTGAAGAGATAATTGGAAGGGCAGAAGTTAGAGCCACCTTTAGACTTCCAAATGGAAATGCAATAGCAGGTATTTATGTTTTGAATGGTAAGATTGCAAGAAATGCTAAAGTTAAATTACTTAGAAACGACATTGTTATTTTTGAAGGTGGAGTTTCTTCATTAAAGAGATTTAAAGATGACGCTAAAGAAGTATTAACTGGATTTGAAGCAGGTTTGGGTTTGGAGAATTATAATGATGTAAAAGAAGGAGATTTACTAGAGGCTTTTGTCCTAAAAGAAGTAGAAAGATAGAGGTGACTAAATGAATAATAAAAGACTGAATCGAATTTCTGAAGAAGTAAAAAGGGTAGTTTCAGAATTGATATATAATGGTCTTAAGGATCCAAGAGTTAATTCTATGACTACAGTCACAAACGTTGAAGTAACAAGAGATTTAAGATTTGCAAATATTTATATTTCTGTTTTTGGAAATAAAGAAGATAAGGATAATACTATTATAGGTTTAGAAAGTGCCAAGGGATTTATTAGAAAGGAAATAGGCAGTAGGATTGACTTAAGATATGCTCCGGAACCAATTTTTTATCTAGATGAATCTATAGAACAAGGGATTTACATGACAAAATTAATTGAAAACTTAAATCAAAATAATAGTGACCAAAAGGAAGAAAGAAATGACTAATATTATTGAAAATCAAATTGACTTGGCAATAGAAAAAATTTTGAATAGCAAAAATATTTTTATTGCTTCCCATGTCCAACCTGATGGTGATAATATTGGTTCTATTCTAGCGCTAGCCATTGCTTTAAGAAGTATTAATGAGAAAGTGTATATTTTAAAAACTGATGATATACCTTTAGATTATTTATTTTTACCTTATGTTAATACTATAGAAGAATTTAATGACAAGGATGAAGTTGATCTATTTATTGCATTAGATGCAAGTGATGAAAACAGACTAGGTAAAAATGCTTCTCTAATTAATAAGGCAAAAACTACTATCAACATAGACCATCATATTAGTAATAACAATTTTGGTGATATTAACATTGTAGATAGTATTGCATCTGCTACAGGTGAATTAGTATATAGAATAATTAAAAAAATGAATATACTTATTGATAAGGATATAGCAACATGTTTATATACTGCAATTAGTTCAGATACGGGCAGTTTTATGTATGATAATACAACTTCTGAAACCCATGTGATCATTTCTGAGCTAATAAAGGTAGGTATAGACAAAAGTAGTATTAATATTAATCTTTATCAAAATAGAAGTATTGAAAGAACTATGTTGTTTATCAAGGCTGTTGAAACATTAAAATTATATTTTGATAACAAAGTTGCTATAGTAAAAGTGACCCAAAACATGCTTAAAGATGCAGGTACACAAATGAATGATACTGAAGGTATAGTTTCTTTTATGAGAGAAATTGCACCTGTAGAAATTGCTATTCTGCTTAAAGAATTTAATAGTGAAGAAATAAAAATCAGTATGAGAAGTAAAAGATTTGTGGATGTTGCTGAAATTTGTGCTAGTTTTGGTGGTGGTGGACACATAAGAGCAGCTGGTGCTACTATTAACTCATCAATAGATAATGCAGAGGAATTAATATTAAATGAAATCAAGAAAGTAATATAGGTGGCTTTATGAATGGTGTAATTAATTTTTATAAACCAAAAGGCATGACTTCCCATGATGCAGTTAATTTACTAAGAAAAGCTCTGAAAACTAAAAAAATCGGGCATACTGGAACACTAGATCCAAATGCATCTGGGGTATTGCCTCTATGTGTAGGCAAGGGTACAAGAATTGCAGAATATCTTCTTGATATAGATAAAGAATATATAGGTGAATTAACCCTTGGCCTTCGAACAGATACTCAAGACCAAGATGGTAAAATAATAGCTTCATCAGAAAAAAAGGTAAGTCAAAATGAAATAATTGCTGTAATGTCAAAATACACTGGCGAAATCAGCCAAATTCCGCCAATGTATTCTGCCTTAAAACATAAAGGTAGAAAATTATATGAACTTGCTCGTGAAGGAATAGAAATTGAAAGAAAACCTAGAAATATAAAAATATACGAGAATAATATATTATATATAGATGATAATAGGAAAATACTTTTTTACACTCGATGCTCTAGAGGAACTTACATTAGAACGCTATGTGATGATATAGGTATTGAACTTGGCACCTATGGATATATGTCATATCTACTAAGAGTTGGAGTTGGACCATTTAAAATTGAAAACTCCTATAGTATTGATTATATTAAGTCATTAAATATAGAAGAAATATCAAAAATCATAACTCCAATGGATAAAGCTCTAGACCATTTTGATAATATTGTTATTGAAAAAGAGCTGTATCCGAAACTGATAAATGGAGTTACTTTACCAATAGATCCAGAAAAAGAGTATATAGTTAATAAATTATATAAGGTTTATTGTAATGATACTTTTATAGGATTAGGAAGACCAATAAATAGTAATTCAGATATAATTTTAAAAATGGACAAAGTATTAATTATATAGGATGGTATGAATGGAAATAATTGAGCTATTAAATTATAACGAAAAAAGATTTGAAACAGCAATAGCACTTGGAAACTTTGATGGAATTCATCTAGGACATCAAGAATTAATAAAAATTGTTGTGGCAAAATCCAAAGAGCTTGGTATAAAATCTTCTCTATTATTATTTAAAGAACATACAAAAGCTATAATAGACAACAGCAAACCATATATGATTACAAATAACTATCAAAAATATAGAATTGCTAAAGAGTTAGGCGTAGATATTGTATACCTTATAGATTTTAATAGTGAATTAATGAATTTATCTCCAGAAGAATTTGTTAAGGATATTATAAAAGATAAAATGAATGGTAAGCTTGTTATTGTGGGATTTGACTATAGATTCGGTCATAAAGCGTCTGGAGATACTAATTATTTATTGGAGCTAAGTGAAAAACACAAATTTGATCTTATCATAGTTGATCCTGTATTTAATAATGAAGAAGTTGTCAGTAGTACTACCATAAGAGAAATGATTTCTTTAGGTAAGATGTATGATGTATCAAAATTGTTAGGTAGACCATATTGCATCATTGGAACCGTTATACATGGTAAAAATAGAGGAAATAAACTAGGTTTTCCAACTGCAAATATTAAGCCCGTGGATAATTATATAATACCTAAAAATGGAGTATATTTTACAAATACAATAATAGATAATAAAAGGTATATTTCAGCTACTAATATTGGATTGAATCCAACGTTTAATGAAAATATATTAAAAATTGAAACTTATATTTTAGATTTTAATGGAGATTTATATGACAAATCATTAGAAATAGAGTTTATTGATTTTATGAGAGATGATATTAAGTTTGCAAATAAAGAAGCTTTGATTGAGCAAATGGAAGAAGATATCAAATTAATTAAAAATAGACATTAATATTTACATTTTATATTTATTATGATACTATTATAGTATATTAAAAAATTTCCTTTAGCAATGTCTATCGTATCCTCGGCGTTTTACATAGCTATTGGAGTATTTAAAAATTTGGAGGTGTATTAATATGTTAACTAAAGAAATTAAGGACCAAATAATTAATGATTACAAATTGCATGAAGGTGATACTGGTTCACCTGAAGTTCAAATTGCAATCTTAACTTACAGAATCAATTTACTAAATGAGCATTTAAAGGCTCATAAAAAAGATCACCATTCAAGAAGAGGTTTACTTAAGATGGTAGGTCAGAGAAGAAATCTTCTAAGATATCTACAAAACAATGATATTGAGAGATATCGTTCTTTAATTGAAAAATTAGGCATCAGAGGTTAATAAGAGCGGGATATTCCCGCTCTATTGATTTATAATGAATAGGATATATTTCTTTAATATTTTATAAGAGCTTTTCTTATAATAGATATTTCTAAGTAATAGGGATATAATAAAAATATTATTTAATAAGGAGGTATTGCATGGAAAAGAAATTTCAATTTAAATTAGCAGGAAGAGACCTACATGTTTCTATAGGTAAGGTTGCTGAACAGGCTGGGGGAGCTTGTTTGGTGCAATACGGGGATACAGTCGTCCTAGCAAATGCCACTGCTTCTAAACAGCCTAGAGATGGTATAGACTTTTTTCCACTTAGTGTTGACTATGAAGAAAAGCTATACTCAGTTGGTAAGATACCAGGTGGTTTTATTAAAAGAGAAGGTAGACCAAGTGAAAAAGCGATTCTTTCATCAAGGTTAATAGACAGACCCATTAGACCTTTATTTCCAGAAGGATATAGGAACGATGTACAAGTTATAACTACAGTATTATCAGTAGATCAAGATCATTCACCAGAAATTGTAGCTATGATTGGATCTTCAATTGCCTTATCTGTTTCAGATATTCCTTTTAATGGACCAACTGGATCAGTACTTGTAGGTTTAATTGATGGAAAATTCATAATAAATCCAACAAGTGTAGAAAGAGAAAAGTCTGATATTCATTTAGTTGTATCAGGTACAAAAGATGCTATTATGATGGTTGAAGCAGGAGCTAATGAAGTAAGTGAAGAAACTATGCTTAATGGTATTCTAGCAGGACATTCTGAAATTGCAAAGATATGTGACTTTATTGAAAGTATCAAGCAAGAAGTAGGAAAGAAAAAGAAAGAATATACTATATCTAAACCTAGTGAAGAAATTCAAGAAAAGTTAATCGCTTATGGAAGAGAAAAAATGGTTAGTGCAATAAGTACTTTTGATAAGCAAGAAAGATTAGAAAACATAGACAATGTTAGTAAAGAATTAAAGGAAGTATTTTTAATAGACTATCCTGAGTTTGAAAAAGATATAGCAGAAATTATTGAGAATATGTTGAGGGATGAAGTAAGAAGACTTATTCTAGAAGAGGGAATGAGACCTGATAGTAGAAAATTAGATGAAATTCGTCCAATTTCTTCTGAAGTAGGTTTATTGCCAAGAACTCATGGTTCTGGATTGTTTACAAGAGGACAGACTCAAGTTTTAACTATTGCTACCTTAGGTGCAATAAGTGATGCCCAGATAATTGATGGACTTGGAGAAGAAGAATCCAAGAGATATATGCATCATTATAATTTTCCACCATATTCAGTTGGAGATACTAGACCTGTTAGAGGGCCAGGTAGAAGAGAAATAGGTCATGGTGCTTTGGCAGAAAGAGCATTGGAACCAGTTATACCTTCAGAAGAGGACTTCCCATATACTATAAGACTAGTTTCAGAAGTTCTTAGTTCAAACGGATCTTCTTCACAAGCTAGTGTATGTGGTAGTACTTTAGCTTTGCTTGATGCAGGTGTACCAATTAAAGCACCAGTAGCTGGTATCGCAATGGGATTGATAAAAGAGAATAATAGAGTATCAATATTATCAGACATACAAGGTATGGAAGATCATTTAGGAGATATGGACTTTAAAGTAGCAGGCACCAAGGACGGGATTACTGCTATCCAAATGGATATTAAAATATCTGGAATAGACAAACCTATTCTAGAAGAAGCTTTAGAAAAAGCAAGGATTGGACGACTTCATATACTTGGCAAAATGAATGAAACTATTTCAAGTCCAAGAGAAGATCTGTCAGCTTATGCTCCAAAAATATATACTATGCAAATTAATCCTGATAAAATAAGAGACATCATTGGGCCAGGCGGAAAAATCATCAATAAGATAATAGATGAAACTGGAGTTAAGATTGACATAAATGATGATGGAAAGATTTTTATCGGTTCTGTTTCTTCAGAAGGTGGAGAAAGAGCTATGGAATTAATTAATAACATAGTTAAGGAGATAGAAGTTGGGGAAATATATCTTGGAAAAGTTACTAGAATAACTAATTTTGGTGCTTTTGTTGATGTACTGAATGGTAAAGAAGGGCTAGTTCATATATCCAATATTGCTAGAGAAAGAGTCAATAAAGTTGAAGATGTTTTAGCTATAGGAGATGAAATATTAGTAAAAGTTATGGAAATAGATAATCAAGGCAGGGTAAACCTGTCAAGGAAAGTACTATTGCCAGAAGAACCTAAAACTATAGAGTAAATAATTAATGCATGAACCAAAAAGGTTCATGTTTTTATTTTAGTATAATTTAGTATATTTTATTATTCCCTTGAATATACATTATATATAATATCTTGGGGGTAATTAAATGAGACTAATAATTATAAACAAAAAGACTTTGTTCACTATTTCAATTATTTTATTTATATCATTATTGCTGATACTAGCAACATATATTTACAACAACAAAACAGAAGAAATTTTTAATCCAGATGTATACTATAAGGGTAATATAGATGAAAAGACAATTGCATTTGCATGTAATGTAGACTGGGGAAATGATTATATTCCACCAATGTTAGAGATTTTTAAAGATAATGATATTAAGATTACATATTTTGTAACTGGAAAATGGGCTGAAAAAAATGAAGAACTATTAAAAATGATTTATAATGAAAAACATGAGATTGGAAATCATGGGTATAATCATGCAGATTATGACAAATTAACTTATGAAAAAAACAGAGAAGAGATACTAAAAACACATGATGTAATTAAATCAATTTTAAATATAGATTCTAAATATTTTGCTCCTCCTTCAGGAGCCTTTAGTGAAAATACAATAAAAGCATGTAGTGAATTAGACTACAATCTTATATTATGGAGCATTGATACAATAGATTGGAGAAAGGATAGTTATAAAGACATTATTGTGAGAAGAGTTACAGAAAAGGCTCATAATGCAGCTATTGTTTTAATGCATCCTACAGAAGAAACTATAAAAGCTCTTCCAGAAATTATAAATTATCTATATGAAAATGGTTATAAAATTGGTACAATAAGTGATGTAATGAAAAAATAATAAGTAGTACTGGAGGAAACTATGTATTTAATAGATAAATTAGATAATGGCATAAGGGTTGTAATGGAAGATATTCCTTATGTGAATTCTGTATCCATTGGAGTTATTATTGATACAGGTTCAATAAAAGAGGACAAGCTAAATTATGGAATATCACATTTCATTGAACATATGTTATTTAAAGGAACAAATAAGAGAACTGCAAAGAATATTGCCGAATCAATAGATAATATAGGGGGGCAGTTAAACGCCTTTACAGGAAAAGAGAGTACTTGTTTTTATGCTAAGGTGCTATATAATCATTACGATATAGCGCTAGATGTATTATCAGATATGCTCTGCAACTCAGTTTTTGCCGAAGAGGAAATCGAAAAAGAAAAATCGGTTATATTAGAGGAAATAAATATGTATTTAGACTTACCAGAAGATTTAGCTAGTGAGACATTAAATGAGTTAATGTTTAATAACACTTCTTTAGGTCATCCAATACTGGGTACAGAAAATAGTATTAAAGATATAAATAGAGATAAAATTGTTGAATATTTTCATACAAATTATATACCAGAAAACATTGTTATTTCAGTAGCTGGAAAACTAAACACAAAGGAAATTTTAAAAGAATTAAATTATTATTTTGGAAGACTTAATAATACTAATAAATTGCATAATCAAAATATTATTATTAATAATTCATACAGTTTTACTAATAAACTAAAAGGAATTTATAAAGATACAGAACAATTAAATTTATGTATAGGAATGGAAGGTGTATCTTATTTATCTAATCAAATGGAAGCTTTATTAGTATTAAACAATGTTGTCGGTGGTAGTATGAGTTCTAGACTGTTTCAAAAAATCCGTGAAGAATTAGCTATCGCTTATATAATCGAGTCCTTTCCTTCTCCTTTTAAAGACATAGGTGTTTTTAATATGTATGTAGGGTTAGATTCTACTCAGATACTTAAGACATTAGATTATATTGCTATGGAAATTAATGATATTAAGAAAAATCTAATTACAAAAGAAGAATTAGCTAAATCCAAAGAGCAGCTAAAAGGTAGCTATGTACTAGGAATGGAAGGAACATTTAGTAGAATGTATGAAATTGGTAAATCATTATCAATATATAATATTGTAGAATCACCTGCTGAAGTATTAGAAAAAATTGAAAAGGTGAATATCGAAGATATATATAATCTAGTTAATATTGTTTTTAATAAAGAAAAAGTAAATATTGCTTATGTTGGTGAACTTCCTGAGAAAGATTCTACTGAAGAAAAAATTAAAAATATACTATTTTAAGGAGGGTAATGATGAAAATAAATATTATCAACAAGAGCCAAATGGAATTACCAGAGTATAAGACAAATGGTTCTGCAGGATTAGATTTAAAAGCAGATATACAGGCTCCTATTGAGTTAAAATCTTTAGAAAGGGTATTGGTTCCAACTGGTCTTTATATTTCAATACCGGAAGGATATGAGGTTCAAATAAGAGGAAGATCTGGACTTGCATTAAAGCATGGAATAACATTAGCAAATGGTATAGGAACAATTGATAGCGATTATAGAGGGGAAATAGGAGTAATTCTTGTCAATCTCAGCAATGAACCATATATTATAAATAGAGCTGATAGAATCGCCCAAATGGTATTTATAAAATATGAAAAAGTAGAACTTATAGAAGTTGATGATTTAGATAATACAGAAAGAGGAAAAGGCGGATTTGGTCATTCTGGATATTAGTTATCATAAATAATGTTATCATAATTGATAATGCATATTCTTGGATTATATCTCATAATATTAGATATAATTAATTTGATAGGAGGAGATATTATGAGATTAACAGAGTTAGGGGATAAAGAAATAGTAAATCTAAATAATGGTGGACGGCTTGGACTAATAGCTGATAGTGACTTTTTGATTGATGAAAATACGGGCAAAATCATATCTTTATTAGTTCCTGAAAGAAAATTTAGCCTAAGAATTTTTGGTTTAGAAAACAATGGTACTGAAATCCCTTGGAACGCCATTAGAAAGATTGGTTATGATATGATAATAATTGAATTAGATTCATAGTACTTATATAGTATAGAATTTTCAGCATATATCTTATGATGTATGCTGTTTTTATTGTGGAATATTATTAGGTTTATAAGTAAATGATATTATTATTAATTATTTTAGGAGGAATATATGGAATTTAAATCTAGTAGTAAAGACAATGAAAAAGACAAAGATAATGGAAACAACTCCAATGATCAAAAGGACAATTTAGATAACATTAAAGAAATTGGTATTGCAAATGTTCCAGAAACAAAAAATAACATTCAATTTATATCAATTATAGGAGAAATCGAAGGACATACAATAGCAGCTAGTGATAGAAAGGCAACTAAATATGAACATATTATTCCTTTGCTTATAGCAGCTCAACAGGATCCAAAGATTCAAGGTTTATTTATTATATTGAATACTGTTGGGGGCGATGTAGAAGCAGGCTTAGCCCTTTCAGAATTAATTAACTCTGTAGATAAACCGAAAGTATCTTTAGTGTTAGGAGGAGGTCATAGCATTGGAGTGCCATTAGCTACATCAGCAGATTATTCCTTTATTGTACCTACGGCAACTATGACATTACATCCAATTAGAACTACGGGGCTAGTAATAGGAGTACCACAGACCTTTAGATATTTTCAGAAAATGCAACAAAGAATTAATAACTTTATAATAAGAACTTCTAAAATTGAAATGGAAACTTTATCAAAATTAATGTATTCAACAGATGAAATAGCAAATGATGTTGGTACTATATTAGTTGGAGAGGAAGCGGTAGATTATAATTTGATAGATTATGTTGGTGGTTTTTCAGATGCTTTAAATAAACTAAAGGAAATGATAGATAGTAAAAAAGAAATAGAATAGCATACCAAAATATGCTATAATAAGTGCATGTACTTAAAGGGGGTACTCACTTTACTTATATAATTTTTAATATAGTAGTACTTATAAAGTAATTAACAATAATACTATTTTATTGTTTAAAGAATTTGAGGTGAATTAATTGGCTAAAGGTAAAAGTAAAGGTTCTAATAAAGCTCAAGAAAAACAGAACATAAATAAGGATATAATAGGTATTATTATAATCTCAGTTGGTTTATTGTCTTCTCTTAGTTTATTTAGTTCAAAGATGGGATTAATTGGTTCTATGATTAGAGGAATTTCATTTTTTTTAATGGGCATAGGAGGTTATATATTTCCTATTGCTATTATTGGTGGGGGAATAATATTTATTAAAGATAAGTTTAATTCTAAAGAGGCAAAAACTATTTTATCCATGGTAATTGTATTTTTCTGTATTTTGGTTATTTTAGATTCAACAAATCCTTTTGATTCTAGTTTTATAGATCGAATGAAGAGTTCTATTGAACTTAGTAAAGAAGTAAAAGGTGGTGGAATAATAGGCGGATTTTTTGGTTTCTTTTTCTATAATTTATTTGGTATAATTGGTTCTTATTTAGTTTTAGGAGTTATAATTGCAATTAATCTTTTATTAATAACTGAAATTAGAGTTAAAGACATTATCATTTTATTATCTAACAGGTCAGCAAAGTTTATTAAACCTAACAAAATAGTAAAATCTGATAATAAATCTAAGCCCAAAATTACTAATGATAAGCATATAGAGCCTAATAAAGAAGATATTAGAATTTTGGACTATACTAAAAATGTGCAAAAAGATTCTTTGAAAGAAACTAATGTGAAGCAAGAAATAGAAAGTATTGATAGTGAGATAAAATTAAATCAAAATAAGTCTACTGCAAGTACATATATTAAACCATCTCTTTCTTTACTTAAATCACCTGCTCATAATACTGATTCTGATGATAAAAAAGACATATTGAATAATGCAAAAATTATTGAAGAGACTATGAGAAACTTTGGTATAGATGCAACCATTGTTCAAATAAATAAAGGTCCTACCATTACTTGCTATGAGTTACAACCTTCTCCAGGAATAAAACTAAGTAAAATCGTTTCCTTATCTGACAATATATCTTTAAGCTTAGCTTCTACTGATATAAGGATTGAAGCACCAATACCTGGTAAGGCAGCTGTTGGAATTGAAGTCCCTAATAAAACGAAAAGTAGTGTATTGTTGAAGGAGATAATAACATCAGAAGAATATGAAAATATTGATTCAAATATACCTCTAGCTTTAGGTAAGGATGTATCTGGAAAAGTTATTGTTTCATCAATCGACAAAATGCCACATTTACTTATTGCTGGAGCTACAGGATCTGGTAAATCTGTATGTATTAATACCATTATTATGAATATCCTATATAAATCATCTCCTGATGATGTAAAGTTGCTACTAATAGATCCAAAAGTTGTAGAGCTAAGCATATATAATGGGATACCTCATCTACTAATTCCAGTTGTCACTGATGCTAAAAAAGCTGCATTTGCGCTTAATTGGGCAGTTGAAGAAATGGAAAAGAGATACAAATTATTTGCTAAAAATAATGTAAGAGATATTGCTTCCTATAATAGTAAGATCAAAGATAATCAAGAAAATAAGCTACCTAATATTGTTATTATAATAGATGAATTAGCAGACTTAATGATGGTGGCAGCTCAAGAGATAGAGGATTATATTTGTAGATTGGCTCAAATGGCCAGAGCAGCAGGCATGTACTTAATAGTAGCTACACAAAGGCCATCAGTAGATGTTATCACTGGCACAATAAAAGCCAATATTCCTTCAAGGATTTCCTTTGCTGTATCTTCTCAAGTGGATTCTAGGACCATATTAGATATGGCTGGTGCTGAAAAATTATTAGGAAAAGGAGATATGCTTTTTTATCCATCGTTTTATTCAAAACCTTCTAGGATACAGGGAGCTTTTATATCAGATGTGGAAGTTGAGATGGTAGTTAATTCTTTGAAGGAACAAGATATAACTGTATATGATGAGGATATTATTGAGATAGTTCAAAACCCAAAAGAAATATTATTAGATGATAGTGATGATCTATTACCAACTGCTATTACTTTAGTAGTAGAAGAGGGACAGGCATCCATATCCCTATTGCAAAGAAGGTTAAAGATAGGCTATGCAAGAGCAGCAAGAATTGTAGATGAAATGGAAGAAAGAGGTATTATTGGTGGTTATGAGGGTAGTAAGCCTAGAAAGGTACTAGTCTCACAAGAAGAGTTAGAGTCGATGTCTAAGGAGAGATAAAATGAATGCTATGAAGGTTTTTGTAGTAACTTTAGGATGTTCTAAAAATGAAATAGATTCAGAATTGATGTTAAGTATCTTAAAAAATGATGATTATATAGTTGCAAATGCACTAGAAGATGCTGATATTATTATAGTTAATACATGTGGTTTTATAGAAAAAGCTAAAGAGGAATCTATAGAGACCATATGGGAAATGTGTAGATATAAATCTGAGGGCAATTGTAAATATATAATATTGTCAGGTTGTTTAGCTCAAAGATATTCTAAAGAATTAATGAATGAAATCCCTGATATAGATGCAATTTTAGGTACTGGAAATATTAAAGAAATTTCTACTATAATCAGTGAATTAAATCAAAATAATACACGAGTTGAAAGAATTGATAATATTAATATTAATTATTTAGAAGATGTTAAAAGGATTAATTTTAATACAACTGAATATGTTCGTATCTCTGAAGGGTGCGATAATTTTTGCACATATTGTATCATTCCTAAGCTAAGGGGGAAACATAGAAGTAGAAAAATGGAAGATATAATTGAAGAAGTTGAATACCTAGCGCAAAATGGAGTTAAGGAAGTTATTTTAATTGGACAAAATACATCAGACTATGGAATTGATTTATATAATGAATATTCTTTGTCTAAATTGCTTGATAAATTAAATACTATAGATGGAATTGTATGGATTAGAGTATTGTATTTATATCCCGATAATTTCACTGATGAATTAATTGTATCTATTGGTGAAAACAATAAAGTCGTAAAATATGTAGATATACCTTTACAGCATGTTAATAATAATGTATTAAAGAGAATGAATAGAAGAACTAGTAAAGAAGACATAAAGCTACTTATCAACAAGCTTAGAAAAGAAATACCAAATATCATTATTAGAACAACTTTTATCGTAGGGTTTCCAGGTGAAACAGAAAATGAGTTTAATGAGCTCTATGATTTTGTTGATGAAACCAAATTTGATAGGTTAGGTGTATTTACCTATTCACAAGAAGAAGATACTCCTGCTTTTAGTCTTCCTAATCAAATTGATAAAGAGATAAAAGAAATAAGACAAGATAAAATTATGGAACTTCAATTATGTATTTCTGAAAATATAATGAGCTCTAAAGTAGGAGAAGAATATATTGTTCTTATTGAAGAATTAAGCGAAGAAAATATTTACATTGGAAGATCTTATATGGATAGCCCTGATATTGATGGAGTTGTTTATGTTCATAGTTCAGATAATATTGAAATAGGTACTTTTATAAAAGTAAAAGTTACTGATTCAATGGAATACGATATAATTGGGGAGGAAATTAAATGAATTTAGCAAATAAAATTACTATTTTTAGAGTCTTTTTAGTTCCTTTGTTTATGGTAGTATTATATTCTAATATACCATATAGTACTTATGTAGCTGCTGGAATATTTATATTTGCATCATTAACAGATACTTTAGATGGATATATTGCTAGAAGTAGAAATATGATTACTGACTTTGGAAAATTCATAGATCCTTTAGCTGATAAGGTTTTAGTTTCAGCTGCTTTGATATCTTTAGTTGAATTAGGTAAAGTCCCTGGGTGGGTTGTTGTTATAATTATTGCTCGTGAATTTACAATAACTGGTTTTAGAGTAATAGCTGCTTCTGCTGGGATTACTATAGCTGCCAGCTCATTAGGTAAGGTAAAGACTATTACACAATTAGTTGCTGTAATTTTATTATTGATAAACAACTATCCATTTAATATATTGGATATTCCTTTTGACATAATTATGTTATATATTTCCTTGTTTTTTACAGTGCTTTCTGGCATAGAATATATTTATAAAAATAAATCAGTTTTAAAATTAGGACAAAAATAATAGGGGATAATAATATGGAAACTGAAATATTTGAAATTTTAATGAAAAGAAAACATAAAATAGGCTTTTGTGAATCCTGTACTGGTGGTCTAATAAGTAGCCGTTTTAGCCAAATTCCTGGTGTATCTGAAGTATTTGATAGAAGTATAATTACTTATAGTAATCTTTCAAAAGTAGAAGAAGTTGGAGTAAATCAAACTACTTTGGAAGAACATGGTGCAGTAAGCGAAGAAACTGCTTTGGAAATGGCTAAAGGTCTATTGAATAAGTCAAATAGTTTGGATATAGTTTTATCTGTAACCGGAGTTGCAGGGCCAAGTGGTGGAACAAAAGAAAAACCTGTGGGTTTAGTGTATTTATGTATTTCTACTAGAACTTCATCAAAAGTTATTAAATGTAATTTTGATGGAAATAGAAAGTCTATACAAGAAAAAGTATCCACTAGAGCATTTTCAGAATTGAGAAAATTTTTATTAAATATTTAATTGACTTAGTCTTAAATATATAGTAATATATAAATAGAACTAGAGTTCGTAAAGAGAAAGGGGTGAATCCAGTTTAACTGGAATGCATATGAGTGATAATATTGAAAAGAAAAAAGCTTTAGATTTAGCTCTTAGTCAGATAGAAAAGCAATTTGGCAAAGGTTCTATCATGAAATTAGGGGAAAAAACAAAAATGAATATTGATGTAATCCCTACGGGATGTATGGACTTAGATATTGCATTAGGTATAGGGGGAATACCAAGAGGTAGAATTATAGAAATTTATGGTCCAGAATCTTCAGGGAAAACTACAGTTTCACTTCATGTAGTAGCGGAAGCACAAAAACTTGGAGGAATAGCCGCATTTATAGATGCTGAACATGCTTTAGATCCTTCTTACGCAAAAAAATTAGGTGTAGATGTTGAAGAATTAGTTATATCACAACCTGATACTGGTGAGCAAGGGTTGGAAATAACTGAAGCTTTAGTAAGATCAGGAGCAGTAGATATTGTTGTTGTAGACTCAGTAGCAGCCTTAGTACCTAAAGCTGAAATTGAAGGTGAGATGGGTGATAGTCATATGGGACTTCAAGCTAGACTTATGTCACAAGCACTTAGAAAGTTAGCTGGAGCCATAAATAAATCTAATACAACTGTAATATTTATTAATCAACTTAGGGAAAAAATAGGTGTAATGTTTGGTAATCCTGAAACAACAACAGGAGGTAGAGCATTGAAATTCTATGCTAGTGTAAGGCTAGATGTTAGAAGAATTGACTCTCTTAAACAAGGTGATGAGATAGTTGGAAATAGAACAAGAGTAAAAGTTGTAAAAAACAAAGTTGCTCCACCTTTTAAACTAGCAGAATTTGATATAATGTACGGATTAGGAATATCAAAAGAAGGTAGCATACTTGATGCTGGTGTAACAACTGATATAGTTAATAAATCTGGATCTTGGTATAGCTATAATGACAATAAACTTGGGCAAGGTAGAGAAAACTCTAAAGACTTCTTAAGAGATAATCCTGAAATAATGTTAGAGATTGAAAACAGAATTCGTCAAAAAATTAGTTCATTAGGAGAAGAGCAAAATTCTGTAGAAGTGATAGAAGAATCTAATAAAAAGAATGAATAATTAATTTAACCTCCTTTTAAAGGAGGTTTTGTATGTGAGGTGATTATCTTGAAGCTTTTGTTTTTTACTGATACACATATTAAAGGAATCTCACCTAAAAATAGGAAAGATTCTTTTATTGATACAGTTGAGAAAAAATTTACAGAAATATCTAGTATAATTAAACAAAACAATGTGGACTTTGTCCTACATGGTGGAGATTTGTTTGATAGACCTGATATTTCAATATCTATAGTTAGTAGATTTGCAAGTATACTAAATGATATTAATGTTCCTATTTATTTAATAAGTGGAAATCACGATATATATGGACATAATCCTGATACTGTGAAGAGAACTATGTTGGGCTTGATGGATGTATTAGGAGTTATTAAGTTAATTAATAGTGGAGAAAAAGCTATTCTTGAAAAAGATGGTATTAAGGTTCAATTAACAGGTCAACCATATGTTTATGATATTGATTCACCAAATAACATAGACTACTATTTATTAAGTGAAGTGCCTAAAGACATAAATTTCTCTATTCATATGGTACATGGTATGTTATTAGATAAGCCATTTGTAAAAGGCATTCCTTACACTCTTGTAGATGATATAAAAAACACTTTAGCTGATATTACTCTAACAGGTCATTATCATGCAGGATTTAAAACAATAGAAGTTGATGGAAAATATTTTATTAATCCTGGTAGTCTAGTAAGAATAACAAATAGTTTAAATGAAATAAATAGAATACCAAAAGTCATTTTAATTGAGTTATCAGATCAAATTAATATAAAGGAAATTCCTCTAGTTTCTGCATTACCTGGAGAAGAAGTACTTGATAAAAAAGAAATTGAAAAAAACATTTTTAAGAGCGAAAGAATGCTAGAATTCAAACAAACCATAGATGAATCTTTAGACTTTGAAAAAATGGATATTAATGAAATCTTAATTGAAGTATCTAGTGCTGAAGGTGTAAGTGATGATGTAAAAATTGAAGCATTAAGAAGAATTGCACTTATCCAAATGAAAGGTTTAAGTGGTGAGTGATATGAAATATATTGAAAAAGTAATACTGGAAAACTTTCAGTCTCATAAATATACTGTTATGGAATTCAATAATCAATTAAATGTAATTGTAGGCCCATCTGATAGTGGAAAAACTGCAATTTTAAGGGGAATAAGGTGGGCTTTATATAACGAACCCTCTGGAGATTATTTTATTAGAGAAGGCGAAAATGAATGCAGTGTAACAATTGTTTTTAATGATAAAACTAAAATAAAGAGATTTAGAAACAAGAGTAAAAACGCCTATATCCTTTATGATTCAGATAATAATGAATCAAAATTTGAAGGCTTTGGTACATCTGTACCTCAAGAAATCATTGATAAAACAGGAATTAAGAAGATACCTTTAGATAAGGATTTATCTACTGCTATTAATATAAGCGATCAATTAGAAGGAGCCTTTTTATTATCTGAACGAGGTTCAACAAGAGCAAACTCTATAGGTATATTAGTAGGAGTTAATATTATTGATGATGCTTTAAGAGAAACCCTAAAAGATAATCGTACTCTATCTACTAATCAAAAAATTATAGATGACAACATAGTAAAGCTAAAGGATGAATTATTAGAATATGACTACCTAGAAGCCTTGAAGGGAAAGGTTGATTCCGTACAAATCATTAGAGACCAAATAATATATAAGACCAATATTCTATCTAAATATAAGCTGTTACATGAAAAGTCACTTTCTGTTTTTCTAGAAAAACAAGAGGTCAAATATTATATAGATAAACTTAGAGGAACAAAATTATTAGAAGATAAATTAAAGGATATTTCTGTAGGAATTAATAAACTTAATTATTATGAGAAGAAACATATTCTTATTAAGAAGTTATCAATAGATATATATGAGGACACGAATATTATTAATAGATTAAGAGATATTAATCGTGCTGATAAAATAGTAGCTGAATCAAATATAAGATATAACTCAATTCTACAATTTACTGAGTTTAAATCAAAATTAGAGCATTATTCTAAAGAAATTAATGATTTAAGTAAATTAACAGATAAATTAATCTCATTAAATTTAGTCTCTAAAAACATTAAAATAATAGATAGCATGATTCTAAATCTAAGCAAATTTAATGTATTGAATGACAAATTAATTTCGTTGCAAAAAAGCATCGTTATAGGAGATAAATATATCGAAAAACTTAAGAATATATATATAATATCAAATATACAGACACATTTACAACAAAATATACTCTTTATAAATAGACTACAAGATTTGTGCAAACTATATAAGCAAAATCAACAGGAAACAAGAATATCTATAAATTTAATTGAAGAGTATAATGGAATTTTAGAGAAAAAATTAGTTAGTTATAAGGATATTTTACTAAAGCAAGGTACTTGTCCATTTTGTTTTAATAATATTGATGATGATAAAATTACTCATATTTTGAGTCATTATATGTAGGAGGTCTAAAAATGAACTATGAAAAAGAACTTAATGATTTAAAAGAAAACCTAGAAAAAGCAAAAAGCTTGAAATATAAAGCTGAAGCTAGACTAGAGCAACTAAATAAGCAGGAAGAAGAGATTGTAAAGGAATTAAAAGAACTTGGTATAGCGCCTAATGAATTAGAGAGCGAAATTTCAAAGCTAACAGCAGAAATTAATAGATTATTTGTAGAAGCCAATGAGTTATTGCCAAAAGACTTATTAGAAAAGAAGTGATTATATGATTAATAGTATACAGGACTTAGACTATTATTTATCTCAATCAAAAGAATATTTGTCTAGAGAATTAGGTAAAAGAGACAAAATTATTCAGCAATTAAACTCTTATGAAGAAACACTTGGTAAAATTGAGCTGCAAATAGATCTGTTAAACAAAGTAAATGTTTTATTGCAAAAAACTTCTGAATTTGCTAGAGAACAAGCCAAAAATCAAGTTGAATCATTAGTTACAAAATGTTTACAATTTATTTTTGAATCTAAAATTGAATTTTTAATTGAAATTGAAGAGTTAAGGGGTAAATCAAGTGCTGAATTCTATGTAGTTAATGAAATAGAAGATATTATAATTAAAACTAAACCTGAATTATCTAGAGGTGGCGGTGTAGTAGATATTATTTCTTTAGCTCTTAGAATCGCTTTTTTACAAACACATAAGCCCTATATTGAAGGGCCACTTATACTAGATGAACCAGCTAAGCATGTGAGCGATGAATATATTTATAATGTAGCAAATTTTTTAATGCAAACTGCTGAGCTCTTTAATAGACAAATTATAATGGTAACTCACAATCATCATCTAGCAGCTATAGGAAATAACTCTTATAGAGTAGAATTAAATGGTTCAGAAAGTACTGTAATGAAGGTAACATCTTAATTACATCTTGACATTAATCTATAAAAGTAATAAAATTAAACTATATGTACTTAATACATGTAATTAGTAATGCTTTTTTACTCCTATAACGGTAGTTATAGTTAGTTAATGCAAATTGAAATGCAGCGCGAAACTTGAAAATTTTATACAAATGGAGGTGTTTAGTTATTGAAATTTTATTCGCAATTCTTGGAGCAATTATTGGAATTCTCGTTGGTTATTTTATAAGAAAAACTATTGGAGAAGGTAAAATAAATAATGCTGAAGAGTTAGCTAAAAGAACAATTGATGAAGCTGAAAAACAAGGTGAAGCTCGTAAAAAGGAACTCTTATTGGAAGCAAAAGAAGAAATCCACAGATTAAGAAATGAATCTGAGAGAGAAAATCGTGAGCGAAGAAGTGAATTACAAAAATTGGAAAGACGACTTCTTAACAAAGAAGAAAGTATTGACAAAAAAAGTGATTCAATCGAAAGAAAAGAAGAACATTTAGCTAAAAAGCTTAAGGAAGTAGAGGATAAAGAGAGTCAGATTGATGATATCTATAAAAGCCAAGTTTTAGAATTGGAAAGACTTTCTGGTTTATCTTCTGATGAAGCAAAGGAACTATTATTAGATGAAATTAGAAAAGAAATAGTCCATGAATCAGCTATTATGATTAAAGAAATGGAAAGCAAAGCTAAAGAAGAAGCAGAAAAGAAAGCTAGAGAAATTATTACTATTGCTATACAAAAATATGCTGCTGATCATGTAACAGAAACTACTGTAACAGTTGTAGCACTACCAAATGACGAAATGAAGGGTAGAATTATAGGTAGAGAAGGTAGAAATATAAGAACTCTAGAAACTTTAACCGGAATAGATTTAATTATCGATGATACTCCTGAAGCTGTTGTATTATCAGGATTTGATCCTGTTAGAAGAGAAGTAGCTAGAATAGCATTAGAAAAACTTATTGTAGATGGAAGAATACATCCTGCCAGAATAGAGGAAATGGTAGACAAAGCCAAAAAAGAAGTTGATAACATAATACGTGAAGAAGGTGAACAAGCTGCTTTCGACACAGGTGTTCATGGAATTCATCCTGAATTAATCAAACTTTTAGGTAGACTTAAATATAGAACAAGTTATGGTCAAAATGTACTAAAACATTCTATTGAAGTGTCACATTTAGCTGGTATTATGGCTGCAGAATTAGGTGCTGATGTAAAGATTGCTAAGAGAGCCGGGTTATTGCATGATTTAGGAAAAGCTGTAGATCATGAAGTAGAAGGACCTCATGTTGATATCGGTGTAGACTTGGCAAGAAGATATAAGGAATCTAAAGAAGTTATACATGGTATTGCTGCACATCATGGTGATTGTGAACCTCAGACTGTAGAAGCTGTTTTAGTACAGGCTGCAGATGCTATTTCTGCTGCAAGACCAGGTGCAAGAAGAGAAACACTTGAAGCATATATTAAGAGATTACAAAAATTAGAGGAGATTGCAAACTCCTTTGAAGGAATAGAAAGATCTTATGCAATTCAAGCTGGTCGTGAAATTAGGATATTAGTTAAACCAGATGAGATTACTGAAAATCAAATTACGCATACAGCAAGAGAGATTGTGAAGAAAATTGAATCTGAATTAGATTATCCGGGACAAATTAAAGTAAATGTTATCCGTGAAACAAGAGCTATCGAATACGCTAAATAACAATTTTTTAAATAACTATGGAATTAATATTATAATAAAATATATTTAAAAAATTAAGTAAGAGGGGGCTATTTTAATGGATGTATTAAAAGTATCAGCAAAGTCAAATCCAAATTCTGTTGCAGGGGCACTAGCAGGAGTATTGAGAGAAAAAGGCACCGCAGAAATCCAAGCAATTGGTGCAGGGGCTTTGAATCAATCAGTAAAGGCAGTAGCTATTGCACGAGGCTTTGTTGCTCCAAGTGGAATCGATCTTATTTGTATACCAGCCTTCACAGATATAATAATAGATGGTGAAGAAAGAACAGCTATAAAATTAATTATTGAACCAAGATAATCTTATAAAGCCTGCCAAAATTGGCAGGCTTTTATAATAAGCTAGCCCTTTGTAGTGAGTAAATTATTATACTAGGGAAGGAGGGATACGATGAAATTTGATCTTCATGTACATACAAATCATTCTGATGGTCTATTTTCTCCAGAGAAAATTGTAGATCTAGCTGTTGATCAAAATTTAAATGGAATAGCAATTACTGATCATGATACAACTACAGGTATTGAATTTGCTATTAATCATAGTAAAAGATATAAAAATTTTGAGGTAATACCTGGCATTGAAATTAGTTGTGTTTATAATGATAATGAGGTTCATATTTTAGGATATTTTATAGATTATAATAACAAAGATATTATTACAATTACAAATAAATTAAAGTCATCTAGATTGACTCGTGGGATTGAAATTGTAAATAAAATTAATCAATTAGGACTTGATATTTCATTGGAGGAGGTTAAGGAATTTTCTGGTGAAGAATATATAGGACGTCCTCATATTGCAAGAGTAATGGTTAAAAAAGACTATGTAACTGATATTCAAGATGCATTCAATAAATACTTAGATAGAGGTAAACCTGCTTATGTTGAAAGATATAAAATTAGCATAAAGGAGACAATTTCCCTAATTAAAAATGCAGGAGGGATTGCTGTCCTAGCTCATCCTGGTTTATTAAAAGACAAAAATATAATAGATTATTGCATATCTCTTGGAATAGATGGTTTAGAATGTATTCACTCAAAACATAGTAAATCAGTCGTAGAAAACTTATCAATTATAGCAAGAGCCAATAATTTAATTATAACAGGAGGATCCGATTTTCATGGTGATCTAATAAATGGCGAAATAATTCTTGGAAAGTACTTTATTAATCTTCAAAATATTTTAGAGATGAAGGAGAGGATGTAGATGACTATTTATAAGGGAGAAAGACAAAGACAATTTCCTACTAAAGTAAGTACGACTTCATTTGTTAAATTATACATTCTTCATCTTATAAATGAAAAGAGCTATTACGGCAACGAGATTAAAGATGAAATCAAAAAAAGGCTTGATAATAAATGGGAACCAAGCCCTGGTATGATTTATCCTTTACTTCAAGAGATGGAAACTGAAGGGTATATAGTAGGGTGGTGGGATGAACCAAATAAAAGGTCTATTAAAAGATACAGGATTACTGATAATGGTATTAAACATTATAAACTATTATTACTACAAAATAAGCCTGCTTTTGAAGACTCTTTACTTATTGTTAAAAATGTGTTAAAAGATATATATGGACAAAAAATATAACTATATTGTGGAGGTATGATTATCTATGAATTTTAATCTATCAAAAAAAGGACTAAGAATTGCTCCTTCAGTAACACTCGAAATAACTGCAAAAGCAAAAGCAATGAAGGACTCTGGAATCGATGTAATTAGCTTTGGAGCTGGTGAACCAGATTTCAATACTCCGGAGAATATTCAAAACGAAGGTATCAGAGCTATTAAAGAAGGATTAACTAGGTATACTCCAGCTTCTGGAATTATTGAGCTTAAAAAAGCTGTTTGCGATAAATTTAAGAAGGATAATGGACTTGAGTATAAGCCTAGTAATATTATAATATCATCTGGTGCAAAGCATTCTTTACACAATGCATTGATGGCAATATTAAATCCAGGAGATGAAGTAATATTTGGGGTTCCTTATTGGGTAAGCTATGCTGAACTTGTGAATTTAGCTGATGGTGTTCCTGTATACATACAAACACAAGAAGAAAATGGTTTCAAATTTAATGTAGGTGATTTAAACAATGCTTTAACATCTAAAACAAAAGCTATTATATTAAATAGTCCTAGCAATCCAACGGGGGCAATATATACTGAAGAAGAATTAAAAGCAATTGCTAATTGGGCTGTAAAAAATAATATATTTGTTATTTCTGATGAGATTTATGAAGAGTTGGTATACGATGGTCATAAACATATTAGTATCGCTTCCTTTAATGATGATATTAAAAATCTCAGTATAGTTGTTAATGGAATGTCAAAAGCATATGCTATGACTGGATGGAGAATAGGATATGCTGCTGCTCATGAAGATATAATAAAAGTCATGAGTAATATTCAAAGTCATGCTACTTCTAATCCTTGTTCAATTTCTCAATATGCCAGCGTAGAAGGACTAATTGGTGATCAAAGTAGTGTCCAAGAAATGAAAAAGCATTTTATAGAGAGAAGGAACTATATGGAAGAAACCATAAACTCAATTAAGGGTTTAAGCTGTAGAAAGCCGCAAGGAGCTTTTTATATAATGGTAAACTTTACTAAACTACTTGGTAAAACAATTAGAGGTAGAGTTATTAATTCATCATTAGATTTTGCAAGTTTATTACTAGAAGAAGGAAATGTAGCAGTTGTTCCGGGGATTGCTTTTGGTGATGATAAATATATAAGATTATCATATGCAACTTCCTTGGATAATATTAAAAAAGGTCTAGATAGAATAAAACAAATAGTAGAAGAATAAAATATTTCCGAACATTATAATTTAAAATTTTATAAAGAGTCTACATAACAATATTATGTAGACTCTTTATTTATATGTAACTAGATTTAGAACAAAAGTAGACATAATATCATTATGTCTACTTTTGTGTTTTCATAGAAAGGTTTTCATTTGTTGAAGAAACTTTGGAGCTGTATTTTCGATTTTAAGCTTTGAAACATGGATTAGCCATATTAAATATTGCACAATCCTTCCTTTAGCTTAATTGGAGGGGTAGGGACTTTAGATGAGCAGTTCTGTTATCTTAGAACTATTTCAGAGCTAAAATATCCATTTTTTTAGATGTTTTGTTCTTTTGTAAGAAGAAAGAAACAATTCATGAGTTTTTCTATTTTTTCAATAACAAAGTTAAAGTCTAAAAATATTAAGATTATAGAAAACATAAAAATCATATAAAACATGAAAAAATATAAAACATTTAAAACATACGAAATATACAAATTATATGAATCCTAAAACTAATTACATAAGTATCTTGTCTTAGTATAACTTATATGCTATACTATTATTAGTCACAAAATAAGTATTTTGTGACTAATAACTAAGGAAAGAGGGATATAATGAAAGGCATACCAATTATTCTTGAAGATTACTTAAATTATATGGAAACAATAAAAGGATCCTCCTCTAATACTGTAAAAGAATATCTATTTGACCTAAGAACTTTTTTTAGATTTATTAAGCTTAGATATAAGCTCGTAAAAGATGCTTCAATCTTTGAGGAAATAGATATTTCTGATGTAAATTTAGAATTAATAAAAAAATTAACAATTCAGGATTTGCACGCATATATTTCTTACGCAGATAAAAAAAGAGATAATAATAATTTTACAAAATCTAGGAAAGTAGCCTCCCTCAGATCGTTTTTTGAGTACTTATACTTAAAAGTTAATTTAATTGAAAAAAACCCTGCTGAAGCTTTAGAATTCCCCAAGAAAGAAAACAGACATCCAGTATATTTGACCCTAGATCAGTCTCAATTATTACTAGATACCGTATTAGAAAATCCTAGTGATGAATATAGAAAAAGAGATTACGCTATAATAATGTTGTTTTTAAATTGTGGTCTGAGATTATCTGAATTGTCTAGTATAGATATAGATAGTATAAAGGATAATGATGTTTTATCAGTAATTGGTAAGGGAAATAAAGAAAGAACCATATTTATAAATGATGCATGTATCTTAGCAATTAAGGACTACTTAACTGTTAGGCCTAAGAATACATCGGATACAAAAGCAATGTTTATCAGTAAAAGAAAAAACAGGATGAGTAATCGTGCAATACAACACATGATTGATAGATCTTTGGAAAAAGCTGGACTTGATACTTCAATCTATTCTACTCATAAATTAAGACATACCGCAGCAACGCTTATGTATAAATATGGTAATGTAGATATCAGGGCCTTACAGGAGATTCTAGGACATACTTCAGTATCAACGACTCAAATATATACCCATATTGATAATGAAAGACTTAGAGAAGCTGTAAAAAGCAATCCTTTATCAACTAGAAATAACAAAAAGAGCTATTAGCTCTTTTTGTTATTTTACTTATTTAATATAGGAATTTTTATTATATCTCCAGGATAAATATAGCTAGTATCCATGTTATTGAATTTTTTTATGTCGTAGATCATTTTTCTAATATCAGTGTCTTCAGAAAGATATTTACTAGTGATATTCCATAGTGTATCCCCTTCAACTACCTTCACTTCTTCGTACTTAACCTCATATACTGAGCTGTGAACCATATTATCTGTAAATAAAGATAATACTATTATAGCTATGACTGCAAATAAAGATGTAATAAATAAGTAGAATCTTTTTTTATTTACTATTCTAAATCTTCTTTTCATATAGCACCTCGCACATTAGTTCTGAACAATAGTTCTATATTCATTCTACACAAACATAGGTTCTTTGTCAACAGTATTTTTAATAAAATCGAACCTTTGTTTGAATTTATAATTTTATTATGATATAATGAATTAAAATAAAGATTTATAAATTTATCATTATATGAGAGGTGTATAACATGTACGAAGACTTAAATCAGAAGCAGATAGAAATATTATTATATATAAAGTCTGAGGTTCAAAGACAGGGATATCCGCCAGCTGTCCGTGAAATATGCAAGGGTGTTAATTTAAAGTCTACTTCCACTGTTCATAGTCATTTAGAAAAATTAGAATCTAAAGGTTATATAAGAAAAGATCCTACCAAACCAAGAGCTATAGAAATTCTAGACAAAAATGACGATTTTCTTTTAACTCAAAAAAAGACAGTTGATATACCTATTCTTGGTAGAGTAACTGCAGGAGCCCCAATTTTAGCAGTAGAAAATATTGAAGATACTTATCCTGTTCCAGTAGAACTTGTTGAAGGTCATGATGTTTTTATGTTAAAAATTCAAGGCGAAAGCATGATTGATGCTGGGATTTTAGATGGGGATTTAGTTTTAGTTCAGGAGCAAAAAAATGCAACAAATGGTGATATTGTAGTAGCCTTATTAGAGGAAGAAGCAACTGTAAAAAGATTCTTTAAAGAAAAAGATAGAATTAGGTTACAACCCGAAAATCAATTTATGGATCCAATCTACCCTAATAACATATCTATATTAGGTAAAGTTATTGGATTGTATAGAAAAATATAAAGATAGCAGGATTAATATATCCTGCTATCTTTATATTTATATTTTTATTTTATTATTGTCTATAAGATTAGCCTTATAAAGATTATCTAGGGATTTCATAACTCCTAATTTACAATGCTCATAAGTTAATCCTCCTTGATAATATGCAAAATAAGGTTCCCTTATTGGCCCATCAGCACTTAATTCAATAGATGATCCTTCAATAAACCCACCTGCTGCCATTATAACCTTATCCTCGTATCCTGGCATATCCCAAGCCTCAGGAATTACATATGAGTCTACTGCAGATGCTGCTTGTATTCCTCTACAAAATTCAACTACCCTCTCAGGACTATTTAATTGCACTGCTTGAATTATGTCTGACCTATTATCATCAACATCAGGAATTACATTAAAGCCTAATTCTTTATATGCAATTGCCACTAGTAATGCTCCTTTAACTGCTTCTGATACGATATGAGGTGCAAGAAATAATCCTTGCAATGTACTCCGTGTCGTTCCAAATGTAAGTCCGCAGTCCTTTCCAAGCCCCGGTGCAGTTAGTCTATTTGCTACTTGGTCAACTAAATACGACTTTCCTACTACATATCCGCCAGATAAAGCTATTCCACCACCAGGATTTTTTATTAAAGATCCCGCCATAATATCAGCACCCACATCTGTTGGTTCATTATATTCTAGAAACTCACCATAACAGTTATCAACCATAATTATAATATCCTTATTATATTCTCTAATAGACTTAATTGCTTCCTCAATTTCACTAATTGTTAATGCTCTCCTATCACTATATCCTGTAGATCTTTGAATCATTAACATTTTAGTCTCTTTACTAATGCTACTAATAACTTTGTTGGTATTTATAGTATTTTCTAATAATGGGATTTCTTTATACTTAACTCCATAATCAATTAAAGTTCCAGGTAAATTATCCTTTACACCTATTACCTTTTGTAATGTATCATAGGGGGCGCCTGTTATGGCTATAAGCTCATCTCCAGGTCTTAAGATACCAGAGAGAGTTAAAGAAATAGCATGGGTTCCTGACGCAATAGATGGTCTAACTAAGGCATCCTCAGTATTAAATACATGGGCATATATTTTTTCTACTTTATCTCTACCTATATCTCCATATCCATATCCAGTTGACCAATTAAAATCTGTTGATGACAATCTGTTTTCTTGCATTGCATTAATAACTTTATATTGGTTATATTCTTTAATTTCATTTATTCTACCAAACTTATTTAAAATAATTTCTTCTTTGTTATTAACAAAACTTATAATTTCATTATTTAGATTAAATTGTTTACATAATGCTTTTACTGTTAACTCATTCATTTTCTATCACCTTTCTACTATTATCTAAATATAAATGTCTCTGTTAAATTCAGAGACATTTATAAAAATAAATCTTTAAATTATTCATTAGTTATCTAAATCTATTTGCTTCATAGGTATTATTGTGGAAATTGCATGTTTATAAATCAATTGTTGTTTCTCATCACTTTCTAAAACAATTGTATAATTATCAAATCCTTTAACTATACCTTTTATCTGATATCCATTAACCAAAAAAACCGTTATTCCAATATTATCTTTTCGTGCTCTGTTTAAAAAAACATCTTGCAGATTTATATTTTGTCTCATCTCTAGTCCTCCCTTATAATTAAATTGTAATCTGTTTTTTAGAATAATTAATTATATCCTGGCTTAAATTATTTAAATCAAGATAATTATCTATATTAAACCATTTAATTCTATTATCTTTTTTAAACCATGTCAATTGTCTTTTTGCATAATTTCTAGTACCCTGCTTAATTAGTTCTATTGCTTTATCAAGTGATATGTTTCCTTCTAAGTACATAATAATCTCTTTATACCCAATTCCTTGCATAGATACAAGGTCTTTATTATATCCTACTGATATAAGCTTTTCAACTTCTCCAATTAATCCCTCATTAATCATAATATCAACCCTCTGATTAATTCTATTATATAACTCAGCTCTATCCATATTTAATCCAATCATTACTAAATTATAATCTTCGATAGGATTTCTAAAATTTTTATTATGCTCTGACATTGGCTTATTAGTTACTTCATATATCTCAATAGCTCTGATTAGCCTTTTCCTATCGTTGATACTAATTTTCTCAGCGCTAGGGACATCTATCTTTTCCAATTCTTGATGTAAGTATTCATTTCCATATTTATTTGCTAGAGACTCTAATCTTTCCCTGATATTTTCATCTGGGGATACTTCAGTAAATTTCAAATCATAAACTAAGGAATTAATATACAACCCTGTCCCTCCAGCAATAATTGGCAACTTTCCTCTATTATTGATATCTTTAATTAAGATTTTTGCATTATCTCTAAAATTAGCCACAGTAAACTCTTGATCTGGTGCTACTATATCAATTAAATAATGCGCTACTTGTTTCATTTCTGCTTTAGTTATCTTAGCTGACCCTATATCCATATGCTTATATATTTGCATTGAATCAGCTGAAATTATTTCACCATTCAGTTTTTCTGCTAATTTAATAGATAAGGCTGTTTTCCCAATAGCTGTAGGGCCTATTAATATAAATAAATTATCTTTCATCTCATCATCCTTTAAGTAATTCTTAAAAATGCTTTTTCAATATCATTTTTACTCATTTCTAAAATAGTAGGTCTTCCATGAGGACAGCTATGTGGATTATTACATTTCTTCAATTGTTCTAACAAACTAGCTATTTCAATCTTACTCATATGATCGCCACTTTTCACTGCCTTTACACACGCTAATTTCATTACCTTTTCAAGCTTAGTTTCATAACTATTTTTAATATTTTTATTAATATTATCTAATAAATCATAAAAAAGGTCTCGTATATTAGGGATACCAAATATTAAAGGCACAGCCCTTATCGCTACACTATTGTTACCAAACTCTTCAATATCAAAGCCTAAACCTCTAAAAACCTTTATATTCTCCAATAAATTACTCATCTCAAAATTCGTTAATTCATAAATTTCTGGAGCTATTAACTGTTGAGATATAACATTTTCAGATTTGTATTCTTTTAAGTATTTTTCATACATCACTCTTTCATGTGCAGCATGCTGATCAATGAAATAAATCCTTTCATTTACTCTATCCTCCGCTAAAATATAAGTATTAAAAATTACACCCAAAGGTTCAATAGTAGAAAGAATATCTATAGCATCTTTAGTATTATCCCTATCATCAATTAATATATCATTAGAAGAGTAACTTTGATTACCTACATATTCCATAGTTTCATTTTTAAGCAATTTATCATTCATTTGTATATTATTTTGAATGCCCAAATCCTTATTGTGCTTAATATATGGAGATTCATTAGTAAAATCTTTAATGATAATATTTTCTGCTATATCTTTATGTGATGAATTAAATAACAGTGGTAACTTATCTTCCATTGAATTCTCATTTTTCTTATTAAAGCTTACCTTAGGTATCAATAATGAAGGAAAAAGAGTATCTTTAATAATTTTTTCAATTAAAGATAATATACTAGATTGATTTGAAAACTTTATTTCCTGCTTTGTAGGATGAATGTTTACATCAATTGTAGCTGGGTCAACTTCAATAAAAATAATAAAAATAGGAAATCTATTTAATGGAATTATAGATTTATAATGGGACTCAATAATATTAGCAATACTGTTACTATTTATATATCTACCATTAATAAAAATATATTGATGATTTCTATTACTTCTATAAAGATTGTTGTTAGAAATATATCCCTTAATTTTTACACCATCTTCTTCAAGGTCTACTTCAGTTAAATTATTTGAGAATTCCTTCCCTAAAATGCTGTATATATGTGATTTCATATCATTATTTTTAGATGTTTTTAAGATAATTTTATCATCTTTAATGAACTTAAAAGAGGTTTTTAAATTTCCAATTGCAATTCTATATACTATATCAGATATTTGATTTGATTCAATCAAATCAGACTTCAAGAATTCTCTTCTTACAGGAACATTATAAAATAATTCCTTTATTATCATTGTAGTTCCTTTAGGACATCCGACTGTTTCCTTAGATATAACCTTTCCTTCCTCAACAATTCCATGAATACCAGCCAAAACATTTTCTGTTTTTGTCATCACTTCTACCTTAGCTACATGTGAAATACTAGCTAAAGCTTCCCCTCTAAACCCTAAAGACCTTATCTTATGTAAGTCCTCTACAGTCAATATTTTAGAAGTTGAATGTCTTTCAAAAGCCAAGTCTAAATCTTCACTAGCTATACCATCTCCATCATCAGTAACTCTAATATAGGATTTTCCACCATTTTTAATTTCTATAGTAATATTAGTCGAATTAGCATCAAGAGAATTTTCAACTAATTCCTTTATTATAGATGCTGGCCTTTCTACTACTTCGCCAGCAGCTATTTTTTGTATGGTATTATTATCTAATAATATAATTTTACCCATTATCATTTCTCCTTAAGCTTTTGGCATCATCAATTAAATTGTAAAGTATTTCCAAGGACTCCCTAGGAGTTACTTCATCTAAATTTATATTAAGTATTTTTTCAATATAATAATCTTTTTTATAATCTAATAGATTTAATTGTTTGACTTCCTTCTTAGGTTTTGCATTTAAATTTATTTGGTGATTATTTTCAATTGATAACAATATTTCATTAGCTCTATCTGTAATATCCTTTTCAATTCCAGCTAATTTTGCTACTTCTATTCCATAGGACTTATTAGTACTACCCTCTATTATTTTTCTCAAGAATACAATTTGATCAGATTTTTCTTCAACAACAATTGTTAAGTTTTTAATCCCCTTATTGTTCTCTTGCAATTGGGTTAATTCATGATAGTGTGTAGCAAACAAAGTCTTTGCTTTAATATTATTTAAAATATGTTCAACTACTGCCCAAGCAATACTCAAACCATCATAAGTACTAGTACCTCTACCTACTTCATCTAGTATAATTAAACTATTTTTAGTAGCAGATCTCATAATATTAGATACCTCATTCATTTCAACCATAAATGTACTTTCACCTTGAGAAAGATTATCAGAAGCACCTATTCTAGTGAAAATCTGATCAACTAAAGATATATCCGCACTACTAGCAGGTACAAAAGAACCAATATGTGCCAAGAGGGTAATAATAGCTACTTGACGCATATAAGTGGACTTACCAGCCATATTAGGGCCAGTAATAATTTGCACCATATTAGCTTTAGTATCTAAATAAGTATCATTAGGTATGAATAAATTATTTTCAATATTATTTTCAACTACTGGATGTCTACCATCAACAATATGAATTATACCATTATTATTAAATTTAGGTTTAACAAAATTTAATTTATAAGCTACTTGTCCAAATGAATTCAAAACATCAACTATTGAAATTATCTTTGATGATCTTTGAATTCTATCAATATTCTTCTTTATCTCATTCCTTATTTCATCAAAAACTTTATACTCAATATCTAATGATTTTTCTTCAGCACCAATTATTTTATCTTCCATGTTTTTTAACTCAGAAGTATAATATCTTTCTGCATTTGTTAATGTTTGCTTCCTAATATAATAATCTGGAACTAATGGAAGATTTGACTTGGTAACTTCAAAATAGTAACCATATATTCTATTGAAACCAATCTTTAAATTCCTTATACCTGTTTTTTGCTTTTCCGATGCCTCTAAAGAAGCTAGCCATTCTTTCCCACTAAGACAAATCTCTTTAATTTCATCTAAGTCTTTATTATAGCCTTCCTTTATCAATCCACCATCCTTTAATGTAATAGGCGGATTATCATTAATTGACTTCTCAAGCAACAAATAGAGGTCATCTAATGTATCAAAATCAACTCCCAAATTATTTAACATATCATTGTCTGACTTAACCAATATTTCCTTAAATTGTGGTAACATAGTTATAGAGTTTTTTATAGATATTAAATCTCTAGCATTACAATTACCATTGGATAATTTAGAAGATAAACGCTCTATATCATATATCCCTTTTAATATTGATTTTACATCATCCATAGTTACAATATTATTGACGAAATATTCTACAGCATTATTGCGGTTATTAATTTCATCAATATTTAATAAAGGCTGTTCTAACCATTTTTTTAGGAGTCTTCCTCCCATAGATGTAGATGTTTTATCTAAAAGTCCAATTAGCGCACCTTTTCTTTCCCTTTTAATAATAGTTTCATGAATTTCTAAGTTTGCTCTTGTATTTATATCTAATACCATATAATTATTAGGTTTATAATAATATACATTATTAATATGTTCAAGAGAAGATTTCTGTGTTGTATACAAATATTCAAGGAGTTTTCCAGATGCTATAATCGAGTATACTTTATTGTCTAGATCCAATTGCTTTAAAGATAAAGAACTAAAATGATCTGTAATTATAGATTGCAAGTTAGTAATTTCAACATCTGTATCTTTGTAATTATTAATATATGGGTTTATCGTATTTCTTATAATCTTTATTAGTTTATTATTTAAGATAAATCCTTCGTTGCATATAATTTCAGAAGGAAATATCTTACCAAATTCATCTATTATGAATGAACTAATTTCATCTTTCTCACCAATAAACTCAGTTGTATACATTTCTCCTGTTGAATTATCAACATATGCAAGTCCAACACCAATATTATCCAAGTATATCGAAGCTAAATAATTATTGGATTTTTCATCTAATACTGCTTGATCCATAATAGTGCCAGGTGTAACAACTCTAATTACTTCTCTTTTTACAATTCCTTTTGCTTCAGCAGGATCCTCTACTTGATCACATATAGCAACCTTATATCCTTTTTCAACTAATCTAGATATATACCCATCAACAACATGATGAGGAACCCCACACATAGGAGCTTTTTCTTTCATTCCACAATCACGTTGAGTTAGAGTAATTTCTAATTCCTTTGATGCAGTTATAGCATCATCAAAAAAGATTTCATAAAAATCTCCTAATCTAAAAAAAAGAATACAATCCTCATATTGCCTTTTTATACTTACATATTGTTTCATCATAGGTGTTAAATTTTCCAAAATTTATCCTCCTTTAAGTAAGGAAAATTATACTAAACTTCCTTCTAATGAAAATGTCTTAACATTTTCAATCTTAATATCTACCAGCGACCCTATAAGTTCTGTACTTCCTTTGAAATGTACTAGTTTACTACTCCTTGTTCTACCTGTTAAAATGTCTGGATTGTTCTTACTTACTTCTTCCACTAATACTTCTTCTGTTTTTCCAAGTAATTTCTGATTTTTCTCTAGCGAAATTTCATTTAAAGCATCAGATAATCTTTGGAATCGATTATGTTTTACCTTATAATCAATTTGATTATCCATCTTTGCAGCTAATGTACCCTCTCTAATGGAATATAGGAAAGTATATGCTGAATCAAATCTAACTTCTTTAATTAATTCCAAGGTTTCATTAAAATCCTCTTCTGTCTCCCCTGGAAATCCTACGATTATATCAGTAGTAAATGAAATATCAGGTACAAGTTTTTTTAACTTATATATAATTGAAAGATAGTCTTCTCTTGTATATTTTCGATTCATTTCTTTTAAGACCTTATTACTACCTGATTGCACAGGTAAATGCAAGTGCTTACATAATTTGTCTAATGTAGCATAACACTCTATCAAATCATCAGATAAGTCCTTTGGATGAGATGTCATAAATCTAATTCTTTCTATTCCATTTATTTTATTTATATTCTTTAATAGAGTAGAAAAACTATAATCATATTCTAAAGTCTTTCCATAAGAATTCACATTCTGACCTAATAAAGTTATTTCTTTACATCCATCTTTAGCTAATTCTTCTATTTCCTTAATTATATTCTCAGGCTCTCTACTTATCTCTCTACCCCTTGTATAAGGAACTATACAATAGGTACAAAAATTATTACATCCATTCATAATATTTATATAAGCTTTATAGGAATAAGTCCTATTTGAATTAATATTTTCAATTATTTCTCTATTATCTTCAACAATATCTATAACAGTATTACCTGTTTGTAAATTGCTATTTATTAATTGCGGCAGCTTATGAATATTATTAGTACCAAATATTATATCTACATGCTTATGCTTTGATGTAATAACTTTTCTAACATCTTCTCTTTGCATCATACATCCACAAACAGCAATCATTAAATCTGGCTTCTCTCTTTTCAATTCTTTTAATGATCCTAATTTTCCATATACTTTTAATTCAGCATTCTCCCTAACTAGGCAGGTGTTATATATAATAAAATCAGCTGTTTTTATATCTTTTGTCTCAGTATAATTCATAGTTTCTAGAACCCAAGAAATTTTCTCGGAATCATGTTCGTTCATCTGACATCCATAAGTTTTGATATAATAGGTCTTTTTTCCTTTGTTATCGTTCATTTTTACACCTCGTTGTTTTTTCATATTTAATATATTATATCATAATTATATATTATTTAAAATCAATTAAACAAATAGGTAACCTTAAAACTTAACCAGGACTAAGTAATAAAAAATAGGATGGAATTCCCACCCCTATTCATTATAGTATTATTTAAAAATTTTCTTTAAAAATCCAACATTTTTTTCTTGAAATTTTTTCAACTTATCTTTTAGTTCGATATTTTCAAAAGTTTTTTCTTTTATTTTCATTTTAAGCTTTGCATTCTCACAAATCAATACATCTCTTTCTTTAGAATTAATTTCATTCCTCAGACTAATTACCTCATCCTTTAACTCTTCAATAATTTTGGTATTATTTTCTGTACCTAGGTTAATAGAATTCAGTAATTTATCAAAGAATTCCTCTTCTAAAGTTACACTAATCTCTTTAGCTATCTGATAAGTATCAAAATATCCATTATCATTTACTGCAACTAATCCTGCATCTTCATGTACATTCATTAAAACTTCCGGAGAAGCTATAATGAGTTTAATCTGCTTGTTGCTAAAACCCTTATCTTGAAGGGTTTTAATATATTGTATTAGTTCCACTTCCTTATATGTAAAATATCTATGATTAGAGTTATTTCTAGGAACATCAATTTCAAACTCCTTTTCATAGTATCTAAGAACATGTGCCGCATATCCAGTAATTTCTGATACTTCCGATATAGTATATTCATGATTTAAATCCAACATCTTAATTCCTCCTCAAATACAATCTACTATTATATAATTCTCCAAAGAAATCATAAATCCTTCAATTTTTAAAAAATAATTTCATACAAATTACTCCAAAATATTTCATTTTTTTAGCATTTTTATTGAGATGCAAAAATATAAATAAAGAGCTGAATTATCAGCTCTTTGCGAAATTAAATATCTAAGTTGTCTTCTAAAAACCTTATTAATAGTTTTGTACAGTTAATAATATCCTCTTTTGAAGCCATTTCTATAGTTGAGTGAACATATCTAGTAGGGATAGAAATTACCCCTGAAGGAACCCCTTCTTTGTTAACATGAATAGCACCTGAATCTGTGCCACCAAACTCCAATACTTCCATTTGATAAGGAATTTTGTTTTCTTTAGCTAATCTAACTAGTAATTCTCTTATCTTAGGATGACTGATGATAGAATTATCTTTTACTTTTATTGCTGCACCTTTATTCAATCCAATAGCAAACCTCTTGGCCTTGGGAGTGTCACCATTGCTCGTTACATCTAAAGCAATACCAATGTCTGGGTCAACTCTATATGCTGCTGTTTTAGCTCCTCTTAACCCTACTTCTTCTTGAACTGAGAATACGAAATATAAGTCATTTATTGGATTCTGAATTGATTTTATAGCTTCTATTGCAATAAAACATCCTACACGATCATCTAAATATCTAGTAAATACAACATTTTCATTATCACCATATTCTGATATATAAATGCAGATGTCTCCTATGCTTACCTTTTTCTCCGCTTCTTCTTTGCTAAAAACACCTATATCTATATACATGTTTTCTAATTTCAACTTAGATATATCATCTATTGGCTCTGAATATACAACTCCTCTTGTACCATTTTCAAATACAACTTGCTGGCTAATAGAAATAAAAGGAGATATTCCTCCAACATTTGTAAACCTTAAAAATCCCTTTTCATCGATATCTATTACCATTAGTCCTATCTGATCCATATGCGCAGAAATCATAACTTTCTTTCCATTACCTTTTTTTCTAGCTATTAAATTACCTAATGCATCTACCTCAATTTCATCTACAAAATCTTTAATCTCTTTAGAAATATATTCTCTTACAATTCCTTCATTGCTTGTTGGACCATAAATTCCAACTAAGTCTTTTAATAGGTCAAAGTTTATATTCATTATAATTCCTCCCTTTCAAACTCAGATAAGATTGCTTTAAGTAGTGCATAAGTATTCTTATAGTCATTTTTGCTCATTACAGACGCTGGTGAATGTATATATCTGCATGGTACTGATATTGTAGTAGTGATAGAACCTTCCCTTGAAGTATGAATCTTCCCAGAGTCATTCCCTCCCATAGCAGTTTTTCTATATTGATAAGGTATATTGTTCTTTTCTGCAATTTTAGCAATCTTTTCTCTAAATGTAGGACTATAGATAGTAGATCTATCTATTAAAGAAATAGCTGGCCCCCTATTAAGATAAGTAGGAACTAAATGTGTATCAAGTTTAGGCATATCATAACATAGTGTTCCTTCCAAAACTAAGGAAATATCAGGATTTACTTCATATGCAGCTGGACCTGATCCTACTAAACCAATTTCTTCCATTACAGTAAAAACTGCATAAAAACTTATATCTTTTATCTCCTTTACTAATTCAATCAAAAGAGAACACCCTACTCTATTATCCAATGCTTTCCCCTTTATTAAATCATCGCCAAATTCTACATAATCTGATGCAAAAGTTACATAATCACCTATATTAACAATTTTTTCAGCTTCTTCCTTTGAACTTGCACCAATATCAATATACAGTTCATCTAAGTTCAAAGCTCTTGTCCATTCTGCTCTTTTTTGAAGGTGAATTGGTTTTGCCCCTATTACACCTGGAATTTTATCTTTTCCAATTAAGACAGGTTTTGAAACTAAGATCCTTTTATCTACTCCACCTACTGTCGTGAATTTAAGTAACCCCATTGTATCAATTTCTTTAACTAATAACCCCACTTCATCCATATGGGCTGTAATCATCAACCTTTTACTTGTATCTTTACCTTTCTTATATGCAATTATATTTCCTATTCTATCCACCTTGATAGTATCGACATAGGACTTTATCTCTGAAATTATTAAATCTCTAACTTCCTTTTCGTTACCAGATATTCCTGATGCTTCTGTGAGTTGTTTTAATAGCATAATAATCCCTCCAAATTCTCATTAGAAATAGAAGCAATAAAGAATGCTAATATTTTAGCAGTATGCTTTATATCAACAATATCAATAACTTCAACAGATGTATGCATATATCTTAAGGGTACAGATAGTACAAGGGAAGGAATTCCTTCTCTTGTTATTTGCATAGCTCTCGCATCAGTACCAGTTGGTCCTGGAGATATCTCCATTTGGTAAGGTATATTATATTCTCCTGCAATTTCAGTAAGTTTTTTTCTCAAACCGGGATGAATATTACCACCTAAAGTAATTCCTGGTCCTTTACCTAGCTCAATTGAATTAGACTTAGAAATCTCTGGAGTTGTGCCAAATCCAACATCTACTGCAATACCTATATCTGGATTAATTTTATATGTACTAACTAATGCTCCAGACATACTTACCTCTTCTTGAACCGTAGACACGAAATACACATCAGCTTCGTGGTTTAGCTTGTTTAATTCTTTAACGCACTCGTAGACAACTGCAATACCAGCCCTATCATCTAATGCTTTTGCAGCAATCCTACTACCTTGTAAGTTCATCAATGTCCTTCTAATAGTAATTACATCACCAATACTCACTAGCTTTTCAACTTCATCTTTAGAGTATCCAATATCAATGGTCATGTCCTCCATTTTAATTGCCTTATCATGTTCAGATTCGTCTTGAAGGTGAGGTGGTTTAGAACCTATTACACCAAATAAATCCTTTTTCCCATGGACAATTACTTCTTGACCTAATATAGTTCTTGGATCAAATCCGCCTATATTTGTAAATCTAAGGAAACCATTATCTTCAATATCTTTCACCATTAAACCTATTTCATCCATGTGGGCAGCTATCATTATTTTAACATTATTATTAATTGATAATCCCTTTTTGAAAGCAATAATATTACCTAGATTATCAATAATAATATCATCAGTATATTCCTTAAAGGCTGATATTATTATGTCATTTAAGGGATATTCATTGCCAGATATACCTTGGCTATTACATAATAATTCTAAAAGAACTTTTGTCTCCAATTTTATACCCTCCTTTTTTGAAAATAAATTTTATATTGCTAATAAAAAACTCGACTTCAATATCTTTTAATTAAAGAATTGATATCAACAAGCTCACAAAAAAGCTTTTTCTAATGCTCAGTTATTTACTTTTATTATAACGAATAGGAAAGTTCTACTCTTTTGATCTTTTTATATATAGAACTTGTTTTAATCTATATGAGTTTCAAGAAGAGCTACCTTAACGGTTCTTTAGACGCTCTTCTTATAAAAAAAGGTTCTAGCAGGCTTAAGTTTATGTTTTTCAGGCATTATAATTTGCTCAGTACTTCCAACGAATAATACTCCATTAGTACTTAATGAATTATAAAACTTAGAGTATAAAAGTTCTTTTGCTTCTTCAGTAAAATAGATCATTACATTGCGGCATGTCACTAAGTCCACATTTGTAGGAAATTTATCCTTTAATAAATCCATTTTCTTAAATTCTACACATTGTTTTATATCGGTAGATATATTATATGAATTTTGAATTTTACTAAAAAACTTTTCCTTAAATCCTTTGGGTAAATTTGCTAATGATTTTTCACTATATAGACCAAGTTTGGCTTTATGCATAGCTTCCTCATCTATATCAGATGCAAGTACTTTTATATCCTTTAGAGGAAAAAACTTTGACAACATCATAACTAAAGAGTATGGCTCTTCGCCTGTAGAACAAGCTGAACTCCATATTTTTAATGGTCCTTTATTGTTTTCCATTATAATGGGGATTATATCTTTTTCTAGTACTTCCCATTGTGAAGGATTTCTATAGAATTCAGATACATTTATAGTTAAATAATTTATAAATTGTTCGAGGAGATCCTTATTGCTTTTTAATCCAATAAAATAATCATCAAAATCTTTATAATTATTTCTTGACAATAGTGATGAAATCCTCCTCCTCATTTGTTTTTCTTTATAATAATTTAAATCCACATTAATTAAACCATTAATATCTTTTTTAAATATTTCATACTTGTCCATTATTACCTCCTAATATGACTATTCAAAAATACAATACAGGGTTTCGATGTAATTCATTTACATCAAAACCCTTAATGATTGAATTACATTAATTGTTATCAATAATATCTCCAATAGTCAAATCTGTATCTTCTTTTGTATGAGTTTCATAGTCTGTTTCTGTTTCATTTGGTTCTATAGCATCCTTTAAAGATAGACTAATTTTTTTATCTTCTCCATTTATATCTATAATTTTTACATTTATCTTGTTACCTATTTTCAAGACATCTGATGGTTTGTTAACATGTTCTTTCGATATTTGTGAAACATGTAATAACCCATCTACTCCTTCATTAAGTCTAACAAAGGCACCAAAATCCATTAAGTTAACTACAGTTCCTTCTACTACATCACCTATATTAACATTATTAGAAAAAGCCTTCCAAGGTTCTTCAATAGTTTGCTTTAATCCTAATGAAATTCTATTCTTATCTTTATCTAGTCCTAATATCCTAACCTTAACACTTTGCCCAACTTTTACTATCTCAGAAGGATTTTTAACCCTATTCCAAGATAAATCAGATATATGAACTAACCCGTCAAGTCCTCCAATGTCAACAAATGCTCCAAAATCAGTTAATCTTTGTACAGTTCCTTCCACTATTTGATCTACTTCAATATTAGTCCATAACTCTTTTCGCTTGTTATTTAGTTCTTCTCTTTCTATTTCTTTTCTAGATAAGATTACTCTTCTTTTTTCTTTATCAAAATCAATAATCTTAGCGATTAAAGTCTTTCCTTTATATACATTTAAATCAGTAACATAGTTAATAGATACTTGAGATGCAGGCATAAAAGCGCTTATTCCATATACCAAAACAGTTAATCCGCCTTTTACACTATTAATTACTTTACATTCTACTCTTTCTTTTTCAATGAAAGCTTTTTCAACAATATCCCAATTTTTATTGTCGTCTGCCCTTTTTGCAGAAAGAACCACATTGCCTTCACCATCATCCAATTTAACTACATAAACTTCAATTGCATCTCCTTGTTTATATAGGTCTCTTGGTTTAACATCAGGATCATTAGATAACTCTTCTCTATTAACAATACCATCAGATTTATAATTAATGTTAACCATTACTTCATTGTTAGTAACAAAAATTACTTCACCCTTTAGTATATCTCCTCTATGGATTCTAGTAAAAGAATTTTCAATTGCCTCCATCATTTCATTATGATTTATATTGTCCATTGTTTCAACTACCTCCTTAATTATCCAATCAGGTGTGGAAGCACCTGCGGTTATTCCTATTGTATTAAATTTTGATATTATTTGTAAAGGTAATTCTTTTACAGTTTCAATATGAAAAACATTGCTACAATATCTTCTGCTTATTTCTACCAGCTTGTTTGTGTTTGAGCTATGAAATCCGCCTATTACAACCATCGCATCAACCTTACTAGCTACTTCTCTACATGATTCTTGACGTTGGTTTGTAGCATTACAAATTGTGTTAAATATATCAACTTCATTACCTTTTTCTTTAATAATACTTGATAAATCATGAAATTTATCTTGAGTATTAGTAGTTTGAGAAACTACACAAATCTTATCCATTTTAGGTAAATTTATTGCTTCATCAGTAGAGCTAACAATAAATGCCTCATCATTGCACCAGCCATTTACTCCCATGACTTCTGGATGAGTAGCATCTCCGATTATTACAATATTATACCCCCTATTATAAAAATCTTCAACCCTCTTATGTACCGATTTAACATATGGACAAGTACTATCTACTATATCTAATTTCATATCATTTATTTTGTCTATGGTAGATTTAGTGACTCCATGAGATCTAATAATAATTTTACTATCTTTAATCCCTTCTATATCTTCAACTGTTTTAAGACCATTTTCTTCAAATCTCTTAACTGCTTGAGCATTATGGATTAAAGGTCCTAAGGAGTAAACATCATTAGTAGAGTTCGAAAGTTCACTAGTTGTCATATCCACAGCCCTTTTCACGCCAAAACAAAATCCAGCATTATCAGCTATAATTATTTTCACTATACTTCACCCTCTTTATATTTAATAGAATATATAGCCTTTAATATATCTTTGCTATATGACTTGTAATCTTCTGTAGTTAATTTTTTACCATAGCTATTAGAAAAATCAATTGATTCACCAATATAAACTCTAATTTTACTAAATAGTCTATAATTTCCATCTATATATACAGGCAAAATAGGCGCCTGAGCTTTTATACTTATTAGTGCTATACCTGGTTTAGCATTTTCTAAATTAATTTCTTTTACCCTTGTTCCTTCAGGGAAAATTCCTAAAACATTTTCTTTCTTAAGAACTTTTAAAGAATTTTTAATTGCAGATAAGTCAGCTTCATCTCGGTCCACTGGAAATACTCCCAATTTATTTAAAAGATAAGCAATTAATTTAAATTTAAAAAGCTGTCGCTTTGCCATCCAAAAAATTTGTCTAGGAAAAATAATAGATAATAAAAAAGGATCTAAATTATTTATGTGATTTGAACATAATATTACTCTTCCTTCTTTTGTAATATTATCCTTTCCAAAAACTTCAATCCTAAATATTAGCCTAAACAAAACATTAGCTACCCTTTTTATGAAAAAATATAGGTGCATAAGACTACCTCCCATTTACTATAGAAATTATTTCATCAACACATTCATCTATAGTTTTATTAGTAGTATCTAATACATAGGAGTCTTCACTTTGTCTCAATGGAGAAATTTCTCTAGTACTATCTAGTTTATCTCTATTTATAATTTCTTCTTTTATTTGTTCAAAGGATATTTGCTTTTCACCTTTTTCCAATAATTCCTTATATCTTCTTCTAGCTCTCTCATCTACGCTAGCTGTAACAAAAAACTTATAATCGGCATTAGGAAGAACCACCGTTGTTATATCTCTGCCATCCATAATAACTGATTTTGTTAATGCTAGCTTTCTCTGAATTTCAACCATACCGCTTCTTACTTCCTCAAATCTAGCAATATAAGAAACATTCCTATTTATAATATTATTTCTAATTTCCTTATCTACTTGAATCCCATCTAAATAAATATGATTATTTATAAAATCAATAGAAGTATGTTTCATGATATTTACAACATCATCTTCAGACTGAGGGTCTAAATTTTCTTTTAAAATCTTAAGTGTTAACGCTCTATACATAGCACCAGTATCAATATATTCCAACGATAGTATTTCTGCTGTTTTCTTTGCAATAGTGCTTTTCCCTGCTCCTGCAGGACCATCAATTGCTAAGGCAATATTTTTACTAATCACATTATTTCCTCCTAATAAAACAGTTCTTACAATAAATTATATTTAAAATTTTTATTTATTAGATCAGGCCTTAATATCATTGCCTCTTTTAAATAAATATGTTCAATGTCTTTTTGTTCAATATTTAAATCACAAAGGATCATTATTCTAATACACATATTGAGACTATTTTCAACAAACATTTCATTAAAGCACATTAATCCAGCATGTATATAACCTAATTCTCGTGCAGCTTTAGCAGGATAAACCTTATCCAAATCTGAAGTACATGAAAAGATAATACTAATAACTTTATCTTTATTTATATTATTTGCTTTCTCAATTTCAATTAATAATTCCTTAGTACTATCTAGAATGGCAGAAACCGAATTTTCGGGAACAGTTGTAGCTCCCCTTATGCTTAAAATACTCATAGTAACACTCCCTTACTAATTATATATTAAATTCTTTTAGTAAACAAGCTATTTGTTCTTATTGTAACTAATATTTATAACCAAATATTAAACACTAATTCCAGCTAAATATCCTGTAGAATAAGCAATTTGCAAATTAAAACCACCAGTTAAAGCGTCCACATCTATTATCTCACCTGTAAAATATAAATTAGGCAGTATCTTTGATTCCATTGTTGAAGGATTAATGTTCTTTATAGAAATCCCTCCTGATGTTACTATTGCTTCCTCTATAGGTCTAAAAGATTTAAAAGTAATTGGAAATTTCTTTATAGTGTTTTGTAACCTGCTTCTTTCTTCTTTTGTAATCTGATTAACTGTTTTATCTGGGTCTATTTCAGATAAATTGATTATAACTGGTATCAATTTTTGAGGTAATAAATCATTCAATGAATTTTTAATTTGTTTATTATTATATAATTCAAAATCTCTTAATATTCTAGTATCTAGTTTATGATCATCTAATGCTGGCTTGAAATCAATAAATAAATTAATATTATCATTGGATTTACTATGTAAATAGTTACTCATTGAAAGTACTATAGGTCCTGAAATACCATAGTGCGTAAAAATCATCTCACCAAATTCTTCATATATAATCTTTTTTCTAGAGCTAGCAGATAATGAAACATTTTTTAAAGATAGTCCTTGTAAGTCCTTAATCCAATTCTCTTTAATTTCTATAGGTACCAACGAAGGTTTAATTTCAACAATTTCATGTCCCAATTTATAAGCAAATTTATATCCATCACCAGTGGATCCTGTAGAAGGATATGATTTTCCTCCTGTTGATATTATTAATTTATCAAATGTCATTTCACCATTTTTTGTTTTTAAAATAAATTTTCCTTCCTTTACATCAATTGATTCAACATTATTATTTAACAATAACTTAACATTATTGGACAAAAGAAACTTTTCAAAAGCTTTAATAACATCAGATGATTTATCACTATGAGGGAATACTCTGTTTCCTCTCTCTACCTTAGTCTTTAAGCCATAAGATTCGAGTAAATTTATAATGTCTAAATTGTTAAATGTATAAAAACTACTATAAAGAAAGTTCTTGTTTCTCATAACATTGTCAAAAAAATCTTCTATTGGAGCATTATTAGTTATATTACATCTTCCTTTACCAGTAATGAATAGCTTCTTCCCAATCCTTTCATTTTTTTCAATTAATGTTACATCTTTTCCCTTAGATCCAGCTATACCGGCTGCCATCATTCCAGATGGTCCAGCACCAACAACACATATTTTTTCACTCATATTTACAGCTCCTTTAAATGAGATGTATCATTTAATAATTTTAATACATTATTAAAATCTCTACATTCGATTATACTTAAGGAAACATTCGATAATGAAATATTTTTATAATGAGAGATTTCAATATCTAATAGTCCTAAGATTATTGTTTTTAGAATTGCGCCATGGGATACAATAGCGATACTTTTATTATTATTTTCTTTTATAATTTTATTTATATATTTCATTGCTCTCTCTTGCAAGGAATTCAAAGTTTCCACTCCTTGAATATTCAATTTGTGTGGTTCTCTTAACCAAATCGAGTATTCATCTTTGTATTTTTCTTGTACTTCTTCATTAGTTAAGCCTTCCCATAAATTAAAATTAATTTCTCTAATTGAATCACTGACAAATAAAGGTTTATTTATTCTATTTGAGATTGCTTTTGCAGTATCATAAGCCCTAGTTAAATCACTAGTATAAATCATATCAATATTTTCATTAGCGAGTCTATCTCCTAAGAGTAAAGCTTGATTCTTGCCTAATTCAGTTAAAAGTGTGTCTCTTTGCCCTTGAATTTTGTTTAATTTATTCCATTCAGATTGACCGTGTCTAATTAAATATATTTTCGTCAATTCAAATACCTCCATATGCATTTTTAAAATTATATTTAATTATATTATAACAGAAAAATCATATAACAAACATTATCATTTATGATAACATTTATTATGATATAAATGTAGACAAATAAATCGATATTTATTATAATATCGATTTATTTGTTACTTACTATTTTCGTCATATACATTATATTTATTCCAAATATACTCTAAATCTTCAAAGGAAGAGGTAATATCCTCCTTTTTCTCCATACCTATAGATACGATTAAAGCGTTGATTAAACTCATAGGTGCAACTAAGGAATCTACAAAGGAAAGCATATCACTACTTGCGATTAAAGAAATATCTGAATCCTTTGATGCTGGAGATATTAAACTGTCTGTTATACTAATAATTTTACATCCTTTTTCACGGCAAAAATCTAATGCTTCTAAAGTTCTCTTGGAATACCTAGGATAAGATATTCCAATAATTAAGTCCTTAGAATCTGCTCTGAATAGTTGCTCGAATACATCATTTGGCCCTGAAATAATAACCTTTACATTTTTTAATATAAAGCTAAGATAAAAACCTAGGTAACCTGCTAAAAATGATGATGATCTTAACCCTAAAATATATACATTCTCAGCTTTCAATATTAAATTTATAGATTCTTGAAATGTGTTAAGATCAATTTCATTTATGGTTTTCTCTATGTTCTCAACATCTTTTCTCATTGCTTTCTTCAAAGCATTTCCCTTATTTGTATACTCGCTAGACATAGAAAGCCTTTGCACAGTTGTAAGTTTATTTTTTACTAGCTCATGTAATTCTTTTTGAAGATCCCTATAACCATCATATCCTAAAGTATTAGCGAATCTAACAACAGTAGATTCGCTAACATCAACAGTTTGACCGAGGATAGATGCAGTCATAAATGCTGCTTTATCATAGTGATTTATGATAAATTCTGCAATTTGCTTCTGCCCTTTACTTAAAGAATTAAAGTTATTTTGAATGTTCTTTATTAAATCAACATACATCTCCATAACAATCTTCCTTATGGTTTTTAATTAACATAAATCCTTCCTCTAGTGCTTTTTTATTAAGCTCTTCAGTACCTCTTGGAACTCTATCACACACTGCTTTCTCAAGGGATTCCTTGCTAACTACTTTCGTAAGCTCATATATACTTCCCAAAGCTACAATATTCGCAACCATTGGTTTTCCTAACTTATCCATAGCAGTCTCAATAATTGGCACAGAAAATATTTTAATATCATCTCTTTTAGGTTTTTCAGCTAATGATTTATCAATTATTAATATGCCACCTGATTTCAATGAATTTATATATTTGCCACATGCATCTTGTGTAAGTGCAAGCATAATATCACATTCATTGACTTTTGGGTAATTAATTTTATCTTTACTTATTATTACTTCTGCTTTACTAGCTCCTCCTCTAGCTTCAGGACCATAGGATTGAGACTGAACTACATTCAATCCATCATATAATGCTGCTTCAGCTAATATAATTCCGGCTAATATAAGTCCTTGACCTCCAGAACCTGTTAATCTTAATTCTTGACGTGACATATTATCTCTCCTTTGAAAAAGAATCTATAATCTTTTGGTATTCTTCTGTGTATTCTGGTCTAGTATTCTTATATAACTCTCCAACAACAAATTTACCCGCTCTTTGTTCATCTGTTAATTTATCATAAGCTGCTATATTAATAGCATTTTCTTTCAAATAAGTCATCATATCTACAGCTTCGCCTTTTTTGTTTTTTCTTCCATAATAAGTAGGACATATTGTCATAGCTTCAATGAAAGAGAATCCTTTGCTTTTAATGCCTTCTTCAACTTGCTTAATTAACATATTAGCTGTAAAAATAGTACCTCTACTTACATAAGTAGCACCAGCAGCCTTTGCAAGTTCACAAAGGTCAAAATTCATATCAATATTACCATAAGGTGCTGTTGTTCCTTTGTCACCTGTTGGAGTTGTAGGCGAATATTGACCACCAGTCATACCGTAAGTATTATTATTAAATACGATAGTAGTAATATCTATATTTCTCCTAGCAGCATGAATTAAATGATTTCCTCCGATAGCAGAGCAATCACCATCTCCAGTTATTACAATTACATTTAACTTTGGATTAGCAAGTTTAATACCTGTAGCAAAAGCCAGAGCTCTACCGTGAGTAGTGTGTAATGTATTAAAATCTAAGTATCCTGAAGCTCTTGAGGAACACCCGATACCTGATACTATACAACAATCATCTTTGTTTAATCCTAAATTATCAATAGCCTTTACTATAGCCCTTGTAACAATACCATTACCACAACCAGGACACCATATATGTGGTAGATTTGCCGTTCTGAAATATTCATTAACTAATTGACTAGGCATATTAAACCTCCTTAACAAAAGAAATAATTTCTTCAGGTGTTATAAGTTCTCCATTAACACGATTATATTTCTCTACCTTAGTGTATTTACCTGCAACTCTATCTACTTCTAAAAAGTACTGACCCATATTCATTTCTACAACTACTATGCGTTTGACTTTTTTAGATAAGTTAATTAACTGCTTTTCAGCTAAAGGCCAAATAGTAATAGGTCTAAATAAACCAGCTTTAATACCTTCTGATCTTAAAGTATCTACTGCTGATTTAGAAGATCGAGCCGTCGAACCAAAGGCTACTATAGCAACATCAGCATCATCTATTAAGTATTCCTGTACTTCTACTATATCATCTACATTATCTTCAATTTTATCGATCAATCTATTTATTAATGATTCAGCAATTTTTTCATTTCCAGATGGAAATCCTGATTCTCCATGGACTAACCCAGTTACATGGAATCTATATCCTTCACCAAAACCAGCCATTTCTGGAACTATATCTCCTTCTTGCACTTTATAAGCTTTGTATTCTTCCGGAGCACATGTTGGCTTCTTTCTATTTACAATTTCAATATCATTTACTTCTGAAAAATCAATTTTCTCTCTCATATGTCCAATAACTTCATCCATTAAAAGAATAACAGGAGTTCTATACTTTTCTGCTAAATTAAATGCTTTAATTGTTGTAGTATAAATTTCCTTTACTGACCAAGGATATAGTGCAATAATTGAATGATCCCCATGAGTTCCCCATCTAGCCTGCATTATTTCACCCTGAGCAGGTGCAGTTGGTAACCCAGTACTCGGACCACCTCTTTGAACATTTACAATCACACATGGTGTTTCAGTTATAATAGCGTATCCAATTCCTTCTTGTTTAAGAGAAAAACCAGGTCCACTAGTAGCAGTCATAGCCTTTTCTCCAGATAAAGCAGCACCAATAATTGCAGAAATACCTGCGATTTCATCTTCCATTTGAATAAACTTACCACCAATTTTTGGTAACCTCTCTGCCGAAATCTCTGCAATTTCAGTAGATGGTGTAATAGGATATCCTGCATAAAACTTCATACCTGCAGCTAGTGCACCCTCAACACAGGCTTCATTCCCTTGCATCAATCTAATTGTTTTTTCAGACATCTTATTTACCCCCTAAATAAATTGCAAAATCAGGACATCTAAGTTCACATTGTCCACATTGAATGCATGCATCTAAATCTTTAATATTAACCTTCCCATCTTTTATTTCAAGTACATTTTTAGGACAAAATGCAACACAGATCCCACAACCTTTACACCATTTTTTATCAACTGTAAGAGATTTTTCTGTCTTTGTTGGCAATTCAATTTCCCCCTTATGTAATATTTGTTAATTCAATAATAGCAAAGTAATATACTATTTGCAAGATTTATTTCATTATTTTGTAAATTATTTGATTTATGCAAGTTTTGTTTCATATCCCTTAAAAAAACAAGCCATTATGGCTTGTTTTAAACTGGATATGTTTTGAATTCTTCATTATATAATTCACTATCAATCTTATATTTTTCTGCTTGTCTTTGCTTAAAGAAAGTTAATGCAATTTGAGGAAACAATGCATAAGATAAAACATCTTCATCCTGTTCTATATATTGTTTGATTTCTTCCCTAAATTGATTTAATTGAGGCTCCATTAAATCTGCTGGTCTTCCAGTAAATACCTCTTCATCACCAATAATCTTCTTTTTAATATCATCGGGAATCGGCAATGTTGGTTTACCATATAGACCCTTTACATAATTTTTCGCCTCATTTGGTACCATTTTATACCTCTCACCTAATACAACATTAAATACAGCTTGAGTTCCAACCATTTGACTCATTGGGGTTACTAAAGGTGGATATCCAAAGTCTTCTCTTACTCTAGGAACTTCTTTTAAAACTTCATCAAATTTGTCTTCTGCACCTTGACTACTTAATTGAGATACTAAATTCGAAAGCATTCCACCAGGTACTTGATATATTAATGTATTTACATCCACATTTAATACTTTAGTATTAAGTAATCCTTCTTCCAAATACCTATCTCTTAATACTTTAAAATAATCAGATACCTCAAGTAACAATTCCATATTAATATCGGATGGATAATGAGGTGATCCTTCAAGAGACGCTATCATAGGTTCAGTAGCTGGTTGAGAAGTACCATTCCCTAAAGGAGAAATTGCAGTATCAATAATGTCTGCTCCTGCTTCTATAGCTTTCATATAAGTTTGATTAGCTATACCACTAGTAAAATGCGAATGTATTTCTATTGGAATAGAAATAACCTTTTTCATTTCCTTAACCAATTCTTCAGCAGGGTAAGGTAATAATATACCAGACATATCCTTTATACAGATTGAATCAGCTCCAATCTTTTCCATATCTCTAGCTAAATCAACGAAATATTTGGTATTATGAATTGGACTCGTTGTATATGAAATAGCAGCCTGAGCATGTCCTCCATATTTCTTTGTAAATTCTATTGATTTTTCAATATTTCTAAGATCATTTAAAGCATCAAATATTCTAATAATATCTATTCCATTTTCAATCGATTTCTTAACAAATTCCTCTAAAACATCATCTGGATAATGCCTATATCCTAATATGTTTTGGCCTCTTAATAACATTTGAAGCTTTGTCTTTTTAAAAGCACTACGAAGAGATCTAAGTCTTTCCCATGGATCTTCATTTAAAAATCTTAAGCAAGAATCAAATGTAGCTCCTCCCCATACTTCTAATGCATAAAATCCAACATTATCAAGTTTTTCTGCTATAGGAAGCATGTCTTCAAGCTTCATTCTAGTTGCTATCAAAGATTGATGAGCATCTCTTAAAATAGTATCTGTAAACTTTACACCTGTCATTATACTACCTCCTAGTTTTAGATTTTTCTACGCCAAATAAAATAGGCGGGAAATTCTTTTGGTTAATAAAATCGTATTTAATTGCATTGAATTCCTTCTGATCTAAATCTTTCAAAAATTCTTCAACCCCATTCTTCTCATCAAGTCCACCATCATGGCCTATATAACAGATAATCAGAATAATTGCATTTTCATTTAGAAGTCCAATCACTTTTTTTAAACTTATAAGAGTAGTTTCTTTAGTTGTTTTGATATTTTTATTTCCTTTAGGTAGGTACCCAAGATTGTAAATAGCAAAATCTATTTTTTCTTTGATATATAAATCTACATTTTCATGACTGTCTTCTATTAATTCTACCCTATTGTCTATATTTTCACAAGTTAAATTTTTCCAAGTTATATCTAATGCTTCTTTTTGAATATCAAAACCAATTACTTTACCTGTATTTCCTACTAATTGTGCAAGAAGTAATGTATCATTGCCATTACCCACAGTACAATCTAAAACTGTTTGTCCTTCTTTTACATGTTTATTAATAATATCTTTAGATATCTTTATAGTATTAACTATCTCATTATAAGTCATTACATCCTCCACAACTATTACAGCCTTTTTTAAATATGTCAGGAATATGAAGTTCTAGTCGATTATTCTTATTTAGCTCAAATCCTTTTTTAGCTAAATAGGAATTAGCTTCTTTATATAATATCTTTTTTATGCCTTGATTATCTAGTTTGCTCAGCAAGGCCCTAAGTAGAGCATCCCCTAGATTTTCTCCTCTACTGGCTTTTTTAATAACTAAATACTTCAAAGTCCAATCTTCATTTATTATCTCTGCTTTAGCTATCCCACATATATTATCATCCTCTATTATGGTATATACTAGACCTTCATCAGATAAATCTTCAATGTTTTCTTCAACTAATATCTGATTAATTTCTTTAGAGTCTTCTTCATTATGCTCATGCAATATAAACATGGTTTCCTCCGCATCAATTATAATTTCTTTAAATATTGAATTTCCTCTTCCTCAAGATATCTCCAATTGCCTATATTCAATCCACCAAGCTCTAAATCTCCAATTGATATCCTCTTTAACTTTTTAACAGGATGATTTATAGACTCACACATCTTCTTGACCTGCCTATTTCTACCTTCATGTATTGCAATATCAAGAACTGATTCATCATCATACCTTTTAGCTATCTTAATAAAAGCTTCAGCTGTAGGCTTTCCATCTATAATAAGCCCACGTCTAAACTTTTCTAGTTCCCATTTGTTAGGTACTCCTTCAACAATAGCTATATATCTTTTCATTACTTCTTTACTTGGATGAGTAAGTTTATAAGCCAAATCTCCATCATTAGTTAAAATTAATAAACCAGTAGTGTCAGCATCTAACCTTCCCGCAGGATAAATTCTTTCTTTTACTCCTTCAATCAAATCAGTTACTATTTTACGATCTTTTTCATCTTTTAAAGTAGTTACAAATCCTATTGGTTTATTTAACATAATGTAAACCTTTCTATTTTCTGCTACAATACGCTTATCATTTACCTTTACAATATCTTTAACTGGGTCTATAGTGACGCCTAGTTCTTGAATAACTTTGTTGTTGACTTTTACTACACCTTCTAATATTAACTCTTCTGCCTTTCTTCTAGACGCTACACCACATAATGCTATATACTTTTGTAATCTCATATAAAAGCCCCTTTCACATCTTGTATTACTATATTACCCTGTTTCTTTGTGAATGTAAATTAAATTGTGAAGATATCTTAATTATTCCTCAATTTATTTAACATTCTTTCTATAATTGTAGTTTCTTTTATATTAGTCTTTGCAATTATATTACTTTTGTCAATTAACTGTCCATTTAAATAAGTATAAATATATCCTATTTTAGTACCTTTCTCTATAGGCGCTTCAATAGTATCAGGAATCTCAAAACTAATTTTTATATTTTCTCTTTCACCTTCTTTTAAAGGATAAAAATAAGATTTTTCTGTTACTAAATTTACATATTCCTTATCTCCATTAATAACACTAGTCTTTTTCAAAAATTGATCACTAGAATATATCAGAGTAGATTTATAATTCTCAAATCCATAATCAAGTAATTTGTAATTATCATTAAACCAGTCTCTAGCATTTAAGGAAACTGCAATAAGTCTCATCCCATTTTTATTTGCAGAAGAAACTAAGCATCTCCCAGATTTCATCGTATATCCTGTTTTTACTCCGTCACCTCCCTCATATTCCCAAAGAGTTTTGTTTTTATTGTAATAATAATTATTGATTTCCCTGTTTGCTGTATATGACTTAGAACCCACAATATTTGCAAACTCTTTATATTTGAATGCTTCCTTTGTAATAATGGCCATATCATATGCAGTTGAATAGTGCAAATCATCGTGCAACCCATGAGGGTTGATAAAATTTGTATTTTCAGCACCAATTGATTTAGCTTTCTGATTCATCATATTTACAAATTCATCTGTAGATTTTCCAATATGTAAAGCAATAGCAACAGCTGAATCATTACCTGATCTTAGCATCAAGCCATATAACATATCTTTTAAGCTAATAACTTCCCCCTCACGTAAATAAATACTAGATCCCTCAATTCCAACAGATTCATCTTTTATCACAATTTTATCATCTAATTTTCCATTTTCCAATGCTAATAATGCTGTCATAATCTTAGTTGTACTTGCCATTGGCATTTTCTGATGCGCATTTTTCTCATATAAAACTCTACCTGTATTACTATCTAATAAGATATATGATTCACCATATAAATTAAGGTCTTCACCATAAACAATACTATAACTTAGTAACATTATTATCAATAATAAGATTATAATTATTTTCCTTTTCATAATTACCTCCAAAATTAATTTAAAAGAAGCAAGATTAATATCCTGCTTCTATCTTGATGTTAACTTCAATATTCTATTGCATTTGATTATAATCCATTTTCTCAGTTGAATTGCTATTTTTATTGCTAAATGATTGCTGTAAGTTATCTGCCATTTTTTCAACAAATCCAAATAAATTTGTCAATGCATTACTCCCTTCATCAACTGTCAGTAATTTTATCTGATCATTTCCAACTACAATAAAGCCAACTGGAGATACTGAAACACCAGCTCCACTACCCCCACCAAAGGGAAATTTTTCTTCAGTCAATCCATCTTTTTTATCTCTTACTTTATTAAATTCACTACCCCCTGATGCAAATCCAAATGATATCTTGGAAACTGGAATTATAACTGATCCATCTGCCGTATGAACAGCGTCACCAACAATAGTATTTACATCTACCATTTCTTTTAGATTATTCATTGTAGTTTTCATTAATCCTTCTATTGGATGTTCTGGCAATACTATCACCACCTTTTCTTATCTTTGAAATCCTAATGTATGCCTTAATAATATAAACCAAATTTACTTTTATTATGCATAAAAAAAATATTTCAAAAATATCTTGATTAAACAATGGTATTACTTGAATATCCTTCTCCTTAATCTTATCTATATCATTGTTCCTAAGGAAATATCCAAATACAATATTTATTAATGACCAAATAATTCCTATAGATATACCAAGTATATTTGGGTCTTTAAATCCTATATTAGTTCTAAAGTACAATTTACTTATATTTCCTTTGTCAATAAAATACTGAGTAAAATCTAAGTAATTTATCTTGTATTTCCGATGCTTGTTATTTTTATTATTATCTATAGTTATTTCTTTATTATCTGATTCAAACTCTTTTTTTAGTAATCCAAACAAATAGGTAATAGTTATCTTATACCTGGATATTTCAGTAAATTCATAATAAGTTTGAATTTTAAAAGGTATAAAAACTAGTATTAGGCATACTAGCAAAAATATATAGATATATATCATCCTCTCACTCCCTAAATGAACAATATCTATATATTTCCAAAAAAAAGAGAAATAATACTATAACTTGTATTATTTCTCTATATCATCATTCTCCATATCATCAATTATCTCTTTTAATGGAGGTAGTTTTTCCAAACTCTCTATCCCAAAAGTTCTTAAAAACACATCCGTAGTTCCATATAATATTGGTCTACCCACTCTGTCCATACGACCAAGCTCTATAATCAAACCCCGATCCATCAATGTCTCAATTGATTTGTCACATCTAACACCTCTTATAGCTTCTACATCCGATTTTATAATAGGTTGCCTATAGGCGATTATAGATAAAGTTTCCAATGCAGCATTTGATAGATTTCGTGCAATTTTTGTAGTTGATAATTTCTTAATCCACTCAAAAAGTTCAGGTCTTGTGCCTAGCTGATAAGAATCATTAGTTTTAATTATTCTAAGACCTCTCATGTTAAAATCAAATTCATCTATCATCTCATGAATTATTTTTGATAACTCCTTTTCATCAATCTCTAGAATTGAAGCTATATCTTTAATTCCTAGGGGGTCTCCCCATGTAAATAATAGGGCTTCAACAATAGATTTGATTTCTCTTATATCCATAAACTAATTCTCCTCATTTATTTTTCTGATAATAATTAAATCAGAAAAATCTTTTTCTTGCTCTACATTAATATATTTCATCCTAATCAATTCTAAGATAGAAAGAAAAAAAGTAATTATCTCTTTTTTTGTGCTTTCTTCATCAAGTAAATCGCTAAATTTAATGTTATTATAAAGTCCCAGTTTATACTTAATATCTTCCATGCATTGTTCTAATGTATATTCTTCTCTTTGTATTTCACTAATATCTAAGACTTTATCTCTTTTTGATCTTTTAACAATAATATTACTAAGGGATTTAAGTAAAACTTCTATATTCAATCCTTCAAGTTCCATCTCAAAGTCTTCATAATCTATTAAATCCTCTTTTGGTTTATAATAAACTTTAGATTGTAATATTTCAAACAAACGTAATTCTTCTGCAGCTTTTTTATATTTCTTATACTCCACTAATCTTCTAACCAATTCTGCTCTAGGGTCTATCTCTTCCATTTCCATTTGTAAATCATCAGAGGTGCTATTATTTGGAAGTAACATTTTTGATTTAATTTCTAATAAAGTAGCTGCCATTACAAGAAAATCTGCTGTTACACCTAGATTAATATCATCCATATGACGAATATATTCAAGAAATTGTTCAGCTATGTGACTTATAGGTATATCATAAATATCAATTTCTGCTTTATCAATTAAATGAAGTAGCAAATCCATCGGCCCTTCAAATTCATCTATCATTATTTTATAATCCATTTACAAAACTCCCATACCTATACTATTATTAATATTAATAAGTTTAATACAGCTTCTATAATTGGTCCCATTATTTTATCTATTGAATTGGTAGCTATAAGGATAATTAAGATAATATATAAGTACTTCTCATACATATAAAAGTAAAATTCTAATTTCTTTGGTAATAGAGATGCAAATATCTTCGACCCATCTAATGGGGGAAATGGTAGTAAATTGAACACCCCTAGCATAATATTATACCACATTGTAGTTAATATTATATTAAATAATATTTCATTAGTAATCAAGTTTGAAGTTAAAATGCTTCCGAAAATTATAGCCAAAATAAAATTAGTTAAAGGTCCTGCTACTGACACCAAAATCATACCGGTTTTTCTATTTTTAAAATTAAAAGAATTTATTGGAACAGGCTTGGCCCACCCAAATTTAAATAAAAGCAAGAATAAAAAACCAGTTAAATCTATATGTTTCAAAGGGTTCAATGTCAGTCTTCCAGCATCTTTAGCTGTATTATCACCTAACTTGTATGCAGTAAAACCATGAGCAAGCTCATGAAATACAATAGCAATAAAAAGTCCTGGTAATCTATAAATAACATCCATTTCTAACAACCTTCTTTCAAAATAACCTATACATAACATTATACAACCTCGACAATTTAAAGTCGAGGTTATTAAAAACTTTAGATTATATTTTATTTATCTACCATTCAAGTAACCATTAATGGTTCTTCCTAAAATATTAATTAAATTCGCCTTCTCAATGGTAGATTTAGAAACTAGTTTTATCCTATCTACTTCCTTGCCATTTAATAAAAGTACAAGGGTTCCGGCTTCATCACCTACTATAATTGGAGCGTCTAGTTGATCTGGTAAAATAATCTCTTTTTCAATGTTTCCTTGTTCTCCCTTTGGTAATAAGACATAGATATCTTTTTCCAATATAATCTCTACTTCCTGTAATTTTCCCTTTTCAACGGGTAAAGTAGCGATGGTATCTCCTTTTTTTCCAATAGATACAGAGTCGTAGTTTGCAAAACCGTAATCTAACATTTTCTTTGCTTCGTTAAATCTATTTTTAGAATTGTCTGCCCCCATTACTACTGATATTAACTCTAAATTGCCACGTTTAGCGGAAGATGATAAGCAGTAACCTGCTTCATTTGTTGAACCTGTTTTAATACCTGTAGTACCCTCGTATTCTTTAATCATCCTGTTAGTATTCACCATTGTTTGAATCCCAGATTTAGTTTTACCTACAGCCAAATCATACATATAAATAGTGAGCCAATCATGAACTTTATCATGTTTCAAAAGCTCCCTAGACATTAGTGCTACATCATAAGCAGATGTATAATGGTTTTCATTAGGCAATCCACTAGCATTTACAAAATATGTGTTTTTCATTCCTAAAGACTTTGCTCTATCATTCATTTTATTTACAAAAATTTCTTCAGATCCTGCTATAAATTCCGCTAATGCTACTGCAGCATCATTAGCAGACCTAATAGAGGTAGCCTTGAATAAATCTTCTACAATTTGAATTTCACCAGCTTCTAGATATACTTGTGACCCTCCCATTCCAGAGGCATGCTTGCTAATAACTACCTCATCCTTTAAGGAAATTCTACCAGAATCCACGGCTTCAATAGCTAATAATAAAGTCATTATTTTAGTAATACTTGCAGGAGCCAATCTATCATTTTCGTTTAAACTATAGATAATCTCACCAGTATTAACATCCATAAGTAAAGCAGATTTAGCATTGATCTTTAAATCTTCAACAGCATAAGCTTCTGTGGATATTGGAAAAATAATCAAAAGTAATAATATAATGGATAAAAGTTTTCTTTTCAACTTAATACCTCCATTTCATGTATTTGCTTTTATATTATCCACAAAATCCTGAGTTATGCAATCTAAAATAATTTTACAATAATTGGTTATATATGATCTATCTCTTTATAGATTAGTTGCTTGTTTGTGGCATTCTTAGAACCAATTAGAAAAACCTGAGGTAAAGATTTTTCTGCTATTTTTGCTTTCTCAATATCATTAGCATGTATATATGCAAGTATTTCGCCTTTCTCAACTTTATCATCTACCTTTTTATTTAAAACAATACCAACAGATAAATCTAAAACTGATTCCATGGTTTCTCTTCCAGCTCCTAAAGATAAAGCTACTTTACCAACTTCTTCAGCATTAATGGATTGTACATATCCATTATCTAGAGATTTTACTTCAACAATATATTTAGCTTTAGGGAAAAGGTGTGGATTTTCAACATAAGAAATATCACCACCTTGATGTTTTACCATTTCAAGAAATTTTCCAAATGCCTTTCCCGAATTAACAACATCAATTAACAATTCTCTTGCTTCTAATTCAGATTTTGTCCTATTTGCTAGTACAAGTAGCTTAGAACCAAGCACTAAACATAATTGAAACAAATCTTCTGGTCCACTACCTTTTAAAGTATCAATTGCTTCCTTTACCTCTAAAGTATTTCCAATTGCATTACCTAAAGGTTCATCCATATTGCTTACAACTGCAATAGTTTTTCTACCATATGAATTGCCAATAGAAACCATTTCATTAGCTAAAGCAATAGCATCATCTATATTTTTCATAAAAGCTCCTGAACCAACTTTTACATCTAAAATTATAGCATCTGATTCAATAGCTAGTTTCTTGCTCATAATACTACCTGCAATCAAAGATGTATTTTCTACAGTTGCAGTTACATCCCTTAATGAATATAGTTTTTTATCTGCCGGTGTAATATTTCCTGTTTGGCTACAAATACAAATATTAATATCATTTGTATTTGTCACAAACTCATCATTGCTTAATTCAACTCTAAACCCCTTAATAGACTCTAATTTGTCCAGAGTGCCACCAGTATGACCTAATCCCCTACCAGACATCTTAACAAAAGGTACGCCGCACGCAGCTACCATTGGGCCTAAAATTAAAGTTACGCTATCACCTACACCACCAGTTGAATGTTTGTCTACTTTTATCCCGTTAATATCTGATAAATCAAAACGATCTCCAGAATTTATCATAGCTTTAGTCAAATCTAGGGTTTCTCTCTTATCCATTTTATTAAAATATATTGCCATCAACAATGCTGATGCTTGATAGTCTGGAATACTTCCCTTAGTATAATTCTTTATAAAGTAGTTAATTTCCTCCGATGTAAGAGGATGTCCATCTCTTTTTTTCTTGATAATATCATACATTCTCATATCTTACACTCCTATTAAATATTATATAGTATTTCTACTAGTAGTCTTTCAAAGTCATCCTTTACTCTCAGGGATGTTTCAATTACCTCTTCATGATTAAGTGGTTGATCAAGAATTCCTGATGCCATATTCGTTATACAAGAAATTCCTAGTACTTTAATACCTTGATGATTAGCCACTATTACTTCAGGAACTGTAGACATACCCACTGCATCAGCCCCAAGAGTCCTTGCCAATCTTACTTCGGCTGGTGTTTCATAAGTAGGACCGGTTAGCCACATATAAATTCCTTCTTTTAAATTCAAGCCTAGCCTTTCTCCAGTTTTCCTCGCCAAATGAATAAAATCTCTATTATACGGCTTCGACATATCTACAAATCTTGGACCTAGCTCATTTAGATTCTCCCCAATTAAAGGATTTTGGCCTGTAAAATTAATGTGATCAGATATAATCATCAAATCACCAGGAACAAATTGAGTATTAGCTCCCCCAGCTGCATTAGTTACTATAAGACTCTCTATACCAAGGCCAATCATAACTCTAATAGGAAAAGTAACATCTTTTAATGAATAACCTTCATAAAAATGGAATCTTCCTTGCATTGCCACAACAACTTTACCGCCTAATTTACCAATAACTAATTGGCCAGCATGTCCCTCAACTGTAGATTTTGGAAAGCTTGGTATATCAACATATTTAATAATAATTGGATCCTCAATCCTTTCAGCTAGACTCCCTAAGCCTGATCCCAATATTAAACCAATCTTAGGCAAATAATTTGTCTTAGAAATAATATAATCAACTGCCTCTCTAATTTTCATCATATAATTCATTATTTTCTCCCCCTATGCTCTTGGATGTGCTCTAAAATACACATCTCTTAATTCTTTATCTTTTGATGCAAATGAATAAATTTGTGTAGTCGATACATCAGAATGCCCCAACATTTCCTGAACAGTTTTTATATCTGCTCCATTCTCTATTAAATGAACTGCGAATGAGTGTCTGAGAGTATGTGGGGTTATAGTCTTATTAATATTTGATTTTTTTGTATATTGCTTAATAATCTTCCAAAATCCCTGTCTAGTTAATCTGCACCCACTGTAATTAATAAAAAGAGCTTCTTTTTTATCAGTCTCAGGTCTATATGTAGCAATATAATTTTCTAAAGCGTTTATTGCAGCAGATCCAATAGGTATAATTCTATAATTATTATCATTTGATGCCACTTTAAGTATACCCAAATCTAAATCAATAGCCTCAATATCTAAGGATATTATTTCAGATACCTTAAGTCCCGTTGCATATAATAATTCAAGCATAGCCTTGTCCCTAGAGCCTTTAAAGTCATTGGCACATGGCTGTGACAACAAAATATTTACTTCATCTTCAGTTAAAATTTCCGGAATTTTTTTTTCTGATTTAGGTGATTTTAAATTTAATGTTGGATCTTCTTTGACAAAATTATTATTTAATAAATATTGAAAAAAGCAACGAAGAGATGCTAGGTTTCTTGAAATAGTTGAAGTAGCCTTGCCATTCCTCTGCAAATCCATTAAATATGTAATAATGACAGTTTTGTTTGTATTATTGTAGTCTTTAATTTTATGTTCGATTAAGTATTCTTTAAATTGTTGTATATCCCGAATATATGCTTCAAGGGTATTTTCTGTCAATTTTTTTTCGTTTTTCATGTAATCCAAATATTTCATCATAATTGTCATAATTACTTCTCCTTTGTGATAGATTTAATTTATAATAAATTCAATCCTGTAATTTTGAGAATATAGGAAGTTAAAATACTATCAAGTAAACAAGTTATAGTAATGATAATAGATAATAATAGCATTAGCATTGAATAGTCACTATTACTACTGTTACTCACTCTACTTTTTCTTTTTCTCCAAAGGTTAATAGAATTTGATGTTCCCACTGCAGCTATACCCAAATAACAAGGAATTTCAATTAGATAATGTGGTAATAAACTTAATAAAGAAAATGTAAAACCCTTCAGTCCAAATAATTCAACTAACAATCCAACAGTAAAACCAACTCTAACACCTTTCCAACATAACAGCAAAGGTATTACGGGAATACCAATACTTACTAATCCTAATATCCAAATAATAAATATTATTGTCATATTAGGCAGTAAAGAAGATAAAAACACATCCACAGATTTCATATCTTGATCTTTCATGTACCCAAATATCCAATTAAATCTATTACTAATATTTATACTTTGTTCCAAATTTAGTTTACTTGATATTATAGACCCGATTATTATTCCAGTAATAAAAATCACAGCCAAAGCAAAATATAGTATAAAGTTATTATGAAGATGTCTTTTAGTTGCATTACTTAGTTTTCTTGATACCAACTTTTTTCCCCCTTTGTAAACAAGTTATAAAAAATACTATGCTAAAAAGGAGGATATTATCACTTTATTGATTTTTATCTAAATATTTTTTTGCCATGCTAATTCCTATAATGGTCTTGCTATCAGTGATTTCACCACGTTCTATCATTTTTATTAAGTCATCAATATTATACTTTTCCCTTTGTATAAATTCACCTAAATCTGGAGTAGCCTCTCCATCAATTAAACCTGTAGCTAGAAATAAATATATCTTTTCATTACTAAAACCTGGAGAAGTATAGAATTCTAGTAAGTATTCCATCTTATCAGCAGAAAAACCAGTTTCTTCTTTTAATTCTCTAATTCCAGTTTCTCTTGGCTCTTCATTCAATTCCAATTTACCTGCAGGTATCTCTAATAAAAATCGTTCAACTGCTTTTCTATATTGCTTAACCAATATAATACAATTATCATCCGTTATGGGTACAACCGCAACTCCTCCAGGATGCTCAATTATCTCCCTCTTAGAATACTTTTTATCTGGAAGCTCAACTGTGTCAATCCTTAGATTAAGTATTTTACCCTCATATAATTTATCGGATTTCATAGTTTTTTCTTCAAATATCATTTTTACTCCTCCATTCTATAATAAACTAACTACAAATTTTCCTACTGCACCTAAAGCAGTAAAATATTCTTTATCATCTTCTATAGTCCTACCCATAGAGGTAGTTTTTAAGTTATATTTATTCATAGCGTCTAAGATTTCTTCCCCATCTTGGAATACAACACTATGTTTTTGTCCTATATTTGATAACTCAATTTGGTCAGTAATAAACTTTACCTTAGCCTCTTCTAAATAAGGAAATACACAGTATGCCTTGGTATTTGTCATCTCAGATAATATTGTCATTGTATGATGACTGATACCTCTATGCCTATGCCTATTATCGCTAAAGCTAATTCTAGGCACTGCAACTGCTCTACCACCAAGATTATTTATAGCATCAATTATAGATCCTTGTTCAACACCTGTAAAGCCATATTTAGTTCCTGAACCTACTATTCCTGGTCCCATTGATATTATGGTCACATTACCTTTTAAAATTTCTTTAGCTGCGATTAGTCCTGTATAAATATTAATACATTCTAAATCTCCTCCAAATGCATGGCCAATGGTAATTGTATTGTTGATAATACCTTTTTCTTTTAGTTCTGATACCGTATTACTAAAATGTAAAGGTAAGGCTCCACCATCGGTCATAATATAATTTATATTAATATTGGAGTTTAAATATTTAATCATGGCACTAATTGGTGCTAACATGCTATGTAGTGTAGCTACAATACAAATGTGATTTTCCAAAGACTTAAATTCATTAAATACTTCATGATAAGGGCTTACCTCTTCTTCAGCTACTAAGCATTTCATTTGATATGGAGTATATCTTAATTTCATTATGTGTCCTGGACCTTCTAGGTTTCTTGATTCATTAGAAAAATTAAACATCACAAAATGATATCCACCAGTTCCCAAATTTAAATCAACTCCAGTAGTGTTTAAGATTACCTTATCATTTATGCATATATTACCAGAAATATCCTTATAATTAACTGCTTTAGAAATATGTCCATTTATATTAACTTCTATCCAAGTAATATGTCCTTTTTCATTCACTATCGAAGATACAATTCCACTCCTATAACTAATCATAGATTTCCCTACCTTCCTAAACTGTCAAAATATTTTAGAACTTTGTTGTTATCAATTATATTAGAGAAAGAAATTCTTTCAGCTAATACATGAAATACTATCAATAAAATTAAAATTATAATTCTAAATTCAAAAGTAAAACTTATAGCAGCTAATATCCCTAAAGTAAATCCTAATACATTTGAGCCTACATCTCCCATCATAGCCATGGCCTTTAAATCTAACCTTATATATGGAATTAGTATGCCAAACAAGGAATATATTATATATGATTTTTCTCTAATGAAACCACTTAGTATAAATAGTAGTGCAAAAATAGCAAAAACTTTAGTAGCTCTACCTGGCCTTAAATCAAACATATTAATCAAATTAGTAAACAATCCTATAATCAAAGAGTTAATAATAAAATCCTTGAAAGTAACAGATATATAATTGCTAACAATAATTGATATGAACAAACCTAAAATAGCCTTTATGCCTCCAGTTGTCAGAACTCCACTAAACAAAGCCTTAATATGCCCTCTAAGCCCCTTAACTCTTTTTTCACCTATTAAGTCATCAAGTATTCCTAACATTCCGATGAAAGAAAAACCTAATAGATATATTAAATTAAAGTTATCACTAAAATTAAACATAATTTCTACACTACCTAAAGTTATAACTTGCACAAAAACAAATACTAATCCCAAGGATGTAGGGATTTTAATATCTCTAAAGTTCTCACATACAATATTAGATTTTAATAGCATTTCCTTTATCATAGGTAAACAAATATATGATAATACTAAGGAAATAAAAAAACATATCAGCCCTATATAGTCCATGGTTTCACCTTCCAAAATACATAATCACGAATGTCTTTAGTATATCATAAAATTGCTTTCCTCTATGTATCCACCCTTTTAAATTTCTCTGACTATATCTATGATTCATACTAACAGGTACCTCTATAATTGAAAACCCATTATTTAATGTTTGAATAGTCATAGCAACTTCAATACCAAACTTATCCGGTATATAGTTTATTTTATCAATTACTTCTCTTTTATATACTCTTTGACCTGATAAAGAACTATCTATTTCTTGTTTTGTAAAGAAATAGACCCCCTTTTTAGAGAATTTCGTTACTATGCCAAAGCCACCCTTTGTATTTGTCATGTCACTTCTCTTAGAAAATTTTGCAATGGATACATCAGCATCACCATTTATTATAGGTAATATTAAACTTTCAGCCTGAATACTACTCTCTCCTAAGTCACCATCGATAAACATAATAATATCATAGTCTAAATTATCTATAGCTGTTTTCATTGCAAAGCCTTTTCCAAAATTCTTACCTAGATCAATTACTTTGACATTTAATTTATTTACTACATCTAGAGTGTTATCGCTTGATCCATCGTTAACTACTACGATTTCATCTATATACTTTATTTTCTTTAGATTTTCTATTGTGTCCACTATTATATCAGCTTCATTAAAAACTGGTACAACACATACAACTTTTTGCATATTTTTCATAATATCTCTCCCAATCTAGTCTTGAATAATTCCACGAAAATTAGGTGTTACATCATCAGCAGTATCTTTAATTCCATAATTTCCTGGGTTCCCTTCCATTGATAATATCATTGATACTTTTCCTATAATCATATCAATGTTATCTACAGTTGAAATATCAAAATCCCTATATCTTGGTATATAAGAAAAATTAACATTTGATTTTTCAACTCCTAGTATAGGAATATTATATTCTTTTGCTACTTCAACTATTGGCTTATCTACAAGATTAATCCTTCTTATTGATTCAGTAAAGCTGCCTCCACATATAATCAAATAATCAATGCTCTCATTATAATTTCCAGAAGTCTTGATATAACCTTTTTTGTATAACTCCTCTAAGAAGGGATCATGTATCCCTGTTAATATGGATTTTGTAATAGAAGAAACAGAATTTTCTACAATATCTAGAGGAATTTCCATATTTAGCTCTTCATATAACTTGCTTAATCCTTCCTTATTTGTCATAGAACTATTTATTGTAGTTACATTGATAACTTTAGCACCTGCTAGTTCCAAGTCCCTACCTATACTAGAAGTAATATAATCATCTGTAGTTTCAATTATTCCAACATTTAGTCCATTTAATCTATTGTTAATAATAAAATTATAGCTAGATTCTATATATTCGTCTTTATTACTATTCTCTTGTTCTAATAATTTTTCATTTGCTTTTAAACTTTTATTTTCATCCATAATAACTTCAAATTGGGATTCAAAAACCTGAGTGATAGTATCATTTTGCTCAATAATAAAACTCTGAGTATTTAGGGTAAAACCAATAAAAATTCCAATTCCTAATGCTGCAAAAATTGAAACAATTGAAATTATGTAAAATCTCATACTAGGTAACATAGTTTTTCTCCTTAAAATCTAAATAGTAGTCTAATCTTTATTTTTAATAGTGTTAATAAATTCTTTGTTAGTGGATTTATAATAATTAAAATAATCATGGGAATAAATGCAGCTGCAAGAATTATACCTAAATGCTTAGGTTTAAATGAAGAGCTATAAAGTTTATTTACACCCTTGGCATCTACAAGCTTACTACCAACTTTTAATCTTACTAAAAAAGTGCTTGACATACCTGCTCTTCCTTTTTCCAAGAAATCAATCATGTTTGAATGACTACCAACTGCAACAATTAAATCGGCATCTTTTTCAAATGCTAGCAATAGTGCTACATCTTCACTGGTGCCAGGTGATGGGAAAATTTTTGCCTTTATCCCTAGATTATTAACTTTCTCTAAGCCTGGTGCCCTACCATCTGAATAGGCGTGGACAATTACTTCCTTTGAGATTGACAGACAGTTATCTGAAACACTGTCCATATCACCAATTACAATATCAGGTACATATCCAAATTCCAATAAAGCATCACCACCACCATCTACACCTATTAATATTGGTTTGACTTCATCAATATAAGATTTAATAGTAATTAAATCCCTTTTATAATCACTTCCTCTAACAACCACAAGTACATGTTTTCCTGATATTTCAGTATCAATAGTAGGTATAGTAATTTTCCCAGTAACTAACCCCTTCTCTTTTCTTGCGTATTCTAAAGTATTTTCTATAAATATATCTAACTGATTCTCTATATTATCATAACCTAATTTTAACAATTCCTCAATCATACTATTATCAATGTAAATACAATCAGCTATCTTTTTACCATTAGCCATTATATTAGTATCAATAATTTCAATAACATCTCCATCCATAAGGCTATCAAGTCTTTGAACATCCCTTACTTCAAAAATAGGTATATTATTTTCCATTAATATGGATGGCCCTAGATTTGGATATCTACCACTTATAGTATATTCAGTGTTAATTACACATGAAACTTTTTTTTCAACCAAAGATCTTGCTGCAATTTCATCTAAGTCTTTATGTGAAATAATAGCTATATCTTTCTGCTCTAATCTATTTATCAAATTTTTTGTTTTTTTATCTCTTTTAACAACACCCTTGATATACACAAACAACCTCCACCTTATATAGTTTTATTATTAACTAAATATTATATATTATATCATATAATCTACTTAAAATTTCTAAGATTTAAAATTAAATATCCTCCCAATACAAAGGGAGGATATTTCTTATGAACTTTTAGCCACTAGCTCATCCTGTTCAAGTCTCAACTTATCCGCTACTAGAGCAATAAACTCACTATTTGTTGGCTTACCTTTATTATTACTTACAGTATATCCAAATAATTGGTTTATAGTATCAACTTTTCCCCTAGTCCAAGCAACTTCTATAGCGTGTCTTATGGCTCTTTCCACCCTGCTTGGAGTTGTATTAAATTTAATTGCTATATGTGGATACAACTCTTTTGTAATAGCTCCTAAGAAATCCATATCTTGAATAACCAAAGTAATTCCTTCCCTTAGATATAAGTAACCCTTTATATGTGCAGGAATTCCTATTTCATGAATAATCTTTGTAATTTTCGACTCTAAGTTTTTCTCATTAGAAATTGCTTTTTTTGGTGTATAGACTTCAGCATGTTCTCTTACCCTATTAGTAACTATTTGGATTCCACTAATTTGTTGTAATCTCTTCATAAAAACTTGAAAATCAAAGGGTTTCAATACAAAGTAATGAGCACCTAATTCAATAGCCCTTTGAGTAATTCCATCTTGCCCTACAGCTGATAAAATAATTATCTTAGTGAATAGTTGTTCACTAAAACTATTTATTCTTTCCAATACCTCTAATCCATCAAGATGAGGCATAATAATGTCAAGTATCAATATGTCAGGCTTTTCTCTTTCTACAATCTCTAATGCCTCAATACCATCTCTTGCTACTCCTACAATCTCTAATGCCTCAATACCATCTCTTGCTACTCCTACAACTTCAAACTCTTCATAAGATACTATAAATCGAGATAAAATATCACAAAACTCTCGATTATCATCTGCAATAACTACTCTTGTTTTTTTCATCAGATATCCCCCTGTTTTGTTAAAATTTGTTATCAGCTCACATAATATAAATTCGACAAATAAATGAAAACTCCTTCTTTTTTTTAAAATATTTAAAAAGATAAGTCCGAAGACTTACCTTTTTTGATTTAACATCCATTCTATATATATACCATAACCCTTTGTTGGATCATTTACAAAAACATGAGTTATAGCACCAATTAGCTTATTATCCTGTATTATTGGACTACCACTCATTCCCTGTACTATTCCACCAGTTTTGTCTAATAATCTTTTATCTGTTACACTTATTACCATGCTTTTTTGATCTGCTTTTAATTGTTGTTGAACTTTTATTATTTCGATTTCAAATTTTTCTACTTTATTATCTTCTATTGTTGTTAAAATATAGGCTTTTCCTTCTTTTATTTCTTCTTTAAAACCAATAGGTATAGGTTTAATATTTAGATAGTTAATGTCATCCATATTGAAAGTTCCGTAGATGCCATAAGAACTGTTAAATTCTATATCTCCTAGTACGCTATTAGTTTCATAAAATACTCCTCTTATTTCACCAGGAGAACCTTTCTTACCTTGTTCTACCTTTGAGACTTTCGCATGCATTATCTTACCTTTCTCTACATTTAACAACTCTCCAGTATCTATATCAACAATTCCGTGACCTAATGCTCCAAATCTGCTGTTGATATGATCTAAATAAGTTAATGTTCCAATACCTGAGGTTTTATCTCTAACCCAAATCCCAAGTCTATAATAATTATCTTGAATACTTTTTACAGGAATAGCCTCAGTAGTGAATTCTGCTTTATTCCTTAGTACTACAATTTTTATATTAGTTTCTTTAATATCATTTAGGATACTCACAACATGTGCTGCATCTAATATCTTTATTCCATTAATTTCTATTATGCTATCTCCAACTTTTAAACCAGCTTCTTTAGCAGGACTAGATCTTTGTCCATTAATATCTATTACATCTGTAACAGCTACTACTAAAACACCTTTAGTATTTAATTTAACTCCTATAGCATTTCCACCAGGAATTAATTCTGGTCTATTAATTACATTTATATTATAGTTTTTTATAGGAATTAAACCTAATAATTTTAGTTGTAATTCTGCTTCACCAGCATCTAAACCACTCAAGTTATATGATTTTTTAAATTTTGTGTTAACCTCATCATTATAACTTGCCTCTATTACATTCTCTTTTTCGTTTACATCCAGGAAAAAAGGGAATGATATATCTAAATTCTTATTCTCTCCTTTTACAATATTGATACTCGAAGGATAAAATAAAACTTTATTGGTAACTAAAGATAAACTTAATACAATTAATATTGAAAACAAAATTAAAATTTTGCCACTAAATTTTAATTTACCCAAGTATTATCACTCTCCTAATTAGCTTTGTCATGCTCACCTCCTAATAAGAATTCATATATAATTTAGCCCTATTATAGCTTTATTATTCTACATAAAAAATAATTAAATTGTAAATATAATTAAGTTTTTCCAATAAAAAAAGTGTTTTGATATATCAAAACACTCTTTTATTTATATATTAGTCTTTAATTTTTTTGACATTTCAATCATTTCAGAAGCATGTCGTAAAGTAGTATCAGTTAAATTCACTCCACCAAGTAAACGCGCCAACTCTGCGACCCTATCTTTATCTGATAATCTAGTAACTATTGTCTTTGTTCTATCACTAGTAATAACTTTATTTATAACATAATGACTATCTGCTAAAGCAGCAATTTGAGGTAAATGAGAGATACAGATAACTTGATGTCCTTGTGAAATTTGCTGTATTTTTTCACCTACTATTTGTGCTGTTCTTCCGGATATTCCTGTATCAATTTCATCAAATATCATAGTTGGAATTTGATCAAAAAAAGCTAAAATGCTTTTAAATGCCAACATAATTCTTGATATTTCTCCACCTGATACAATTTTTGAAAGCGGTTTCAAATCTTCACCATAATTAGTTGATATAAGAAATTCTATTTTATCCTTACCTTCAACAGTAAATTCCATATTTCTCTCAAAATTCACTTTAAAATCTACATGAGGCATATTTAGATCCATTAATTCAGATTTTAAGTTCTTTTCAATGTTTTTAGATATTTCTTTTCTCCTAGATGATAATGATTCAGAATTAACACTTAGTCTTTCTTCTAATTTTGATATTCTTCTGTTTACATTCTCTATTTGTGTTTCGAAATTAACTAACTCATTAAGCTTATATTCTGCTTCATCTCTAAAATTGTTTATTTTAATTATAGTATCTCCATATTTCTTTTTTAATTTATGCACTAAGTTAATTCTATCATTAAGAAAGTTTAACCTTTCTTCGTCAATTTCAATACTATCCAAATAATTCAACAAATCTCTATTTAAGTCTCTTAATTCATATGCCATACTTTCAAATCTGCTATGAATATCTAATAGATTCTCATCAAATTTTTTAGCATTATTAATAAGTGAAGTGCTTTTATCCACTAAATCTATAATATTTGAAGAACCAAAGTCCTCATTGCTTACATAACTTAATGACTCTGTAATATATTGAGATATACTATTTACATTAGAAAGCTTCTTGTACTCATTTTCAATATCAATTTCATCCTCTTCAGTAAGTCTTGCATCATCGATTTCTTCAATATGAAATCTTAATATGTCCATTTCTCTTTCTCTATCTTTAGTATCTATATTTAGATTTTTCAATAATCGTTTGTCTTTCATTAAGTCTTCATAATCACTTTTTATACTTGATTTCAACTTAAATAATTCACTATCTCCAAAAGAATCTATTATAATCTGATGATTTGATGAATCTAATAATGATTGATGTTCATGTTGTCCAAATATATCTACAAGTTTTTTTGTGATATCTTTTAACATATTTAAAGTAATGGTCTTTCCATTAATCTTAGATAGGCTTGGACCATTTAAATATATTTCTTTATTAATAATCAATATATTATCATCATCTAACTCAATAGAATACTCTTTTAATAAAGGCATTATACTTTTTGCATCCTCTATGTAAAAAATTCCCTCTAAATATGCTTTTTCATATCCTGATTGAATAAGCTCTCTATTAGACCTAGATCCCAAAATTATGCCAATTGCTTCAATTAAAATAGATTTTCCAGCACCAGTTTCTCCCGTAATAATATTTAAACCTTCGGTAAAATTTACTTTTAAATTCTCAATAATAGCAAAGTTTTTTATATTTAACTCAATAAGCATATAAACCCCCCCGAATTAGTAAAATTATATTAACTAAGAGTGCTATGGGCTTCCTCAACGATAGAAATAATGAAATCATCATTAATAGTATCCATCACATTGTTTTTTAGGCAAATTAAAAATTCGATATTACCAGTAGCTCCAGTTATAGGCGAATAAGTTAGACCACTTATACCTATACCTATTTCATTACAAAAGTTAGATATATTTCTATTTACTTCAAAATGAATATCCTTATCCTTGACAATACCTTTCTTACCTACCTTATTCTTTCCAGCTTCAAACTGAGGCTTAATTAAAGCAAGAATTTGACCATTCTCAGATAATAAACTTTTTGCCACTGGCAATACTAATTTTAATGAAATAAATGAAACATCTATAGATATAAAATCAACTTTCTCCCCTATATCTTCAGATTTTACATTTCTAATATTGGTTCTTTCCATGACAATGACTCTTGGATCATTTCTCAATTTCCAGTCTAACTGCCCATAACCAACATCTACAGCAAAAACCTTAGAAGCTCCATTTCTTAACATACAGTCTGTAAACCCACCTGTAGAAGCACCTATATCCATACAGGTTTTATCTTCTAACAATAAATCAAAATAATTTATAGCTTTTTCTAATTTAAAGCCTCCTCGACTTACATAAATATTAGGGTTTTCCTTAATTACAATATTCACATCTTCATCTAATTTATCTCCTGGTTTATCTACTCGAAGATTCCCAATGAAAACAGAACCCTCCATTATAACCCTCTTCCCTTTCTCCCGTGAATCTACTAACCCTCTTTCAAATAAAATTACATCTGCTCTTTTTTTCACTCTTATCTCTCCATTAATTTACACTTATATTTTCTTAACTATGACGCTTAATTAGTTTCTCAGTAAGCCATACAAAAAAATCAATATCTCTTCCATTTAAGGATTTAAGTTTATCTATTGCCTTACTGCTATATTCAACCAGGTCGTTTTTTGCTTTTTCAATATCATGAAATGTTAAGTATGTCAATTTCTTTATACTATTATCTTCTTCCATATCCAATATATCATCCCTAATCTGATATGCCAATCCAAGATTTAATCCAAACTCTCTCATTGTTTCAATCTCTATATCATTAGCTCCTCCAATAATAGCACCTGCAACTAAAGAAGCTTGGATTAAAGCAGCAGTTTTAGTCTTGTACATAAATAATAGCTTTTCTTCTGTCATAGAGTCATGACTAGAAAACAAGTCAACCACTTGACCCCCGATCATGCCATATACACCAGAGTATTTGCTAATCTCTTCAAGAGCTCTAGTTTTTCTTTTATAATCATCAATTGTATCAGAAGACTCCACTATATTTTTAATAATAGTTTCAAAAGCATGATTTAATAGTCCATCACCAGATAGAATAGCCATTGCCTCACCAAATACTTTATGATTAGTTGGCTTACCTCTTCTGAGGTCATCATCATCCATAGCTGGAAGATCATCGTGTATAAGAGAATATGTGTGTATCATTTCAATCCCCATTGCATAAGGCATTGCATCCATGTAGCCACCATTAAACAACTCACAAGATTTTAAAGTAATTATTGGTCTTAGCCTTTTCCCTCCTGTGAATAGACTATAATCAATGGCTTCAAATACTCTGGATTGAAAACTATTTTTATTCAAAAAGATTTGTTTGAATCCATGATCAATTTCAATTCCTAAAGAATTTAATTCACTAGTAAAATCCATCTCTATCCCTCCGTAGGGAATAACACTTCTTTCATGCTTCTTCCATCATCCTTTAACAATATTTTAATTTCCCCTTCTGCTTTTAAAAGGAGATCATTACTATAATTATATAACTCAACACCATTTTTGAACTTTTCTATTGTATCATTAATTGAACAATTTCCAGATTCTAATTCTTTTAATATACTTTCAAGCTTAGAAACAGCTTCCTCATATGTTAAACTATTAGTCTCCACTTATAAGTTCCCCTTTCTCTATTTTATTTATTGAAGATACTATTTTCCCATCTTTTAATAATAAACTTATTTTTTCATCCAGTTTTACTTCGTTGACAGATTTGATAAGATTTCCTTCATCATTAATTATTAAACAATGGCCATTGTCCAACCCAATTAATGGATTTAATAAGTTTAGCCTGTTTTTTAACTCCATGAGTTTAGACTTATTATCACCTACATATCTTTCAAAATAATAAATTACTTCTTTTAATATGGAATCCATTTCTTGTTTTTTATCCTTAATTTGATTAATTGGATTATAGAACTTTAGATTGGAACTTAAATATTTTAATCTCATATTATAATCTTTCATATTTTTATTAATTAGTTCAACCAGTCTATTATACTTGTTTTCAATTTCATTTCTTAAATGATTAATATCAGGTACAGCAAGCTCTGCTGCTGCTGAGGGTGTTGGTGCCCTAAGATCAGCAACAAAATCTGCAATAGTAAAATCAGTTTCATGACCGACTGCTGAAATCACGGGAGTATTTAATCCATAAATTGTCCTAGCTACTTCCTCATCATTGAAGGCATATAGTTCTTCTATAGAACCGCCACCTCTCCCAAATATTATTAATTCTACATCTTCTCTATTATCAAGATATCTAAGCCCCTGACAAATCTCTTTCGGTGCCTGTTCTCCTTGTACAAGAGAGGGATATATGAGTATATCGCATGGGGGAAATCTTCTATGTAAAACTGTAATTATATCTTTAATTGCAGCTCCAGTAGATGAAGTTACAACCCCTATTTTCTTTGGCATATAAGGGATAGGCTTTTTAATAGATTCAAGAAATAAGCCTTCTTCTTCTAACTTATTTTTCAATTGCTCAAAGGCCTTATAGAGGTCACCTATTCCACTTTCCTTTAGATATCTAACATAAAGCTGATAATCCCCTTCCTTTTCATACACTGAAACATACCCAGTGGCTATAACTTTCTTTCCATTCTCCATATTAAAATTTAAAGATTCTGCATCACCTTTAAACATAACAGCTTTAATTTTACCTTTTTCATCCTTTAAGTTAAAATACATATGTCCGCTGTAATGATATTTAAAGTTAGATACCTCACCTTCAACACTTATATTTGAAAGAATCATATCTGTTAAAAATACTCTTTTTATATAATTGTTCAACTCACTAACCTTTAAAGCTCTAATATCCATAGGTCACCTCCTCATTACATCTATAAAATATCAAGAGTTCTAACGAATCCTCCTAATACACCATTGATGAATTTAAAAGAATCCTCTGAACTATATTTTTTCACAGTCTCAATGGCTTCATTAATCGATACCTCTACAGGAATATCTTCTCTGAATAGGATTTCATAAATAGCAATACGTAAAACAGATAAATCTACTTTTGCAAGCCTACCTATATTCCAGCCTTCTAAATTTGCTTCGATATGATTATCAATAACTTTAAGATTGTCTTTTATTCTGGATAATGCATCTAATAAATATTCCTTTTCTAAATCTTCAAAAGAAAAGTTCTCTAAATAAGTAACTATAGCTTCCTCTGAATAATCCTCAGTAATTTCCATTTGGTAAAGTAATTTCATTGTTCCTTCTCTTGCTTGTTTTCTTCCCATTTTTTCCTCCCTAAAATTCTAAAGCGTTAATATAGTTCTTAACTCTTATCTTAATGCTCTAATAGGTGTAACATTGTATATATTTATATTCAATTCCTTAACAGTTGCTCCAGTGGCCTTTTCAATATGGTCTTTTACTAAAGCTTGTAATTCCTTAGAGACTTCTGGAATATTGATTTCTGCAGAAACATCACCTTTCATTTCCACTATGATTTTTCCCTCAGTTAAAGTCACAGAAGTCTTAATATTACTTATACCTGAAAATTTATCTACTACATTTTGAACAATCCCAACAATGGTATGAGAATAAATAATTATTTCTCCATATTCATTTCTCATAGCCAAAAAAGATCCTTCTAAATTTTTCTTACTGCCAGTTAAGCTATAAAGTAACAAAATGATACTAGCTATAAAAACAATTATTCCCAACAAGGTGTAGTAATAATTGTTTTCCATATTCTCAACTAAAGCCATAGTATTGTTGACAGAAAAAATCCCAATAAAATTAAATGGAATTAATGCTAAAAATAAAGAAAATACTGCAAAAAACAAAGAAAATAAGGTCAAAATTAGTCTATGAATTATCTTCACAGGTATATCCCCTTTCTTTATATTTAAAATTACCCTCTGATTCTCAGAGGGTAAAGCTTTTACTTTGCTCTTGTTTCTGTATCTGTCTTGCTTTCCTTTTGAATACTAACACCTTGAATATTGACATTAACTCCTGCTACTTTTAAACCTGTCATAGTTTCAATAGTATTTTTAACATTTTTTTGGATTTCTTCACCTAGTTCTGAAATTTTAGAACCATATTCAACAATAATAAATAAATCTATAGTTGCTTCATCTTCTAGAAGCTCAACCTTAACACCTTTTGATAAGTTTTTCATACCTAACTTTTCTGTAATGCCACCTGTAATGCCACCACTCATACTTGCAACTCCAGTTATCTCAGTAGCAGCAACTCCTGCAATTATGGCAATTACATCATTTGAAATCTTTACTGTTCCATTTTCCATATTTTCATTATTTATTATTTCATCCATATTAAACACCTCCATACATCAGTAAGTTCTTAAGTGTATTATATCAAAGCCTAATATCATTTACAAACATTTCTATTGTTTTTTCATTATTTTAATATTGTTAGTATTATACTCAGTCTCTGATTTAACAATATCAAGGATCTTAACCATATCTTGTTCACCAAGTTCTAATGCAGATACAACAATTTTAATGTCTTTATCTGTAAGAAATACTATTGCATCATCGTATCCTTTAGCTTTTATTAAACCTTCTATTTGAAGCTCTACTTCAGAATTATTTCCAATTTTCATTATTTCCTTTTGGGCATCTGTTCTAATTACTTCTGTAGTATTCGCATTATTTACAATCTCATCTAATCTATCAACTAAAGACGCTCTTAGTTTGTCTCTTGATAATCTATATTCTACAAAGTAATTTTTTGTACTCATACTTGCTTCTGTATGCATAGCTTCTAATGCCTGAGTTTCATCAGTCTTTGCTGAATCTATTATATCTATCATTTCCTCAGAATCAACAACAGGATTATCTTTAGCAGTATCTTCCACTAAATCATCTGATTCATTATCGTTGTTAACCAATTCTAACATTTCATGATTTTGATAGTCCTTTGAGGACTTTAGTTGGGCCTGTTGAGTCAATTGATGTTGCAAATATCCTGTAAATACTAACAATACCACTAGTATACCAATAATTGCCGGTCTTTTGATTTTAAACATGATTATACCCCCTTATTTACTTGAATATACTTGAACCTTGTTACCCTTTATTCCCAATACAGTCTTAACTGCTTCATACAACATTTCTTTTATTTCTGGATCGTCTACACCTGTTGCAACGACAATAACTCCCTGTACTTTTGGCTTAATCTCTTTTATTACCATAAGCTCTTCATCATTGCCTTTAGTTAATACTTGAATATTTACATCTTCTCTAATAGTTTCTCTAGTACCTCCTTCCGAATCTTTTTCAATTGTATTTTCAGTAGTTTTAGTCGTATTGTTAGCAGTAATCTTCTCTTCGGTATTTTCTAAGGTAATCATAACACTTACTTTACTTACCCCTTGAAATTTCTCTAGAATGTCTACCAATTTCTTTTCTAAATAACTACTATAGTCCTTTTCCGTATCATAACTATAGTCTATTCTATAATCACCACTATTCTCTTTATCACTTTCTTTTTCAGAACTCATTAAATTATTAGCTACAATTAAAAGTATGATTGATACCATAAGTATTATGAGTAAATTGTTAATAAATTTTTTATTATTTACTTTATCAAGATATTTCTTTATTTTTTCCAATATTTCATTCATTTGTATCACTCTTCTCCTTTTCATAGTAACTTATAGCTATCTTTTCTTTCTCAATTGAATACTTACTTGATATAAAGTCTTTTAGCTCATTAACTTCATTACTCTCTACTTTACTTTGTATTTCCGAATTATTTCCTGCATCTACAGGTACTATTTTCTTTATAGCAATTTTCTTATCATTATTATCTTTTTTATCCTTTTTACTAACTATAAGATTAAAGAAGTCAATTTCTCCATATTCTTCTTTACTGTTTTTTATTCCTATTGAAATATCTATAATGCTATAATTTGTATTATCTTCAACTACTTCTGTTAGTTCTTTGATTATCTTATCTTTATATAGATTTTCTATGAGTTCATCTTGTTGTATAGAGAAATTATGACTACTTAATATCTCTTCTTCTTGAAAATAATTAAATACTTCTTGATCTAGACTAAAATCTAATTTCAACAGTTTAGTAAAGGGATTTATTATTGTATATACAATCAGTAGTCCTATTACAAGATTTATATACCTTTTCATATTTCCTTTAGGCATAATAAGTTCTACAATGGAAATTAGTATAAATAATACCACTATATCCTTTAGCCAAGAGCTAATAAAAGATATAATTGACATAAACTCACCTACCTTAGCATTAGTAAATTGTTTCCTGCTTCTACAATTATAGTTATAGTGATAAAAAACATTGTCGCTGTTGAAATAAGGCTAATAAGTATAAGGAGTAATGATTTTCCCACTTGGTTAAAGAATTCCACTAAATTGCTTGATCCAATAGGTTGTATTACAACAGCAATTACCTTATACATTAAAAGTATTACGAGAATTTTGATAACAGGTAAAATGCAAATAAATAATAAAGTCAGTAATCCAATAAATCCAAGACCATTCTTCAATATTGCAGAACATCCAACCACGGCCTCAACTGCATCAGAAAGGAATCCACCTACAATGGGTATGAATTTGTCTACCGCAAACTTTGCAGTTCTAATTGTAAGACCGTCTATTTTTGATCCTAAACCGTATATGGTTATTATTCCGATAAATAATGTTAGGGCTCCCGTTATTATGAAAGTAATTAATTGCCTGCCTAGTTCGGATAATTTGCTAAACTCTAACCTATTAGATATATTTGAAACTATGCTAATAATGAAAGAGAAATATATTAATGGTATAATTATCGTTTTTGCTAAAAATCCAATTAGATTTACTGTCATAAGTATCATAGGGTGAAATAACATTCTAGTATTCGGGCCAGATGCAGCTGTAAGCAAAGTAAGCAAAATTGGGAGAATTGCTTGCATAAATCCGACCATTTTGTCTATTGCTCCTTTAGCTAATTCCATAGCTTGATTAAAGCTGCTTATAACTAATAATGCAATTAGCGCATAGGATATATAATTACCCAGTTCTGCAATAGATCCATTCTCAAAGGTTGATTGTAAATTTGTTAGTATTGAAGATATAAGAGTAATTACGAGAATCTTGGCCAGTAATATTAGTGATGCATTTAATTCTTTTAGAAATATCATGCTTATAGATTTCAAAACATCAGTAAAACTTAAAGAAATCTCACCTTTTATTAAGTTAAGCAATAGATTCTTTGTATCTATTTTTAACAAGGTTTCACTTTCATTGATAGTATCATCTAATATTTTCTCTACCTCATGAATGTTTAAAGAATTTATTTGCTTATCTATTATGGATAAGCTTTCATCTTCGGCATAAACGAAACTGCTAGCTAATAAAATATACATAAACATAATGATATAAATTTTTTTCATAAGTTTCCCCTTTAAGGAAGTATTTTTATTATTAATTCTATCAGAGCTAACAAAATTGGAATAGCTAGTACTATAATAATAACTTTACCACCCAGTTCTATTTTCATTGCTATACCATCTTCATCAGCATCCCTTGAAACCTGAGCACCGAACTCAATTAAATATGCTATTCCAATTATCTTAAGGATAGTAGAAAAATATGTGAATTCAATATTAACCCGTCTAGAAAGGTCATTCAGAGTTTCAATTACATAGGATAGTTCTCCTAGAATCATTGTAAAAATTATTATTCCAGTTAATATACTTATTAATAAAGCAAATTCTGGTCTTGTCCTCTTTAAAATGACACTAAGAACGGTGGCAACCATTCCAATACCAATTATTTTTATGATTTCCATATAACATTCCCCTCTTTAAAGCCTAAATAGAACTTTTATATTCTCAAATAGCTTACTAACTAAACTAATTACAACTCCAAAGGCAATAACTAGCCCCACTAAAGTTACAATAAATCCATATTCTTCTTTTCCAGATTTATCTAATAAAGTGTGTATGATTGCTACAAGCATCCCCAATCCAGCTATTTTAAAAATTAAGTCTATCTCCATACTATTCCTCTCCTATATCAGTATAATTATTATCCCTATCCCTGTTATGATTCCTAAACTCTTATATAGTTTTTCATTTTTATTTCTTTCAAATTTCGCTTCTAAAATAAGAGCAGCTATTTGATTATAGATTAATAAAAAGTTTTTCTGTTGATCCATTCTATCTGATGTTCCTAAAACTCTGCCCAAAGAAAGAAATGTTTCAACATCCTCCTTCCTTAAATAAAGATTATTATATAAATTATCTTCTATGGACAAAAAACTATTATGTACTTGACCCCTTTTATTAGTAAGCAAATCCTCTTTTATCTCATTAAATATAAAGGAAACTCTGGAATTCCCTTTATTGTATACATTTGATAATGCTTCTGGTAAAGGTGTTGCTCCATAAACAATCTCAGTTTCCAAGATTTTAATACATTGCTCCAAATACATTAAGTTTTCTAATCTTAATGAAAATTTTCTACTATAAATGTAGCCAATTATAGAGCAGGTAAAGAATATTGATGATACTAAAAGCAATTTGATTAATGCCATCTTAATCCCTCTTCTTTAAATCAATAGATTTAAAATTATAGCCATCTATTAACTCTTTTATTGTACCTACACCTTTTGATCTATCAAGTATTATGAACCTTTCAAATACATTTTCCTTAAACAATTCATCCATGCTCCGCTTCTCCATTACTTCTTTTAAACTACTACCATGCACAGTTGCAATTAACTTAATGCCCGCTCTCAAAGCCTCATTTATAGCTTCAATATCTTTTTTTCCACCAATTTCATCCACTGCTATAATATCTGGGGACATGGATCTAATTGCCATCATGATACCATCAGATTTTAGGCAGCCGTCCAAAATATCTGTCCTAATTCCTACCTCGTTCTGTGGAATATTATTATATACTCCTGCTATCTCCGACCTTTCATCTACTACACTTATCTTAAATCCCTTCCTATTTAATGATATATTACCATCACTTAAGTTTCTTATAATATCCCGAAGTAAAGTTGTTTTTCCACATTGGGGAGGGGATATAATTAGAGTACTATAGAATATTCCTGTATCTTCCAATAGATAAGGAGTAATAAATTCAGATATTCCTATCTTTTCTCTTCCTATCCGAATATTTAAAGATGAAATATTTCTAATTGTTTCAATTCCATTCGGTCCGTAAACTACTTTTCCACCTATTCCTACTCTATGACCACCCTTAATGGTAATATATCCATTTCTAATTTCCTCCATATATGCATATACTGAATAATTACTGATTATTTGAAATGTAGATTGGATATGCTCTTCATTAATAATAATTGCTCCTGAAGAACTAGATTTTACTCTACCATCTAATGTAATAAAATAATCTACACCTTCACATGAAATGGATAAAGGTTTACCATTCCGAAGCCTAATTTCTTCAGATTTTTCTTTAAAGCTATAAGGAATTTGAATCATTATTCTTCTTAACTCTTCAGATATGTTTTCTAATAGTAAATCAAAAATTCTAGAGTCTCTTACCACAACATGTCCCTCCTTTACATTAATTCTATGATTTTACTATACATTTATTCCAAAAATATAAAATCCATAAGAAAATAATTTGCTCCCCTTAAGGTAGACTATTTAAAATTTTTTCTACCTTAAGAGGAGCTATGTATAAGACAAAAAAGCAATTGACTCCGATATTCTATCGGAGTCAATTGCTTTTTTGTCTTATATTATAAGTCTATTCCTCGTCCTCATCATCGTCTCCACAATGACAGCAACAATCTTCATCATCACAACAATCATCAAAATCATCAAAGTCAAAATCATCGTCATCATCATAATCATCGTCAGTACCATATAGCTCATCTTCAACATCAGCCAAATCTTCATCGATGAAGTTTACATACTCTTCTAACTCTACTTGATTGTCGATAGTTTCATCCAATACATCAGCAAATTCTTCTAATATGTCTACTATATGAAGAAGTAATTTGCCTTCTTTAGTGCTTTCGTCAACACCTAAGCCATCAGCTAAACCCTTTAAATAAGATACTTTTTGCATTAAATATTCCATCATTATCCCTCCAAATTTATATTTTAAAACATTATTACCTATACTCTTGACATATATTCCCCAGTCCTTGTGTCAATCCTAATTATATCTCCCATATTTACGAACAAAGGAACATTCAGAGTTGCTCCTGTTTCTACAGTTGCTGGTTTAGTAGCACCAGAAGATGTATCTCCTTTTATTCCTGGTTCAGTAGCTGTAACCTCTAGTTCAACAAAATTAGGTGGCAATACTTCAAAAGCCTTACCACGATAAAATTTAATAGTCGCACTATCATTTTCCTTTAGATAGACTATAGCTTCCTCTACTGAAGATTTATCAAGAGGAAGTTGCTCATATGACTCTGGGTCCATAAAGTAAAACAATTCTCCATCATTGTATAAGTACTGCATTTCTCTTGTTTCAATAACAGCCTTTTCAAACTTTTCACTTGGATTAAATGTAATATCTTTAGTACCACCAGACATAACTGATTTGATCTTTGTTCTAACAAAAGCTGCCCCTTTCCCTGGCTTTACATGTTGAAAATCGATTACTACATATACATCTCCATCCATTTCAAATGTCAAACCTTTTCTAAACTCATTAGCAGATATCATATTATTACCCTCCTAAACTTTACTTATTCAGTAGTTTTAAGGCTTCCATAGCAATTAAATAGCTATTTGATCCTAATCCACATATTTGTCCTGTACAAACAGGAGCTATAACAGATTTTGTCCTAAAATCTTCCCTTCCATAAATATTTGATAAGTGAACTTCAATCGTTGGTATATCAAGAATTTCAATAGCATCTCTAATAGCAATGCTATAATGAGTAAATGCAGCAGGATTTATTATCAACCCAGAATAATTCGACTCTATGGATTTATGAATTTTGTCCACAATCTGTCCTTCATGATTTGATTGAAAAATTTCAATATCAATGTTTAATTCAGTAGACTTAGTTTTTAGTTGCTCATTAATTTCATTTAGAGACTTTCCACCATATATAGATTGGTGTCTCTTTTCTAAAAGATTTAAGTTTGGACCATGAATAATCAGTATCTTCATTAGCAAATGCCCTTACCTTTCCAATTTATTATATCAGTCTCTATTATTTACCTCAAGAGTTTATTTTAACACATCTTTCCAAAATTTCATAGATAATTTCTTCAATTGATTTATTATCCACTAAAATTGTAAAATCGGAGGCTGCAATATAAATATCCTTTCTAGAATTATACATAGAATTTACCTTAGCAAAAATATCTTCCCCACTACCTAATAAAGGTCTCTTAATTTGTGAATTCTTTAAATTATTAACTATATTATCTACAGATGATTCTAAGAGCACTATAATACCTTTTTCTTTTAGATTTGAGATATTCTTATTATCTACTACTATACCTCCACCTGTAGATATTATTACATCTTCATATTGGGATAATTTATCAATAATGGTACACTCTAATTTTCTAAAACAACTTTCTCCATAGGTAGAAAATATATCTTCGATACTCAAATTTTCCTCTTTTTCAATTAAATAATCAGTATCAAAAAATTCTCTATTTAAAATTCTTGATAGTTCCATTCCCACAGTGGTCTTGCCTGCACCACTCATACCAATTAATACAATGTTTTTCATCACATCCACCTATTGTTCATGTTTAGGGTTATTCCCTACAATCTCAATTGCTTTTGTAACAGCAGCCAAAACATCAGCATTAAATTGTTGATTCAAATTATTTGCCTTAGCATATGCATATCCTTGTTCTGTAACCACATAGTTTGGTGTTAGATTATTCAATGCTACTGCTGCAATATCCATTTGACATTTTTCACAAGTACATTTTACATCCATTTGTGGTAGGACCTTATGTAATACTTTTGACACTTCATCTTCTATTAAATTATGAAGACCCATTAAATTCCCCCCTTAAGCTAGTCACTTTTCATTAAATTAATCTTTGGTTCAAGAAATCCAGGCACTAAAGTTCCATATTTATAAATGCTAAACCTATCATAAGCAATATCGGCTTTTTCGCTTAAATAATTATGATCTAATAACTCATCAGAGATTAATAGTCCTTTGATACTAGGTCTTTCTAAAGTATCAATTATTATGCCCCCATTAACTACTACTATTATACCATTAAATTTGAATTTACTAGTTATAATTAAATTTCCTTCAACAAATAATACACCTGAAATATCTACCTCTAAGTTGCTACTGTCACCAACAAAAAAATTAACAGGAGTTTCATCATATTTTTTTGCTACTAAAAACATAGCCTTTCCAGCGAACTCTTCAATATATGGCTCTTGCATATTATCTCTAGAAGCTGCTATTACAAATTTGCTACCTTTTTTATATAAATCAATCCTACTATACATAGAGGATTCCATACCATAAATATTACTAGGCCTATTACAATTATGAATATCAATATCTTTAATGATCTTATTCAACAATAAATTAAAATCTTTTTTCTGAAAATCCAATACTAAATTTGGCAAAAGAGGAGATTTTCCATTATCAACAAGTTCATTGAAAAGAGATACAGTAGAAGTAACTTTAGCCTTTAGTCCTTTCATGTTACTATCGGAAATCAGCTTTAATACTTTTTTACCATCTTTCTCAGTAATAACAACCTTCACTTTTTTCATATCATCCCCTTGCTCTAAATCTTCTTCATCAATAACTATATCTTTTGTAAATGTAGGAAATGGCAATGACCTAAAATGTTCTTCTAACATAGGACATAGTTGATTATCATAGTATTTTCCTTCTAGTAGAGACATAAGAATTTTACCTTCTGAATAGTAATAAGCTTGGATATTATCAGTAGTTGATTCTAGTATGAAATGTTCTAATTTGATGATATATCCCAAATATAAAGACATAATCATCAAAACAGACATTATAATTAATGCAATAACAGAGATATAACCTTTTCTATTTTCCATAATGCCTCCAAATTAATAATCAATTGGACATCTAATAAAAACATTAGATTTTAAATTTAATTCAGAATTGTTCTTCTTAAACTTAAAATCCAAGTAAACTATATTTAATTCAGTCATGAATTTTGTATCTGAAATATCATCTACATATTCACATAAATCATTATATCCATCAAAATAATATGAAGAAGGGTATTCTTCATTGAATCTAGTGCATGCCATTCTTACAATTTTATTGCTGTTTAGATGGTAGGTGATATATCTATAACTCCCATTTTCTTCATCTATTATCATTACAAATCCTATATTGGTTGGAAATTTAGTATTTAGACCTACTATCTTATCTGAAGATATAATTTTATCCGCAGATTTAATATCATCCTTGATATATTCAATAGCATATCTACCATTTAATATTAGCTCATCTTTCTCATCACTTAAAGTACAAGCATCTATTGAAAAATCTAGTATACAAAATAATGATAGGATAATAATTGAGCTAATTCCTAGAGTCAACAAAACTTCTAATAAAGTAAAACCCTTATTTTGAAGGTAAATATGCTTTATATTGAACATTATCAACCTTGCTCCCTTCTTTGTTTTCATATACAAAAACTGATAACTCCCATAATCTTTCGGATTTTTCTTTTTTAATTATCTTAATATTGTATTTCTCATTAATTTGACTTTGCGGAATTATCATCTCAACATTGTCATTGACTTGGAATAACTTAATTATATCTAATACTCTAGTATCATATATAGATGTATCTATACCTTTTTCAATATCATAAGCTTTTATTTTCTCAACTACCAACTCGCCTAAATAAATCATTTCAATTTTTGTGTTATGAATGCTTGTCCTATAGAAAGATGAGTTTATAATTGGCAATACAGTCACTGCAATTAATCCTAACAAACATAGACCTATTAGTGTTTCTACTAAAGTAAAGCCTTTTTTCATAATAAATTTACCTCATTTCATTATTCTATGTTATAAAGATTAACTTTTCCAGTAGCTGGAGTAATAGTAATTTCAATATTTTGATTTTTTCTATTTGTAACTAGGATTGTACCTGAGCGATTAGGAGTTCCTGTAGCAGAAAAATTAATAGAATTTTTAAAGTTGTTACTTTTTATTGTTATACCCTGTGTAAATTGCTTATCTTTTATAATAGTTGTGATCTTATCTTCTTTAACAATTTTATAACTATTATTACTTAAATCTATATAAACTCCATAAATACAATTTTCAACAACAGCACTATTTCTAGCAAAAATAATGTCCCTCTTAAATTCCATAAGTTCTTTATTTTCCTTAGTATTGTAGATATTGCTTAAACTTGGCATCACTAATGATAACATTATTGAAAATAAGGCTAATACTAATATAAGCTCTAATAATGTATAGCCATATTTATTTTGTTTTAGTTTTAATACTTCCATTGGTTTAGAGAATAGAGCATATAAATTAGTTCTGCTCTAGTTATTTTATTTTCATTGCTATCATAAGAGAAACAACGAATTATCTTATCAGTTAATATTCTTGAAGCAATATTATACCAGTTGAAATTTTCATCGCCTAAAACTCTTTGCATTATTATTTCAACTTCTTTATAAGAAATATAATCACCCGGTCTAAAAGTACCATCACTATACCCATTTATATATTTTCTATGATATGCGTAGCTAATAACATTTTCATAAGTCTGGAATTTTTCAAGATCTTTAAATATCTTTATGTTTTCTGTATCATTAGTTATTTTCCACTCATAAACTCTGCTTAGTATACTTAAAAACTCAACTCTCGAAATACTGCTGTCTGGTCTAAAAGTCTTATCAGAATATCCATTGACAATGCCTCTTCTAATAAATGTATTTATCTCCTCCTTAGCCCAATGACCTCTAATATCATACAATATAGGAACTTCATTATCCACTAATACTACATAAGTTCCGCTCTTAGAATTTAGCGTTCTTGCCTCAACATTGGCTGAGATCTTTCCTTCATTAATCCTAGAAGGTAAATATGCCCATTTATCATTTACTAATTTATATATTCCTCCATTTTGCTTTCCAAAATATTCAAATTCTAAAGTAATAGGAATCGAATTATCATAATCATTAGTAGCATTTGTTATATCAATCCTGTAATAGTTAGAAGCTTTAATATATTTATTTTCTAACTTATAGCTATTGTCTGATAAAGTATCGATGTTTAATACAACATTATTATAGAATATTCCCTTGTCTACTTGAACTAACAACCCATTATCTCCACTGAAGCCCCTTCCACCAATAGCAGATATGTTTACTATCGTCGACTTAGTAAGTGAGTCTTTTTGCCTTAGTAAATTATAAGTATTTATATAAGATTCAGAAAACCCTTTCCAATAGCCGCTAATAAATCCTTGCCTATAGTTATCCGTTTTAAGAAGCAAATAGTGCTCTATAATTATATTTGAATTAGTAATTGAATTAGTTTTCCAATTGCTAGCTTTCTTTAAGGTATAATCTTTAGTAGCTTGTATTTCTCCTTTTATCCAACCAGTATCGTAACCATTGTCAAATCCATCAACATCATCCAATATTTTTAAATTTAAATTTGCTTCTCTAAATGATTTACTGTAACTTTCCTCATAACTATTCTTAAATCCAATGAGAAATCCTTCCCTATACAGTGGAGATTCCTTCTTTAAAGAATAGTATGTTAGGATATCTGAATCTGATGGGATATTTCTATTATAATTATTTGAATTCTTATCATAATAATCCTTAGCACCATAAACTATACCAAGTTTAGAACCTAGTTCTTCTCCATCACTAGTACCAGTTTCCAAAGAAATATTCTTTGGTTCTTGAAGACTTACTTCATATCCAGATACATAACCTTCCTTAAACTTTTCTTTAAATAATTTTAAGAAATAAATCCTATAAGAAGTGGTTTCCATTCCTAAACTAAATAATTCTGTAATGGTTGAATCCGTGGGCATAGCTTTTGACCAGTTTGAAGCATATCCATTATGATAATCATGTGCTGCGTGTATTTCTCCATAAAGAAGACCAAATGCATCAGCATAAGTAAATTTTGGTTCCACTAGGATATTTCCAGTTCTTATAAATATAGCATCATAGTATCCCCTGTCAAATCCCTCATAGAATCCAGTTATGAAGTAAGTTTCAAAATTCTTATCATTATTAGTTAGATAATAAGAATACTTTTTTATAACATCTTTATATTTTGGTCTTAAATCATATGGGGTAGATATATTGTCTTTTGAACTAGTCTGTGAACCTACTATTTTACCTTCAGAATAACCTAGAGTATCTGCAGTTTTTTTAGCAATTAAGTATATTTCGTCACCAGTATTGGCAAGTACAATAGAATTATTTAGTAATAATATTACAAGAATAGCTATTGAAAATATCCTACATCTTCTCATTTTATCACCTTCTATCGTTTTTTAAGTACAAGAACTTTGCCAACAGGAATTATATCTAAACCACTTATCTCATTAAGCTTTAATATCTCATTTACATATTTTTTTGAACCGTAGTACTCCATACTTATTTTTTCAGCAGTATCTCCAGAATTAACTACATGAAACATACAATCACCTATACTTACATCTTTTCCATTTTCATCAATATTTCTAGAATAAACTGCCTCAAGCTTATCAATTAAAATCACACCACAATTATCCCTATTCTTTGGAATTTCAACATATAGTTTTTCAAGATTAAGTGGATAAATTATTAAATCATCTGGAGGATTAGCCTCAACATACTTCCATCCAGTCCAGCCTATACCTTCCGTGAGTGGTATACATATATCTTCTCCCATTTGTCCTCGAAAAGCTATTCCAACAGTAGCAGGAGAATAATCATATGAATATATCCAAAGACCAACGGTATTCGGAGGATATTTAAGTTGTATATTGTTCTTAGAAATATCAATATACCCACGATTTTCTTCCTCTATAGCTACGATATCATACTCGAGTCTTAAGGAATAATCCTTTGATTTAGCTTTAGTAGACTGACTAACATAACCCTTTACAAATTCCTGAGAGGGTAGAAAATAGAAATTCTTATTTTCAAAATCTAATAGAGTTTCTTCTACATAAGGTTTCACCACTACTACTTTTTCTATTTCTTCTACAATGTTTGTTTCACTAGATTTATAATCCTCATAGGGAATAAAAGGGGTGTTTTTGTCTTCTTCTTTAGCAATGTCAATATATATAATATTGCTATCAGCTTCTGCAATTCCATCTAAACTATAGACTTTTAATGTCATAATCCCATTTAATTTTCCATCTGTATCCATATCCATTGACATGCTGTCTACTAATATCTTTCTTGGACTGCTCTTTATAGCATTAATCATATCCAAAACACCAAAATAACTTCCACTATAAGGTATAGAAATATCCATATTCTTTACTTGTAGATCCCCAATATCTTCGTATACTGGCCTATTGAAGTTAAGATCCGCTACGGAAAGATTTTCGTTTTCAATCAACCCATTAAGTAAATAGATAATCTGCGCTTGATCTAATTTCGGAAAATATTTTGACACAATTTTTTTATTTCCTATATGCAACACATCCCAATCCTTATTGATTTGATCCTCTCTACGGAGTATATCATTAATTTCGCCAATCTTTTGTAGATATTCTGTCTTCTGTATCGCTAGAGCCCGAAGTTTCTCAGATTGAGGGTTTATAATGAATTTATATACTAACCAAGAAAATAAAATAATAGCTAATAGATACAAAAGAACTTTTTCATTTCTTGTAAATTCTAAAGACTTATTTTTCTTCTTTTTCAGCAGACTCTTCTCCATATGTATCCACACCCTTTAATCTAACATTGACATTAAAATTATAATAATTCTCTGAGAAAGAAATATTTGACACGAAAATTTCCTCAATATGACTTAAATCTTCTAATCCTTTTTGTAATTCTGCAATTGCCCATTTATCCTTAGATATACCTATTAAATGAATATCTCCACCCTTTATACTAATAGAAGTGAGAAATAAATTCTTTGGAACTTTAGATGTAATTATATCTAAAAAGCTTTCATCTACGACATCTTTCCTCTCAATTATACTATCTAGTTGTTTGATTTTTACTACATAATCTCTAAATTCAGACACCTTAGTTTCTTTGGTTTTAATAAATTCAACTTTTTCCATTGTCATTGGATTTTCGGACATCTCTCTTAGAATTTCTACTATTTCCGACTCTTGTTTAATTATAACTGCATTGTAAACTATATAAGCAATGATAAGTAAAATAATAAAAGTAGATAAAGTAAAAGTAATAATTTTATTATCTAATTTTGAACCCTTTTTACCTATATAAGGTTCAAAAAAGTTTATATCTCTCATTTTTGCACCTCATCCATCCGAATTAGCCCTCCAATAGCATTTGAATACTGAGATAAATCACCATCAAATTTAATTTTATCTAAAGAAATTAGTTTAACAGACGGTATATTGAAATAATTAGAAAAAATATTATCTACACCATTTAAATTTGAAAGACCTCCTTGAAGCAAAATATAATTAATATCACTTTTAGATCCCCTACTAATGTAATATTTAAATACTATTTCAATTTTTTCCAAAAGATTATTTAAGATAGATTTTATAACATTTACTAGTCTATAATAATCAGTAAAATCTTCCTGAATAGTATTTAGATTCCTCACTTCAAATATCTTTCTTTCACAATCCTCTACAGAACAATCAAATATCAATCCTACGTTTTCATATAATTCCTTTGCTCCCACTTCTATAACTCGTGATACTTCAATAACTCCGTTTCTTATTACAGTAAGCTTAGAATTTATATATCCTATATCTACTGAAGCAATAACTACATCTCTAGTATTATATTGTTCGTTTATTAAAGCATTGAATTGAAGTAGTTTAGCAATTGCATTCCCTTGAAAATCTAATATTTGTGGCTTTAGCCCTGCATCTTTCATTAAACTTAGATGTTCAGTTACCATCTTTTTTAGTATTCCGATTAATAATATATTAAGCTTTTCATTATTTCCTTCAATGCTGGTTCCTAAGATAATATACTTGATAACATAATCATCTAGATTAATTGGTAGATAATCATTTAATTGATAATTAATAACAGATGATATTTCTTTTTCCATAACCTTTGGAATAACAATCTCTCTAGTAATAATAGAAGAACTGTTTATTACCCCATAGGCTAAATCTGTTGAAACTTTGTTGTCTTTTAAAGCATTTTTTATTGTAGTAGATATCATAGTTTGATTGAAGATTTCACCATCTAAATACGCACCTTTAGGTAGCTGTATAGTGAAAGCTTTTGAAATATTACTTTCCCCTTTTAAAACTCGTCCTTCTATTACTTTTATTTCATGGGAACCAAAGTCAAGGGATAAGATTTTTTTGCTGATTAATGGTAATTTCAAAGTTATTCCACCTTTCTATACTTCTTTTAAAACATGAATAACAGTTTTTTTAAAACATCATTATATACCAGTTAAGCAATTCATCTCCCCAGAATATTGTTATGAAAAAACCTAATATAATAAATGGTCCAAAGGGTATTGGATCTTTCCTTCCTTTGATTTTTTTAATTAATAAGAAAATTGAAATAATTGCACCTAATATAAAAGACGCCAGTATAGTAAGAAATATCTTCTTGATACCTACAATAAACCCTAATATTCCGATTAAAGTTACATCTCCATCACCCATGGCTCCTTTGGAGATTATAATTATTAAGATGAAGAGTAAAGAAGAGAAAACTAGTCCTCCTATACTATTTAATACTTCCGGTGAAATGTTATATAATAAGTATGAAACAAGTTTATACAAAATAGCTGTTCCAAATATAATAACAACTAAAATATCAGGAATTATCATATTTTGTAAATCTATAACTGAAATTATAATAAGTAATGAAAAAATAATTGAATAGAAAAACAATTCTAAAGAAAACCCAAATCGTAAATAGATAATTAAATATATCGTAGCATTTAATAGTTCAATAATTGGATACTGTGGAGAGATTTCCCCCTTACAATATCTACATTTTCCCCCTTGGACTATAAAGCTAAATAATGGTATTAAGTCACACCATTTGAGACTTGTACCACAATTTTTACAACAGGAGGAAGGTATTACTATACTTTCCTTCTTTGGTATTCTGTAAATACATACATTTAAAAATGATCCTATTAGTAATCCATATAGGAAAACAAGTAGTTGCATATCTATGCTCCTTTGTATGAGTTAATAAATTTTATCAGCTCTGTAATTAATTATTTCAGTGTACTTGATTTTAAAACATCTGTTTTGCCAATTAATTTAGTTTTTATCATTCCGTTACTCCAATTAATTTCATGAGTAGCATTTTTTGTTGTATATAAATTCTCATCAGTGTCAGTACTATCTTCTATATCTAAATAACCTACTAAATCTGCCTTTTTTGCAGGTAAGGAGCCGCTAGGGCTTGCAGCTTGAAACATCTGAAAAGCAGAAACAATTACTTTATGCTCAGCCACTGCTGCTGTTTTTTTGGCATTATCGGTAACATCATTAAATTTTGGCACAGCTATAGCTGCTAAAATACCCAGTATTGCAATAACTGCTAACAACTCTACTAATGTAAATCCTTTTTTATTCCTTCTTTTTATAATCTCTTTTAACATTAATTTCCCCCCTGAATTAACCTAAAAATATAATTACATATGTTACTAATAACCACTTTCCTAACTATAGGTCTCTTCTACTATGGACTATCATTGATTTTAAATTGTACTTACCATGTCAAACATTGGTAGAGCCATTGCTATTACAATAAAACCTATGACTGCTGCCATAACAACCAACATTAAAGGTTCCATTAGACTGGTCATTTTTTGTAGAGCTACATCTACTTCTTCATCATAAAAATCAGCTGTCTTAGATAATAGTTCATCTAATGCTCCAGATTCTTCACCTATTTTTATCATTGAATCTACCATAGGAGGAAATACGCCTACCTCGCTGATTGATATAGATAGTGAGATACCTTTTCTTACATTTCCTGAGGATAATTCTAGCCTTTCTTGAATTACTTTATTCCCCACAACCTTCCCTACTACTTCTATTGCGACTAAGAGAGATATTCCACTTGATATTAAGGTGGATAGAGTTCTTGAAAATCTTGCAGTAATTATCTTCACATTTGTATCTTTAACAATAGGAATCTTAAGTTTTAAAGTATCAATAATGATTATTCCAATATTACTATTTTTGAATATCATAAACCCAATGACAAATCCAATCAATGTAACTAAATGTATATACCAGTATTTGGTCAAATAATTACTTAGATTAAGTAAAAACTGTGTAAGATTTGGAAGTGCTTGTCCACTACTTTCAAACATACTTATAAATGTTGGCATTACTACTACAAGCATAAATATTATAACTGCAACTGATACTACTGCTAGTATCATTGGATATATTAAAGCTGATTTTACTTTGTTCTCTAGCTTGTATTCTTTTTCAAAATGCACTGCCATTCTTTCTATTATAGTATCTAAATTCCCACTAACTTCTCCGGCTTCCACCATATTTATAAGTAGTGATGGAAATACTTTAGGATGTTTTTTCATCCCTTGAGATAAAGTAAATCCCTTTTGAACATTCTCACTTAATGCACCTAATGCTTTGACTAAAGTCTTATTCTCAGATTGTTTTCCTATGACTTCCAAAGATTCTACTATATCAATACCTACATCTAACATTGTATAGAATTGTCTACAAAAGACTGCAAGATCCTTTTTCTTTACCTTGGAAGAAAAGATGTCAATTTGAGCCTCAGCACCAAGATCTTTTTCCACAGTAATTGGGAGATATTTGTTTCCTTTTAACATGGTTATTACATCTGATTCATCCTGTCCTTCAAAAACTCCTTCTAATACTTCACCTGTTTGAGATATTGCTTTGTATTTATATATCATAGGCTTCTCACATCCTAAGTAATATATTTTTTAATATTGTCTTGATTTATTGCCTGCATCAATGCTGTTTCTTTAGATATTAATCCTTTTTTATATAATTCTAGTATTGAATTATCCATAGTCTGCATTTGGTATTTTGAGCCTGTTTGGATTGCAGTATCAACTTGATGTGTTTTCTCTTCCCTAATTAAATTTCTAATAGCTGCTGTTGCTATCATTATTTCAAATGCTGCTATTCTTCCAGATTCATTAGACTTTGGTAAAAGTTGCTGAGATACTATTGCTTGTATTGCAGAAGCAAATTGAGTACGAACCTGTTGCTGTTGATGTGGCGGAAATACATCTATTACCCTATCAATAGTCTTAGCAGTTCCTACGGTATGTAATGTAGAGAATACTAAGTGTCCAGTTTCTGCAGCAGTTAATGCTATTGACATGGTCTCTAAATCTCTCATCTCTCCGACTAATATAACATCTGGGTCCTGCCGAAGTGCTGATCTAAGTCCATTGGCAAAAGACAAGGAGTCAGTGCCTATTTCTCTTTGGTTAACTATACTTTTGTTATGTTTATGTAAATATTCAATTGGGTCTTCCAAGGTAAGTATATGGCATGTTCTTTCAGAGTTAATTTGATTTATCATAGATGCTAATGTAGTGGATTTACCACTACCAGTAGGTCCCGTTACTAGAACAAGTCCCCTTGGTAATCTTGCTAAATCTCTTACTACTAAAGGTAATCCTAGTTCTTCCACAGTAGGTATATCTAGTGGAATTATCCTTAACGCCATTCCAAAAGAGCCTCTTTGCTTATATGCATTAATTCTATACCTACCTACTCTTGGGCTAGAAAAGGATGAGTCAACCTCCCCTTTTTTTTCAAGTATATTGATTAAATTATCGTTTAGGGATTCATATACTAACATTTTTGTATCGTTAGCCGTTAATTTTTCACTATCTAAGATTATTAGTTGCCCATCTATTCGAAGCACTGGTGGTAATCCAACTGTTAAATGTATATCTGATGCTTTTCTTGAAGTTGCTACATTAATTAATTCCAACAATTTCATTTATATCCTCCTATCCCAGAGTAAATCCTACTCTTAAGACTTCATTATATGATGTGTCACCATTAATCGCTACAGCTGCAGCTGATTGAAGTAAAGTGATCATTCCATCTTCAATAGCCCTTTTTCTTAATTCATCAATATTAACACCTTTATCTATGAGTAATCTAATATTTTCATTAATAGTCATTAGTTCATGAATTGCAGTTCTTCCTTTGTATCCTTTATTACAAGAACTGCAACCGACTGCCTTATTCAGTATTATTTTTTCATCTACATCAATTCCCAATACTTTCTTTTCTAATAAACTAGCTTCATACTGCATCTTACATTTTGGACATAATAATTTTACTAGTCTCTGAGACACTACTCCTATTACTGCTGAAGAAACAAGATACGGTTCTATTCCCATATCAACAAGTCTTGCCACTGATGACGGGCTGTCATTTGTATGGAGTGTTGAAAGCACAAGGTGCCCTGTTATAGCTGCTCTTATGGCTATCTCTGCAGTCTCATTATCTCTTATTTCTCCTAACATTATTATATCAGGATCTTGCCTTAATATAGACCTTAGTCCAGATGCAAAAGTAAACCCTGCCTTTGTATTTATTTGAACTTGATTTATACCATTTAATTTATATTCAACTGGATCTTCTATGGTTATGATATTTTTTTCAATTTTATTTAATTCTTGAAGTACAGTATATAATGTAGTAGTTTTTCCAGATCCTGTTGCAAGCGGGATAGTAATGGGATACTTTTATATGAAAAGTTAAACACTAGTAATAAATATATTGATTATCCAGAAAATAATCTAGGTGAAAAGATTAGGAAACAAAGAAATATCAAAGGATATACTGCAGAAGAACTTGGGAAACTATGTGGATGTGCAAAAAATAGTATATATGCATATGAATCAAATATTGCCAAGCCTAGCAATGATTTATTAAATCGAATAATTAATTCACTAGGCGTAGATGCTAATTATTTTGAAAGTAATTAAGTAAAAAAGACTCTGGATTATCCAAGAGTCTTAGTTTTTTAATTAAAAGTTCGGACATAATCATCATAACTCATACTATAATAATTAGAAATATATTTACCCACTCCATCTAATCCTGGAAATAGTCTTTTTTCATTAACTCCACAAAGGTTGAGTTGTTTAATTATTTTAGGTTTATGAGTACTTGGTACTCTGATTTTATATATAAACATTTCATCTTTAGCAATCCCCCCTTGTTCGTTTACAGTCATAAAATTCTTTGATTCTATTAAATCTTCTAAAGACTCTGTCTTACTTCCCCAAATTAAAAACCTGCTTTCTTGAGCTGACATACGAATGTCTATGTAACGAGGTATATAACTACAAGGATACTCTATACACGAGTGATTGCTATCTTCTATGTTTTTTATTATATCATCTAATATTTGTATTCTTGACAATGGTCCGTTATTAACTGAATATCTTGAATTTTTATTGACAAAATTTCTATAATTTGATTCATGTAATATCCAAACAGTTCCATCTAGTTCTTGGTTTTCTTTACAACAAAAGTATAACGCTACTAAAGAATTAGAAGTAAAATCTAGTAGTCTTGTCGGAGCACCAAAATGCTGAGCATATTCTAACCAAGACAAATAATCCTTTGTATCTATACCATTAACATAGCAACTAGCTTCTTTAATAAAATGACTTAATATTTCATTTTCTGGCTCCCAATAAACATTGTTTTCAATTCCATTAAATTGCTCTATCTTTTTACGATAAATATTAGGAATTAATTTATAATTGCTATTACTTATACCTCTAAATGAAAGTTCCCCTCCCATTTTAGTTCGAGTAAACTGATAAATTAATTTATCTAAAATTGAAATATAATCTTGAATACCGTGAATCTCTTTTCCTTTGATCTCTCTTTGTTCAGCCATATCTCCACCCCTTTATACAATTATACCAGTAAAAAAAGAAAAAGGGGAATAGTTCCCCTCTATTTCATGATACTTTTCCTCTGTTTAAACTTTTTTGCCAAATCATCAAGGACGACACTTGTATAGACCTGTGTAGTTGATACGCTACTATGTCCAAGCAACTCCTGCAGCTCTCTTATATTGAACTCATCATTCCTTAGTGCTTCCGTTGCAAATCCATGGCGTAATGCATGGGGATTAACTTTTTTCTTTTCACGGCCATCTTGTATGAATACCCCGGCCTTCTCTGAAATCCTATAGCACATTTCACGAATATATCTAGTATCTAAGATTCCACCTTTAAGGGTACAGAAGAATAATTCCGATTCTGGTCTAAATCTTAGCCAATTTTGACAAGATAAAATTATGTCACTATCCATAGGAATATATCTGTCCTTGTCACCCTTACCATCTTGCACATAGATTAATCCAGTTTCAAAATTCATGTCTGGTACAGTCAAGTTCGCTACCTCTGAGACTCTCAGTCCTGCCCTATACATAATCATCAAAATAGCATGATTTCTTGCTCCTGTCGCACAGCTTTGATTTATTTGGTTGAGCATCGCCACTGCTTGATTTGTATTTATAAACTTAGGTAATTTTCTAGCCATTAATAGCCCCTCCTATAGATTAATTTTATAACTAATAAACCCTCTTCCCCATCTGCATTAATTCGGACTTTGGACCACTACCTAGAAGTAATTGCATTGGGAAGGGCATTTCTGCCCTATACTGTTTGAGGTTTCCTGTATTTTGCAAATGATTCTTCTAAGACCTTTAACTGCTTTTCTCTTAATTCCTTGTAGGCTTTTTCAGTTACAAATCTGGTCCCGCTATGTCCTTTGTCAACTTCTGATATACTACATTCAAATAATCCACCAATTTTCCTATCTCCGCCAATTTCTTCTAGGTCATAAGTTCCCCAGTTGCTATCATATCTTACAATTTCGAACCATCCTGAGCGATTTGCCATGTCTCCCCTATTATAAATTTTTTGTCCTATTTCATATTTCATTCTAACCCCTCCCATTAATTAAAATTCTTTTCGTTCTCTTCTGCAAATGTATTGATTTCTTTGTTATACTCTCCACTACAAACTGATTGACCACCGCCAAGGTTTACATATGCCATGACCTTTTTAATGATTGGTGTATTTATTGATTTGTAAGTGATTCCATTTTCAAGTTGTAAAGTCAACATCTTAACCCCTCTATTAGATTTATTTTTTATACTGTTTCAATTCTCCAATTTCCACTATGAAAACATTCAAACTCGACCGTGTCTTGAGTGTAAAACTTTTTAAGTTCATCTTGTATATATTCATCTGAATCCTCATTATCTTTCAGAAATGCACTTAGAAGTCCTTCAGATACTAGCCTATTATCGTTATATGCTTTTATTTTTTTATCCATCATCTTGACCCCTCCAATTTTTTATTACCTTTTCAGGTTGAGCGGTGGAAGGTTTCCCTTCCCCTGGGATTTCACCAGCGTTGACCCTTGCCCTGCTTTTACATCTATTCTACTGCCACCTCTAACCACTTTGATCGATCTCCATATTTTGATGTGTTTATGAAGTGTTTAATTGGGTTTTTGTTAAATAATTTAGTGCCATCTGCATAGAAGGTGTCATTGTCGTTACTAGATTTGATTCTAAATATATAAAACTCTCTTTCTCCTGAATGGTATGTTTTTGCCTTCTTTATAGTAGTTTCGATGTCCTTACTCATAAAGCAATTATCTTTATGCCTGTTTCGTGTGCTTCTCGCTCCCATCTTAATCCCTCCTTTTATCTGATTACTTCAAAATCTTGCTTAATGTCTAATGCCGTACAATGTGAGTTTGTATGTCCATCTTGCCACTTACAAGTTACCGACAAATCTCTCCAATCGCCTGTATTGTTTTTTAGATCTATAACCTCATATGTCTGTCTCCAGTATCCGCAGTAGTAAGTTTTACCTACTTCATGTTTTGCTCCTTTGGATAGTTCTTTAAGTTGTAGCCCTGTTCTAGTTTCGATGATTTCTTTTCTTTTCATTTCGCCAGCTCCTTATTTATTTTTATATTTTTATCATCTAAGACAATTTATTTTTCAAGTCCATAACATTCTCTAAACTCTCTATTGACCTCTGCAATTCCGCCCATTTCTTCGATTTCATCCCATGTCAGTGTTAAATCCTCTATAAGTCTATGCTCTATTTTGTAATAACCTCCTTCTTGTTCTATATCGTACATTGCTTTTACCTTGTATCTGTTTCTTGCTTTAAGGGCATCAACCTCTACATCTAAAGTATTTTTTATAAAGATTTCATTCTTTTTCATCGTTCTAGCTCCTCTATTTTCTTATTTATTCAATACCCTTTTTATTATGTTTTATTCATTTTTTAGATAATTTAGTTAACCTTTTCGATAACTTAATTATATAATACAATACCGATTAAATCAACCCTTTTTATTAATATAATTCACTATTTCGTTAATTATTTTTGACAAAATGATAATATTAATATATAATGAATAAAAAAATACTGGAGTGATATAGATGATTAGTTATGGGCCCTTAAGAGAGTTATTAGGAAGAGAAAAACCAAATGGATTGAATATGAAGCGTCTAATAGAGCATAAAATAATTACACCTAATATATCTGTTACGCTTAACAATGATACTGGAAATGTATCGCTATCAACTATAGATAAGATAGCTAATTATCTAAGCAGGGAACTTGGTAGAGCTATTAAGATAGAAGAAATAGTAGAGATTATACCAGATGAAACAATAGAAACAAATTCAATGCGATAGGTGATTATGTGGAAATATACGAACCAGAACAAAATGAATTTGAGAAAGAAATTAACTCAATTTATCGAAAAGCTGATTTGCTAGGTTGGGAAATTCCCTCAACTGTAAAAATATTAAATGATATGTATAAGGATTTGTATGATGAATCTATACACGATGAAATTCAGAAGAAAAATGAACTCAATAATTATTTAATAATGTTAAAACATGCAAAGATAACTTTTGAAAGGCGTAATGGTTGTCGCAGAAAATAGGCAGGACTGTTGCCGCAGATGATATTATTAAGTTTATTCCAGATGAAGTAGACCCAATTGAATAGGCATAAAAATAAGGACCTTAATGGTCCTTTACTTCATTATTGCATTTTATATTTTTCATCAATTAAAGTTGTCCCAGCTTTATAATAAAAATATAAATCTTTTCTCTCTATTTCCTTAGCTTTCTTTCTATATTCATTATATGCACTTGCTACTTTAGATACAGCCCAAGCTCCACCAACTGCTAACATTGCTTTATCCGAAGCAATAGCGTTGTTAAGTGAAGTAATTGCTCCAGTTGCTGCAACACCAGCAACTAAACCACCCATACTACTTAACATTGACTGATCTGTCAATATTGTAATTCCCAAATTTTTTATTATATTATTATCTTCTATCATTTCCTGAATCTCTAATATCGAAGGAACTATTTCTTTATTATACAGAATATAGCATTCATCTTCAAAGTCTTTATCCCAAGGTAATGTTTGAATGTTTTTAGAATACTCTGATGTTTTTGATCTAAATCTTATTAAAGATTTTTCTAACTCTTTTCTAATGTCTAATATTTCATCTATTTGAGCAAATTCAAATGATGGTAATTTCAAAAATAAATTTTCTGTCAAGCTTGCTTGAGTTGTTTTATATTTTGCTATCTTGCTCATATTTATTATTCCATCACTTATAGCAGCACTCATTAAGTTATTAGATTCCTCATCAAATAGAGCATAACTATTAGAAAGATGGTTTCCTAATTTGCTAAAGTATTCAAAAACATATTGATCTATATCGTCTAAATTTGATTCAAAAGTTTCTAGCTTAATTATTTTGTTATTCATTAAATAAGCTATATCATTACAAGAATCATTCCCAAGATATTCTCTTAACTTCACATCTATGTTTTTAGATAATGTAATCAGTGTTTGCATAAATTGAAATTTCAAATAATAAGGAGCATGCTTATATTGCTTAGAATTAATTTTATCCTTCATTGGTTCTATAACTTCACTATAATGTTGATATTCACTATAATCACATAACTTAATAAGGCTAGCGATTTTATCTAACAAAATCAATCCTTTTCTTTCATTATTTACATATTTTTTATTTGTTAATTCAAAAAAAGTATGAACAACTGGACTTATTAAAGTTATTTCATCTGCATATAGTAATGCTGTTTTCATATATCTCATTTCTCTTTCTAATTTAAATGAATCATTAGGTGCTACTGCTATTGTAAAGTTAAATCCTTGGTCCATAATTAACCCCCTTTTCCCATATTCCCTTATTAAACCTATTATACATAATTTACCAGATTTATTGTACAACTTTTTATTTTCAGTTCACATTATTATTAACTAGATAAAAAGGACCTTAATGGTCCTTTTCTATTATTATGAACTAGCTATTATGCTCCACTGACACTAAGAAACTTTACAATTCCTAAAACTGCACTTTTGAATAGATTAATCATGGTTTGCCCTTGTTCTGGATTCAAAGCTAAGCTAATAGATAAGCTAAACATTGAACCATAAAATATATTAAGCCAGTCTTTTTTACCCATTCTCTCTGATGATTCAATCAGATAATCAAGCTTTTCATTGATGGTTTTAGAATCTTCTTCATCATTGTCGACCACATTTAATAGATACCTTCTTATCTCTCCAATTCCTCTTTGAATTTGCTTAATTTCATTATAAGTAAATTGTTGCATAGTATTTTCTATTTCATATTCAATATCATCAAATGCTCTTATTTTTTCTAGTTCTCCCCATAAATCTGGCTGAGATATTTCTCTTTCTAAGTATTGAAGCCAAAGTCTGAAAAATTCTAGCACCTCATCCCATTCATATGAATAACTCTGTTCAAATGGTATATTCTGGCCTGGAGAAAGTCCAAATCTAATATTATCTTCTTCTAAAAGTATTAAGAATTTATAGTCCGTTCCTTTATACCGCAAGATTTCAATCAATTCATCTTCATCTTTGCCTATGCTAGTATCCCATTCAAAATTAAAAGGATCAAATACTGACTCTTTTATTTCTTCTAATAATGAATTTTTTTGACTTCTCATTAAACTCATATTTATCCCCCTTGTTTTATATTCCTATTATATCCATTATACATAATTTTCCATCTCATTGCATAATATTTACATTTATTATTGAGAATCTTTTAGGGGAATTATAGACTGACGGCCAGATACATTTCATAACCCAATCCAACTGTTTAGGTGCAGCGAACGGAACTAGACTGGATAAAGCGGAGCTATGCTGAAGCTATTATTAGTAAATAGATCTACAGCTTAGATGTGGACTTGATACTATTGATGTATCTATAGAAGCATATTTCTACCTGTACTCTATAAGTGTATTGGTACAGTATTTGTAGTATTTGTAGTATTTGCATATGTGTATCGTATTACTTTATGCATTATTATGTTCTTATTGCTTTATGTGTGAAGATATAGCCATTTCAATATATTTGATTTAGTTGAGTGATGCGTATGGGTACAGTATGATGGCACCCTAATAAACCCTTCTCTTAATGTAGCAACGAACCCGTTTTGAACACATTTGACCTATTTCTATTACTAGATTATATCAATTTTATACATGTATTTTTTGCCATTTGTATCTATCAATCACCTTTTTTCCACTCAAAATAGCCTTATTTTAATCAAATATAATACCGAAACTATACAATTTCGGTATTATATCACACACCCCACTGTTTCCAATGCTTATAGACCGCATATTTATACCTTTCTTATCCATTTTGCTCACTGTATCTGCCATATTTAGCATATTTTTTTAAGGCACCTGGGGGGGGACTGGTCAGCTGGGGCGGGAGAGTTACCCCTCGAAAAAATATCCCATTTCTATAAGGCCAAAACTGGGCAAAAATTAATAAAAAAATCATAAAAACACCATTTTTATAATAGTTAACTCCTCATAATTTTATGTGAATACTTATTTAAAATAATTTTGATATATTTTCGCTATGACTTAATTTCTAAAAGTGATGTACTAACTATCCGTTTACTTATTCATTTTCTATGCATTTCCTATACACTTCTTATACGATTTCTATATGATTTTAATCACATCTTATATGGGAGGCTATGCTATAATTATTATGTAGAGTTATATAAAAATTTAAAAGTCTTTTGAAAACATCTCTTGAAAAAGGGGTGTTTTTAAATTCCAGAAACTTATTACTTAAAGCACGAACATTATGAAATCCATATACGCATTGATTTTACAACAATTGAAGGGAATTTGGTAAGGTAAAAACTTTTTACCTAGAATACCCCATGAATGGGGCGATTAAATTGGATAAAGAAATTTCTAAATTCATAGATAGAGAAACAAATGCATTTCAAGGAACCTTTGTTGTATCAAGGGAAAAAACTCCTAATGGCTATGAAAGAATTATTTACAAAATCATTGGTGGAGCCTATGATGGAATGTTGTTTGATGCTCATTGGAGAAAAATCGGCGAAACCCCTACTCTTGAAGATAAAAAACCAAAAAGCACTGGCGGAAAAAAACCTTATCTAATGCTTATGGTGGATGAAATTAAAGAGTTAAAGAAATCAGGTGTTAAAAATATCGAGGAATTAATCGGATATGTTGTTTGTTTAGGAGAATTTATCGAATGGCATACTGGTAGATTGATTCACAAGAGAAGCAAGAAACCTATTCAATACAAGGACTTGTTAGAAATATATGGATGTAGCAAACCTAAACTTAATAAAATGATAAATCTCATGAAAGAACATGACCTTCTCTATTATACTGATGAAGGTTATTTTATTTCATCCAAATATATAAAAAAAGGCAAAAGTAAATAAATACGGAAGGTTGGCCGAGTTAGGTTTATGGTACTTGTTTGCTAAACAAGCAGGGATAAAACCCTCAAGAGTTCAAATCTCTTACCTTCCTCCATAGTTGGTAATGCAGACTACCAAGTTAAATAATATTCTGCAGCTAAATAGAATTGAGATAGCCTTAACCCCTTTTAGCTATCTCCTACATATCAAATACTGGAGCTGATTCCATGGGAAAGCTTGTGTATAGGTTTAATGAATACATTGTAATTGAAGATGACCATAGGAAAGGTCATATAATTATAAATACCAAAGGAAAATATGAAAATCATGGGCATGTAAGGTATCTTAATAGCTGCAAGAATCTGTTAAAGCTAATGAAAAGACAAGTGGTGCCAGATAGCCCATATCTCAGAGGGACAGTCTTAAGAATATCTCTTGATGAAAAATACATCGCAAAAGTAAAAAACAAAATTGATAAAGATAAAAATAAACAACAATACTTTAATCCTCAAAAGGGTGTGAAAAAATGAAATGTAATACTTGTGAATGTAATTTTGCTTTACTACATGATAATTATGATGGAGTAAAAGTTGATTGTAAATATGAGAAATATAATAAATGCATTTATAAAATCAAAGAAGAACAACGCAAAAGTCATAAATGTGAAGGTTGTAAGTGGAGTACATTTACAGGAATAAAATATTTCTGTATGTTGCCTAGATGCATTCCCAACCTTGGGAATTTTAATGGAGTTGATAGAAGTGGAAAATAAGAAAATTTATAAAAAGATGCCTAAAAACTACTATAACTACTTTGATATATGTAAATGGGAAGGAATAAATACTAATACCGCTAAAAGTGTTATTGGTAGAAGTGGGCTTGAAGGTGTTTCAAGCATTGACGCATTAAAACCTATAGCTCATCAATTTAAAGAATTCCCTAAATATGAAAACGGATATCTTAGAAATCAATACGGGATATTGAAAAGCAATTACGATTTTTGGAAGGAAAACGGTCGCACTAGAAAACAAAGTCCGGGCAGACCGCCAAGATGGAAAGATAATCCTAATGTAGTTAATATAAACATTCCATTTCCAAAAGATTTATATGAGGAATTTCAAGGTGTAGTTGATAAGGCTAATGAAATGTCTATGATAAAGGTAACTTATAGAGATATGATTTATGTTGCAGTTCGAGAATTTGTAGATCGTAGACCGAATTTAAAGTAGGTGATAAATATGTCTAAAAATAAAAAGACAACTGAAGATATAGAGGTTTTAGAAGATGAAATCGTAGAACAAGGTCTACTCCCCTTCAATCCCCTTATGGGTTCTATTGCAATATCTCCTGATGATGAAGATGAGCAGAAATATGAACTCATTCAAAAACAAGAGAGCTTAGCTGTCCTAAATAAGCAAGTACTGGAAGCTAAACAAAGGGAAACTGAACTTATAGTTGATAATAAAAAGCTAGATGCTGCTAAAAAATTAATTGATGGCATTAATGCTGTTGCTGATAAGGCTTTAAGTGAAGAAACATTGACTAAGATTCTTACTAAAGAAGATTTAAATCCAATGGATCTAAAGTTCATGGCTGAATCTATGGATAAAATGGCTAATACATTGAAATCCTTGATGAAACCTTCAGTACAAGATGAATATGGCAATAGAAAGCGTACTAAGATAGTGGCTCAATTCCAGACACAATCAGGCGAAAAAGCTTCTATCGGTGTTTCGATAGATAATGATGATTAGGTGATAGTTTGCGTGGAATCCGTAAAAGATTAACTTTTGAAGATAGATTTTCTAGGAAATATTATTGTAAGTCATATAGGTTCACCAGTAAGATGAAAAAAGCTAATCGTAAGAAATTAAGACGACTGTTAAAAAGAAATGATGTGATAATATGATTCAAATGTATAAATATACAGATAAAGAAATAGATGTACTACTTAAAAGCATGGTTATTTTAGTCGACACACGAGAACAAGTCAATCAACATTTAACTCAATATTGGGATAGCAAGAAATTCCCTTATATAGTGAAAAAGTTGGATTTTGCGGATTATACTTGTATGATACCTTCCAATCCTGAACTTGGTATAATTAAAGATTTGTATTTTAATGATATTGTATCGGTGGAGAGGAAAAATTCACTTGAGGAAATTTCTTCGTGCTTTACAACCACTAGAACGGCTTTTGAAGGAGAATTTATCCGCAGTAAAGGAAATGTCCATCTTCTTATTGAAAAGGCATCTTACGAGGATGTAATTAATCATAATTATAAAACAGAATACAAACCTGTATCATTTCTAGCAAGTTTACATTCATTTAGCGACAGATATAATATTCCGATTACTTACATGAAGGATAATAAGTACTCTGGATATTTTATTTATATGACTTTTAAATATGCAGTTAGGAATTATTTATTGAATAAGTAGTTATTTAGGCACTCAACAGGAGTGCTATTTTAATGAAATATTGCCTTGATAGACCGACGGGTCGAAAAGTGATAAGTCCTAATCACCTTCAAGGCTTTTAATTATAATAGGACAAATACGAAAGGACGGTATTGATATGATGATACTAGATTTATTGCGTTCAGATGGCAGCATAACAGTCAATAAAAATCTCATACAAGCTATAGGATTGAATGAAGCTGTATTATATTGTGAATTATTATCGAGATACTTTTACTTTGAAGCTAGACAACTATTAGACGATGAAGGTTGCTTTTATAACACTCAATATGATTTGCAAGCTGGCACAGGATTAGGAGAAAAGGCTCAAAGAACTGCCATAAATAATTTGAAAAGTTTAGGATTGATTGAAGTAAAAAGAAAAGGAATGCCTGCTAAAAGGTATTTCAAGATAATTCAAGATGAAAATAAAATAACTTTACTATTAAAAGAAGGCAAGAAAAGGCTTGAATCCCTTGCAAATAGTGCAGATACTTCCATAGGGGGTAACTTGAAACGACCAAGGAAGGAACTAGATACCGCCAAAGGAAGTGGAAATAATACTAAGAATAATACTAAAGAAATAATACAAAGACTTAATGTTGTAATTGCTAATCGCAATGACGATTCGTTTTTTTTAGATGTATTCAACTATTACCTAACTAAGTATGAATTGTATATGAAAAAACAACACCCAATATTGTCAAATAAATATATATCTCAAATAGTAAAGGCTATAGATGACTTTGGAGATGAATATGATTTATGCAAAGTTAACGATTGGAAACTTATAATAGATATGTATTTTAAGAGTAACTTAGATAGCGATAGGAATATGATACATTTTGCACAAGAAGAAATTCTTTATAATAGAGCCGATAATTGTAGATTGGTATAAGTAGGTGATTTTATGAAAAAAGGAAAATTAAGAACTGCACATGGTAATATGTTATTGTTTTACTGCCCTGCTTGTAAAGAATATCACGGGCTCAATAAGTCATGGAGTTTTAATGGAGATTATGATAATCCTACCTTCTCCCCTTCTATACTGGTTACATGGGGTGATGATAGGAAATGTCATTTATTTGTAAAAGATGGCAAGATACAATATCTAAATGATTGTACTCATGAACTTGCTGGGCAGACTGTGGAAATGGTAGATGATGAACTATGATTACTCTAAAGTTTTGCAAAGAATTCGACTGGAACAATGTAAAGATTATTGAATTGAACTCATTTAAAGAGTTCTTTTATTTTTACCAAGAAAATCATGACAAAGGTTTAATTTATGATGTCAAATTACGAGGTGTTGCCAATGAAATGGGTTGATGATTTAAATAATAAAATAGATAATTTACATTTAGCAGGATTTGAAACTATTGAAGTCTTTGAATGGTTTTGGTTTAGAGTAAAGTTTAAGGATTTATCTGATATAGAGGTATCGTCAATATTAAGCTACTTACAAGATACTACTAAATTTGATATTCTTGATTTTTTAGAATGGATAATAATTCGTAAAATAAATTTAAAATTATCTTATAGTTATCTTAAAGATTTAGGATTGCTTTTTAATTTTAAGGCTTTAATGATTACTTTAAAATTAAAATTACAAATAAAAATGGAGGTAATGTAAATGTTAGAAATCATTAAAAATTTATTTGTTGGAAATGAAGAACATTATTTCAATCTAAAAAAGGAACATATTCCAGGAAGAGAAGTTGATCAACCATGCGATAACTTTGCAGTAGTTCATGCTTGTAAAGAACCATACCATAGGCAACTACTTCAATATACTGGTAGAGGTGCTCCTAAAGACCATCCAGGGTATTTATTTGCAGAAAGAGGTAACAGGCTTTTTATGAATATAGTTGATGCTCCTAAATCTTTATTCTTTGATAAAACTATGATTGATAAGGCTATTGATTTTATGGAGAAAAAACTAGATGAAGGTTTAAAAGTTCTAGTACATTGTAATGAAGGTGCTAGTCGCTCCCCTTCTATCTCCCTACTCTACCTTATAAAAAACGGATATATCAAGGGTGATACTTTGGAAGATTGCGAAGTGGAATTTTTAAAACTATATCCTAACTATAATCCAGGTAAAGGGATGAGAGATTTTGTAAAAGAGAATTTTGAGTTCTACAAGGATCTAGGCAAAGATATTGTTCATGAGGTTAAGAAGCCAAAAGAGGTTAATAAAACTAAGGCTACTAAAAAAGTTTATACTGTAGAAGATAAAAATGTAGGTGAATAGGAAATGAAATTAGAAAACAAAAATCCAAAGACAAATAAATGCCCTTTCTGTGGCAAGCCTCTAATTCTTAACAATGATTACACTAAGTAAAATTGCAAAGACGTTAATTGTCAGTATAATAATGATGTATGTTAAGTAAATTTTCTCATTCAAAAATAGAATTAAAAGGAAAATCTTAGGCGAATGAATTAAATAAATAAATAAATTCTAATTAATGCAATATCTCCCCTCTTATGGTAAAATATCTAGTAAAAGGGGGTAATGCTTAATGGGATATTATGATATAGCATTGATATGTAAAAATGGGCATGTAATTAATGATAGTTTTAAGGAATACCCTGAATTAAACACTAAATTTTGCAAAGAATGTGGGTCTATTACAATCTATTCATGCCAAAAGTGCAACACACCAATAAGAGGAGATTACAATATGCCAGGTATTGCCTTTTTGGGCGGCGGAATGGAAACTGCTCCAGCATATTGTCATGAATGTGGGAATGCTTATCCATGGACAGAAGAAAAACTAAAGGCTATACAAGAGGTTATGAGTTTAGGCAATCTAACAAAAGAAGATAAAGATGATTTTGATAAAAACCTAAATGATATTGTTTCAGAAACACCTCGTACAAAAGTTGCAGCTTTAAAAATAAAAATGATAGGTCAAAAAGTTACTAATGAAATATGGGAAGTAGCAAAAGGAATTATTGTTGAAATAGCATCTGAAACTGCAAAAAAGACTATAGGGTTGTAAAATGCAACCAACATAAAGCACTCTTACAAGGGTGCTTTTTCTTTTTAAAATATATGGGAAGTAAGATAATAAGAAAATGTGGTTCTGCTTAGTACGATAAAGGTACTTGATTGTTGGTTCGATTCCATCACTTCCCGCCAAATTAAATATAAATTATCAACCACTCTTTATAGGGTGGTTTTTCTATGCTTGAAAGTTGGTGATGTTTATGCCTAGAAAAGTTGGCTCAATAGGTCGAGTAGCAAGGATTAATGAAAAATATATAGAACACTCTACTAAATCAGATAGAATTGGTATCTGTGAAGAATGTGGAACTCACTTTGAACAAGCATGGCGACCTTCTAAAGGTAAGGAAGGAGTTGGGCAATACACTTCATTCAAAACTTGTGGAAGCTGCAGAATGGCTAATGCTAATGGATATAGGAAAGTTACTATTCCCTATACCCCACACTCTGCTCAACAGATAATACATGACAGTGAAGCAAGATTTAAGATACTTGTTTGTGGGAACCGTTTTGGAAAGGACTTAGGTTCCATCGGTGAAGGTGTTATGAAGTTCCTTCAAATGGAAAATGAGGAACGCTCCATCGATGTCAATCCTCCTGTTTTATGGTGGATTGTAGCTCCTAATATGCGTTTAGCAAGACAAAACTGGCGTGACTTAAAGAAACTATTACCTAAAGAATTAGTATATGATATATCGCTATCAAATTTAACTATAGAAACTATAAATGGTGGAATTATAGAAGTCCACTCTGCTGACGATCCTGAAACTCTTGTCGGTGTTGGGCTTGATATTGTCACAATAACAGAAGCTGCTAGAGTAAAGGAGCTAGATACAGTATGGGCAAACTTAAGACAAAGACTTGACTCTCCTGGTCGTGGTCCTAATGGTAAAGGTGGAATTGCATTAATTAATAGTACTCCTAAAGGTAGAACTTACTTTTACAAATTATCTTTAATGGGTGATAAAGGTTCGTCCCTCTATTCCCCATCGTATGAAACATTTCACTTCTCAACTTGGGATAACCCATTTATGGGCGAAAAAAGATACAACATAGTCGGCGAAGATTCAATGGGTGACCCTGTTACCTTTGAAGATGAAATTAAGATGGGTATGACGGAAACTAGGTACAGACAAGATTATCTTGCAGAATTCATCATGGAGATTAACTCTGTATTCCCTCACTATGAAAGAGTACTTGTTAGACCTCCTAGTAGAAAAGAAGATGAAATAGCTGAATTCTGGAAAGAATGGGAAAAGCCTGACCCATTTGAAACTTATACTATAGGATATGACCCTGCTAGTAAGGGAGATGGTCATCCTTGCGTTATTAGAGATAGTAAAGGCAAGGTTGTGAAGATTGACCTTATGACAAGGCTTGGTTGGGATGCTCAATGGGACACTTTGGAAATGTACTCAAGATTGTATCATGGGGCAACTGTAAACTTTGGTCAAACAGGACTAGGTGAAGCTATAGGCTCTCAACTTAATAAAAGAGGAATACCAAATGTACCTATCAATGAACAAGGTGGAAACAAGGGCAAATTAGTTGAGGATTTTGCATTAGTAGTTGAACAACAATGGTGTAAAATTCCTTGGTCTAGTGAAGTTGAAAAACAATTACAGGATTATGTATCTGTAGATAGAGATGGAAGGTCTACTCAATATCATAATGCTACTGATAGTGGCCATGACGATATTGTATCTGCTTTATATTTCTGTTTTAAGGATTTTCAATCCCCTACTTTAATAATTCCATTCGCTGGAATTGTAAGGGGAATTAGTAAGTCATCTTAGATATATCTAATGAGCTTCACTGTTTGGCTCATTTATTATATATTTCACTGTCAATAATCAAGGAATACTAGGGTCTGGGGTACCTCCTCCCCGTCCTTCCTTGATGCAGTGACTACATAAAATATAATTTGGAGGTGTGTATAATGGCAGACATTAGAGCAAGCCTAGAAAAACAAATTGAAGTATTGGAGAAAATTCAAGAAAAGGCAATTGAGGAAAATGATAATCAAAAGGCATTAGAGATTTCTCATTCAATTATAAGCGTAACTCATTCAATAAATAGTTTAAAACATTCTAATTAAATTTGAGGCGATTACATGAAAAAATGTTTTTGGTGGTTCAAACATAAAATCAAATTTTATGAAGGATTTGGATATAGGTGTTGCAGATGTAAAAAGCCAAAGAGTCAATGTAAATAATTCAATTAGGAGGAAATCAAATGAACGAAAAACAAGAAAAGCAATTTGAAACAAAATTTTCTACTGCTGTAATATTATTTGCTCAACAATTTCAATACATTATGGAAAATAGTGTAGATGATTTATCTGAGTCTATAGTTGAGAAGTTTAAAACTAATCTCAATATTAGCATTGAAGAAATGACAAAGGAAATTGTAACCCATGTTGTTAATGAACTGATTAAAGAATATGATTTGTTGGTGGAAAATTATGAAACTTAATCTTGATAAAAACCTAATAACCTTAAAAGGAGAACCTACAGGCGAAAATCTAAATGATATACTTGCTAATATGCTAGCTATGTCTACTGTCGGTAAACCCGCTAAGATGATAACATGGGCTGTAAATCTTACTAATAATGGCGAGATTGAAATAGATAAAGATGATGCTAGATTCCTAATTGAACTGATAACCGATAATCAGCAATATGTTAATTTGGCTAAGGCTCAATTGCTGGATGAAATAGAAAAATTGGTATTTTAGAAGGTAGGTGATGTATATGGGATTTTTTAAAAATGGGCTTGGTAGGAAAACAAGAGCTGAACCGACTACTTCTATTCCTACTGGTCGAGTATCTTCTGCTAGTCAACCTTATGGTTCCTCATTCTATCGTGGTAGAAGTAGAGATTTATTAAAGGAGCTAAGAGGAATTCCTGATGAAGCTAATGCTATTGAGTTTATGACCAAGAAAACTCCAGATGGTTCCATGGCTTTATGGAACTTTGTTAGATATGCCAATCAAGGTCATAAGATGAAGTTTTATCCTGTTGGATATAAAAATACAGAAGTTTCTTTAACTGATATCGAAGATGAATGGCGAGATTTTGCATCTAGGATAAATTCAATAAGTAATGCCGGACTTGATGGAATTATGGACATATTGCATAAAAATGCGGTTCTGTATGGTGTTCAGATGTTAGAAGTTGAAGTTAATTCTGATAGGACAGATATTATAGAAGTACACCCCATTGACCCGAGGACAATCCATTGGGAATGGGAAGAAAGAAATGGTAAGAAGCTTATCATCCCTTATCAATATAATGATAAAGGACAAAAGGTTGATTTAAGTAAAGCTAATGTGTTTTATGTGCCTCTTGACCCTGATGGCAATGACCCTAAGGGAACTTTGATTATGTCCCCTGCTTTGCGTGCTATTGATTCTCAGCTACAAGTATTTGATGATGTTCATGCTGTGCTTCATCACCAAGGCTATGCTAGGGACTTCTACTCTATCAATATGGAAAGAGCATTAAGCATATGCCCTCAGCATATTAAGAATGACCCTAAAGAATTAACTAAATGGATAAATGATTATCTCGATAATATCGCTAGTAACCTTGAAAGTGTTGACCCTGATTCAGATATTGTGACATATGATGATGTTTCAAGAAATCAAGGTCAAGGAAATGCTACTAGAAGTGTTGACTTTAGGGCAATTAATGAAATGACTGATTATCAAACTAACAATGGTTTGAAACAGTTGAGTACCTTCATGAATAGGCATACTGGAAAAACTGAAACTTATTCAAGTGTTGAAATGAAGATATTTGTACAAGGCATCCTCTCGCTCCAAAGAGGTAGTAAAAGGTTGATGGAAGAAATAGCTAGGCTATGGCTAAGAGTTAAAGGTATTCAAGCTATTCCAGTTTTCACTCATAATGTAGTCGATTGGCAATCAGAGCTTGATAAAGAAGAAGTTGCTACCTCTAAAATGAGTAGATACATTTATACTGTAGCTATGGGCTGGGTTGACAACGATACTGCTGCTCGAGAGGCTATGGGAGTTAAAAAGGCTGTATCTGATAGACCTTTAGTCGAAATGAAAATATCCTTGAGTTCGGGGGGTGTAAGTGTTGAAAATAATGACAAACATTCGGGGGAAGAACCCAAACTTGAATAAGATTCCATTTGATGAATTACCTAAGGAATTAAAAGATTGTTTTGATTGTGAAGGTTGTTTATGTGAAGATCTATGCAATAAGTATGAAGAAGATGAATTTGGAAAGAAGGTGAAAAAGAATGAGTAAATTTGGAGTACCAACGGATGAACAGTTGGCTAAAATAAACAAATTAGCTAAAAGACCATTAACTGCTGATGAAGTATTTGTTTTCTCTGGGAAATCTGCTGGTGATATGTTAATCCCAAATAGATATACAAGAATTAGTAAAGAACTATTACAAGTAATGGTTGAAGATGCTCAAAAGGGCGTTTCTTTTATGTATAACCATAATTGGAATAGCTGGCAAGGGCTTCAAGGCGTGCCATATGGCAAGGTATTTGATGGTGAATTAAAACCTAGTCTTGTAAATGATGAAACAATTGAATTGCATTTATCAAAATTCATTGTTAGAGATGATGAAGTTGTTGATGGAATGTCTGCTAATTCATTGATTAAGAAAATTGAATCAGGTGTATTATCCGATACATCAATTAGTTTTAGCACTGACACGATGGTTTGTTCTATATGCGGAATGAACTACTATGGTGGAGAATGTAGCCATTGGCGAGGTAGAACTTATGATATGGCAGATGGAACTAAAAAGCAATGTACATTAACTGCAATGCCCCCTTCTATCATAATTCCTTATAACAATAATGCTTTGTATGAGGAATCCATTGTGTGGGATGGTGCTTATCCAGGTGCAATGATATCACAAGCTAGTGATGGAGATATTATTGAATTACCTACAGGCAACTTTGCTGTACTTGGAGAAAAAGAAGAATTACCTGACAAGACAGTATTTATAAGCAAATACAGTAATGGCAATATGCTTACTATGGTTAAGAAATCAGACCATAAGAAAGTATTTAAAGGTGCAAAAAATGAAGATGAAAATGATAATTTGGAAGGAGTTGAAGGAAGTATGAATGAAAAGGTATTAAAAGCACTTGAGTCACTAGGGATTGAGTATGTAGAAGGAATGAAAGAGATTGACATTCTTGAGAAAGTCGCTGAAAAGTGGGATGCAACGGTTGAAACAATAAAAGCATCAGTAGAACCATTAAAACCTACGGATGAATTCTTGTCCAAAGAAACTGTAACTGAAAAGTTAGGTGCTGAACTATCTGCAGATGAAGTTTTAAAATTGGCTAAAGAAGGTCAAGAATACCATAAGTCCTTATCAGATGATGCTATAGCTATGGGAGTTCGTGCTATGGGTAATGACTTCCCTAAAGAAACTTGGGAAAATAGCTTTACTTCTATGGGTACTAATTCTATCAAGGATATTATGAAAACTTGGGAACTTCAAGCTAAAAATGCTATTCCTAATGGTAGACTTACTGACCCAGAAGCTGAACAAGGACAAAAGTTGTCAATTCCAGATGATGCATTTAAAGTAGGAAAGTAAAATTAAATTCTAGGAGGTAATATTGTGAATGAGATTACTAGAAAAATGTTAGAAGATAGACTATCGTTTGAAAGAAGAAATCTGCTTGAATTAGATATGAATATTAACCAATTGGAGAATCGTCTATCCGAAGATAAGCAGAGAAAAAATGAGATAGTTGAAATAATTGAAGCATTAGAAACAGATTTAAACTGGAGACAAGTAAATAACTAACTGGCAAACCACTAAAAATAGTGGTTATTTTATTGCCCAAATTTAGAAAGGATGTGTGATTTATGTCAAGAGGTGGAATCGGATTTGAAGGTATAGGTTTACAACAGGCTACATTTAAAGCAGGTGCTGGAATTAAAGCTTTAGTTGCTGCTGCTAATAGAGATGCTGTTGTTGGATTGCCTGTAGTTATAAGCGCAGCTCAAACAGTAGATTTAGGTGTTAGTGGTGCGACTGTATTTGGATTCATTGATGTTTACGAAAATGATGGTCATGTAGGAGTTTCATTTAGAGGATTTGTAACTGATGTTCCTATAGGTGCCGTTGCCCCTACTGTTGGTAAGATTGCTGCTACTGATGGTGCTGGTGCCGTTATAAGCAGTGCCGAAACTGCAAAGTTAAGATGTCCTGTTGTTGTAGAAGTTGATGCGACTGCTGAAACTTGTACAGTATTCTTAGGATAATTTAAAAATTAGAAAGGAAGTGTAAATATATGAAAATTGCATTAAATACTTTATCAAGCGAATTATACAATCAAGCTCACTCTAAAGAGATGACTTTTTCATCTTATTTAGAAAGCTTAGATCCAACACAAGAAGGCGGAAAACTTGATGCCTTTGAAAGACTTATGAAAGAAGCTGGAATATTAACTCAATCTATCCCAGAGAAAAATCTTTTTGCATCAAAGGTTGAAGCTTTCTACAGAGCAAACGAGAATAAGGTTTTATTCCCAGAGTTCGTAGCAAGAACTTTAGTACAATCAATGCAAGAGTTCCCACTTTATCAATATCTAGTGGCTCAAAGAACTCCTATTGATAGTAATGTTTATAAGGCTTCTTACTTAGACTTTAGTGACCCTAAGAATAAGAAAGCTACTGAAATGAGAAGAGTTACTGAGGCTGCTGATTTGCCAGTTGCTAAACTTAGAATTGGTGGAACTGCTATATCCTTCTACAAATATGGTCGTGCTGTTGAAGCTTCATATGAAGCATTAAGAAGAATGGATATTGAAATGTTCAAGAGACATATAGATAGAATCGGTGTTGAAGCTGCTAACAACAAGATAGCTGAAATACTAGATGTTGTAAAAGATGGAGATGGAAACAACAATGCTGCTCCTGCTCACAAAGTAAAAGATTTCGACGCTGCTGCAACTACTATCACTAGAACTGCATGGATAAAATTCTTATTGAAGTTCTATCCATATAACTGCGACACTATCGTTGCAAATGAAGATGGCTTACTTCAAATATTAGAAGTATTATATCCTAAGTTTGAAGTTGCTAGTAAAATGGATGAACTTATAGCAAATGGCTTAAATGTTAAGACTACTTTACCACAAGGTTTGATTGCTAATACTACTTTACTTTATAGCCCTACTATTGAAAAAATAGGTGGGAAAGAAGCTGTTTATGGACTTAACAGAAATAACACTATCGAAGAATTATTTGAAGTTGGTTCTTCAATTAGTGAAGCTGACAAGTTCATTAAGAACCAAACTGAAATCTTAACTGTATCTGAAAACAGTGGATTCAGAAAGATATTTGCTGATGGTGCTAGAATCCTTACCATTGAGTAAGAAATAAGGGGTGAACCCTATGAGTAATAGAATATTAATTGCTGAAAATTGGCAAACAAGAATTAGGGATAAGATGGGCGTTGACATCGCCTATCTTCCCGATTCTACAATTGAACAAAAAGATATTATCGCGGTGGTATTGGAATGTTGTATACTTCTATGCCCTTCCATGTCGGCTAGATTGCCTAAAAAGGAATCAGGTCCTCATGCTGGACATGAGTTATATGTTAATTGGGATAATAAGAAATTAGAATTTATTGATGATAGAAATAATCTAGTCGGAAAGATATTAGATCAAGTCTCCCCTACCCTATCATCTCAATCAAATAATTTTAGAGTTACCTATCCGAAAAGGGGTTGGTAATATGAGTTATGCTGAAAAATTCATATATTCAAAAGGCCAAGATTGCGTAATCCATAGAGAACCTAATGTAGAAACTAAAGTATCTAAAAAAAGGTCAACTAAGGCTAGTAGAGATTTAGGTATTAGAGAAGGTTATTGGGAAGGTTTAATTCCCAATGAAGTGGATTTACTAAGTGGTGAAATAATTACCATTAAAGATAATAAAAGAGATGCAAAATATCTAGTTCAATCTACTAATTATGACCCTCAATCTATGCAAACTGCATTTTTCTCTGCTAAATGTAATGTTACTATGAGACATATGAGATTTGTAGATAATGTGGATGATGATTATAATCCAATTCAACAATGGCAAGATGTTGACCCTGATAATGTAAACATTGATTGCTATGGCGAGGCTATTAACCAAAGATTAAGACAAGAGAATCCAGGACTATTGGAAAGCACAATCTATATACTTCAAATACCTAAAATCTTAGGTGTAAAGGAATTGGATAGAATTGTATTTGATGGGAAGAATTATCAAGCTAGTTCCATCAACGACATAGGAATGAGTGGAATTTTGCAAGTACAATTAGAATTAGATTTTAGACCTTAAAATAAAATTATGGAGGTAATTTTATGTATGAAGAGTATTTAGGTGAAGGATATCATGATAAAATTAGAAAAATGCTAACATGTAATGATGAATTGTTACCAAATAGAATTATTGATGCTCCTTTAAATATTGGTGGAATGAAGCAATTACTCTCCCCTGCTCTTGAAAAGATGAATATGTTTGGAAATCCAATTAATTCAAAAGAAAAATTCAATCAGTTATCTCAAGTGGCTGTATACTACCTTTGTGGAATTTTGTGTATGGCCATGAAAAGTCGTACCTCTGCTCCACCCTTCAATATTCCAAAGTATAAGAAAAACTGGGATAAGAAGCAAAAGGGATATATGGAGAAAGGCAATAAGTTAATGCAAGGACTGATGGTGAGATGAAATTAGCTAGTGAAGAAAGAATTGATAGATTATTCCAATATGGATATGGTTTACTTCGAATTGGTAAAATTGCATTGGTTAAAAGATATAAAAATAAGTTTAGATTGCCTGTAATTTATATTGAAAAGAAATCTAAAAAGGTTGATATCAAATGTCAGTAAGATTTGATAGTCAAGGCTGTATTACTGCCTTTCACAAAAGTTTAATTGATGCTATGAGGGATTTGCAACAAGAACTTCTCAATGAAGCTAAACAAGGTATGCAAACTCCTGAAGGTAGAGAAAGTTTACATGATGAAGAAATAACTGATATCGCCAATGTTATTACTGCATCTATTGCTGGTGGTGCATGGGCTATTATGGATGAGTATGGTACTGGTTCATTAATGGATACTTCAAACCCTGCTTTGGACGATTATAAAAATAGTCCTTTATGGAATCCTGCTAGAAATGATAATAAAATTAGAAGCCGCCCTAATGCTCCAGGTCAAGTCGATATATTAGGAAATCCTATCAATGGATATGTCAAAGGTGGATATGACCTTGAGGCTTCTGGATGGGCTACTCCCACTCCACCCTCTCATGCTATGGAAACCGCTATGAGATGGATGAAAAGTTATAGATTTAAAGAGAGAATTAAGCGAACAATTAAAGAATTTCCGTTTAGTAAGTTCATTATAACGGAGAAAACTTAAACCCCTCCATGGGGTTATTTTTATGCCATTAAGGTGGTGGTATTTTGTATGACTTTGATAAAGATCTAAACACGATACAAAAATTATTAATAGCTGATAAAGAAATAATGAGACTCCTTGACTTGACAGGTAAGTCTAACTCTGAAATTGGTAAGAGGATTACTAAAAAGAGTCAATGGAGTGACCTTCTTTCAAGTGATAAAAGGTTGTGCCTCTACCCTCTCCGTTCTAGGGGTACTAGAAGTTCAATTTTGTTCGAGGAGATTATTGCAATTGATTGTCATGTCCCTTCCGTGCAAGACTTTCAAGCTAGGCAAATTATGGGTAAAGTTGTTGATGTTTTAAATAATAAAAGAATAAACGGAAGATATCTTACTTTCAAAGGTCAGTTAGGCGAATTACCAACCGCTACTGGCTTTTATTGTTTTGGTGTCCATTTTGGATATTTTAGTCCAGTTTAATATGAAAGGAATGATGAAAAATGAGTAAAGATTATTTAGCGGTTAATGCTGGTCGGGTTATTCTTACAAAGGTTGACCCTATGACTGGTGCATTATCAACAAAACCTGAAGATAAAAGAATTTTAACTGAAACTTGCGATGGAATTACTAGACAAAAGACTATGAACACTTATGAAATTCCAGATGGTAACTCTAACTACCCTGCTGGGGTTTACGAAACAGGCGTTGCTTATACTATTGGGATTAACTTGACTACTCTTAATAGTGCAACTTTGGCATTCTTGCAAAATGCGAAGATTAGTAAAGCAGCTGGAAAGGTTAAAGAAGTTATTACAACTGCAATTCCTTTAGAAGCTCCTTATGAAATTGAGTTGCTTGGTACTGTTGATGGCACTCCTACTGTACTAGATAGTGAAAGTAAACCAATGACAAAAGCTGTTGCTCCAGATGCTCCTATAGCAGGAGAGTTTGATGTTGAAGTTGGTGCCGCTGATGCTCCTGATAAATTAGTATTTGCTTCTACTGATGCTGGTAAAGAAATTACTATAGAATATGTATTTGAAGCTGATGAAGTTGAAGCTTATGATATCAACGAAAATCATATCAATCCTACCATTCAAATTGAAATTATCCACGAAACATTGGCTAAGGATAAAACTAAGAGGTATAAGAACAACTCTACTATCTCAAGAGCTCAATTAACAGGCAGTATTGATGAAAATTTAGCAAAACAACACGCTCCATCTACATTAAACTTTGCTGCAATTAAGCCTGCAGGTGTAAATGTTGTTATGAATAAGAAAACTGAAATCCCACTTTAATTAGTGGGATTATCTTTTTATAGGAGGTAATTAGCATGAACGAAGATAAGAAACCTACTCCATTATCAGTAATGCTTGGTGATGGTGGTTCTTTTATTGTAAAAGAAAAGCATTATACCATTAAGCCTATTGTCTTAAGGGATATTGAAAGATTTATGAAGGATAATTTGAGTTTAGGTACTCAACTATTTAATATAACAGATAAAAAATCCAGTGTTAAAGTTGACAATTGGCTAACTCATTATTGCTTTGACGAAGAAGGTAATCCAGTAACTCTTGAAAAAGCAATGGAGAATGATTGGGATGTTGTGGATCTAAAAGAGTTTTTTAGAAAGTTGTGTGATTTCTTGGGATAGTTTGGGCTCCATCTGATGATAAGGAGAAAGAAAATAAATACGAATCTTTATCCTTAGATGAAATCAAGGCTGAACTTGGTAAGCGAAAACTTAAACTTAAGGAAACTGATAGTATTGGAGAATTATTAAAACTTCTTATTAAGGATGACAACAAGCACCCTGATTGGGGACAAATCTATTCCAGAGTGCTATATCATACAGGAATGGCTTATGAGGAAATTTCTCGTAGGACAATCCCTCAAATTATGACTATTTTGGATGGAGCCAAAGAAAACATATCAATCAAAATGGGAATGCCTAATATATTTGGTGGTACTCCTACCCTCTCCCCTACTACCTTGGAAGAATCTTCTCAAGAAGATGTTGAATCTTTCTTTGGTAGTTTTTAATGCACTTTTGAAAGTGTGGTGACTATATGAATGATGATAGTGTAGTAAAAATTATGCAATCTCTGGGACTTGATTATTCCCCTGCTATAAGTGCTACAGAGAGATTTGAAAATAGAATAAGCAATCTGAACAAAGAATTGGCTCAAATGAAAATGTTGGCTATGCAAGGTGCCAAAGATATTAATAACACATTTTCTAGTCAGTTAGGTAGTATGGGTGGACAAAAAACCATATTAGACCAATTCGGACAGCCTTTGCAAACTGTACAAACTATCGCTAAGAAGTCAAGCAAGGATATTTCTGATGGATTTGTATCTGCTACGAAGGCTGCTAAACAACACAAGCAATCTGTTGAGGAAGTAGGTAACCAATATAATGTCTTTAGTTCAGAATGGCAAAGAAGAAGCTCATGGTTCCTTAGTGGTTCACTATTCTATGGTGCAATGAAAGGTGCTAAAGAAGCTATATCTACTATTGCAGAAGTTGAAATGGGTATGGTTGAAATCTCAAGGGTTATGGAAGATAGTACCTTTGTATTCAATAATTATAGAGATGAACTATTACAACTCGGGGTAGACTATGGACAATCGTTTGAAATAGTCCAGGATATAGCATTAAGATGGGCACAAGCTGGCTATGGTGTGCAAGATAGTTTAGATAATACTAAGACTTCCCTACTCGCTTTAAATACTGCTGAATTGGATGCTAAGAACTCTACAGAATCACTAATAGGTATTATGGCTCAATGGAAAATGACTTCTGCTGAACTTCCAGTATTGTTAGATAAAATTAATAAAACTGGTGATGATTTTACTGTTACATCTCAAGATTTAGTTGATGGATTATTAAGGTCGTCTGGTGCTGCTAGGATAATGAACTTATCGATTGATGAAACCATTGCACTTTTAACTGTAATGCGTGAAGCAAGTGGTCGAACTGGCCAAGAAGTTGGAAATGCTCTTAACTCAATTTTATCATATATTCAAAGACCTAAATCCATTGATACACTTGAAGATATGGGAATAAATATGTTTGCTGATAATGCCAAAACTCAATTTAGAAATGTTATGGAAATTTTTCAAGATATTGCTTCTAAATGGGATACTGCAAGCAATTCAATTAAAGATGGATTTATGGAATCTGCTGACGATGCAAACTTATTTAGTGAAGAGATGGCAAACGCTTTAGGTATGCAAGAAGAATGGAATGACCTTCAAACAAGAGATATTTCTCAGGCTTCAGCCGGTGTTTATCGTAGAAATTATTTTATAGGAATGATTGAAAGATTATTTGGTGCTCAAAATGTACTTAATGGAATGATGGATGCTGCTGGATATTCACAATCAGAAAATGCTAGAACTATGGATACTCTTGAAAAGAAATACCAATCACTTAAGACTTCTGCTGAACAATTAGCTGTTGCTTTAGGTGATGCTGGGCTTCTTGATGTATTAAAAGGCATAACAGATACTGCCATAGATGTTACAAATGGAATTGCAAGCATGGATGATGAAGGAAAGGCATTGTTGCTTACTGCGTTGGAACTTCTCGCTATTTCTAAGGCTATTAAATCTGTTGGTGGAATGTTTGGTGTAGATGCTACTTTAGGTGCTGCTTTATCTTTACCTGGTTGGACTAAATTGCTGGCAATTATACCCGCTGTTGTTGGTGCCATAGGTTTATATAAATCTAATTTAGATAGTGCTCATGATTCATCTGATGGCCTTAAACAGAAACAAGAAGAATTAACAAAGTCTTATAATAGCCAATTACAAGCTGCAGATGAAACTAGCAATAGTTTACTTGAACAAGCTAAAAAGTCTGAAACTTTAGCAAATAAACTAGATGAATTAACTAAAAAAGAAGAATTAAATATATCTGAAAAGGCTCAAATGAAGGCTATTGTAGACCAGCTTAATCAGTCGTTCCCTAATTTGAGTTTAGTTATCGATGAACAAACTGGCAAAGTTATAGGCAATACAACTGCTATATATGACAATATTGAAGCTTTAAAACAACAAGCCATAGCCCAAGGTTATCAAGCTAAAATGTCTGCTACTGCATCTTCGTATGTTGACCAAGAATTATTATTGGGACAGACCAGAAATGAGTTAGATATTGCAAGGTCTGAATTAAATTCATTAAAGTTGGAAAACAAAGAAGCTCTAGAAGCTATAGAAAAAGCTCGTACTAATGTTCCATATTATGATAAAAGAACTGGTAAATTAAATAGAGAAATAGCAGATATAAATAAACAATATGGTCTTACTAATGTTGAACAAGAAATTCGAAATCGAGAAAATAGCATTAAAGCATTATCAGGATTAGCAAGTACACAAGAAAAGTTATTAAATGAGTTAGATGCAGAATTAAGTAGTTGGGCAGATAAAGCTACTTCTACTAATGACCCTAATTCTAATACTATAAACCAATATGTTCCAAAAGTTGGAGAAGCCAAACCTTCCAAAACTAAAACATCTGCTTACAAAAATGAAGCTTTAGACAATGCATTAAAAATACTTGATTATAAAAAATATATTAATGAAATTACCACAGAAGATGAAATAAATACTTTAAATCAAATAAAGTCTAAACATGTAAAAACTGCTGATGAACTCATGGATATTAATAAAAGGTTGTATTCTGCTGAAAAATCTCTAATGGATGATAATCTTAAAAAATCTGTTAATTGGATTAGTGAGAAGAAAAGCCTTAATGAGTTGACCGTAGAAGAAGAAATTGCAGCTTGGGAAAGAGTTAAAACAAATCAATTAAATAATATAGAAGCTGTAAAACAAGCTAACCAAAATCTATACAAACTAAGAAATCAAATTATGACTGAATCTCTCAATAATGAAGAAAATTCAATTAAGCATTTAGCTAGGCTTGGTGTATTAGGAATTGAGGAACAAATTAAAAAATATAGAGAGTTGTATAAAGTTAAAGCATCTTCTCTATCTGAAGAACAAGCAAGGGTTGAGAATTTATTTGATTTATATAAAAATCTGATTTCTGACCAACAAAAAACTGTTAAAGATGCTTATGATGATAGAATCCAACAGATTGAAGATGAATCTAAAAAGAAAAAATCTGCTCAAGAAGACATTATTAAAGGCATTGAAAAAGAACTTGAGCTTTTAGATCGTCAAGAAGATGAATCTGACCATGAAAAGAAAATGGCAAAATTTCGTGAGGAATTGGCATATTGGCAAGTTAGAACATCTGAAGATGCTCGTAAAAAAGTAGCAGATTTATTAAAGCAAATAGATGAAGATGAACATGATAGAGAAATTGAACTTAAAAAGCAAGGTCTTGAAAATAAAAAGAAAATTGCTCAGGATGAAGTTAAAGCTATAGAAGATACTGCAAATCAAGAAAAAGAGAAATGGGAAAAATCCTATAATCAAATTGAAATAGCTTTTGATGAACATAGCATTGATATGATTGCATTAGCCTCCACCATGTCCGAAGTAATGTTTGATAAGTTTAAAGAGAATTATTTGGATAAAATTGAACAGGCTTTAAGTTCTGGGGATTATGGATCTATCGGTGGTATTGTAGATGGTATTAATGATTACGGTAATAGTCTTTCTGGTTATGGTGATAAATATTCTAATAATGAATATTCTAAACATGACTGGGGAATGACAGATGCTGATTATCTTAAGTTTGTTGCAAATGGTGATAAGTGGAAACAACTCCAATCTCAGGGATTTAGTCAAAGTATTAACACTGAAATGAAAAAACTTAATGATGAAAATAACGCCCTTAGGATTAAATATGGTCGAAATCCTGACTTAGGTGAATATCCAGAATTTCATACTGGTGCTAAGACCTTATCTTATGGTATGGCAATGTTTAAACCTGGTGAGTTGGTATTTCCTCCTGATTTATCTATTAAATTAGAAGGATTGATAAGTGCGTTGTATCAAAAACCTTCAGGGCAATCTTCTGTTTCCAACATGACCGATAGGAGAGTTATACAGAATTTCCATGCTCCACTTTATAACTCTGAACGAACCGTATTTGAAGATGATTCTGACGAAAGAAGTTTTGCAAGAGAATTACAAAGAGCCATTTCTAATATGGCTTAATCGTGGGGGTGTAATATGGATGTGAATACATTAAAAGACATCGGGGGTTATATTGATAGGGCTTTCACTGGTGCAAAGCCTGTATTAGGTGCAATTGTTACATTTGCTGGGTTCGTGATGTTTCCTGTACAATTTTATAGGACTTCTTTTTTAGCTGTCTTTGCGGCTGCTATTATAGATGCTATTACAAAGATCTATTCTATTTGCAAGAAAAATGGTGGCTATAAAAATTCTGTTAAAAAGAAAAAAGTATTTAGCAAAACCTTGTGGAAAGGTACAGAAGTTAAATTTGTGTCCTATCTTATGATAAGTGTACTCACAGGTTTATCGTATAGAGTAGTTTATTTAGAAGGTCTAGGAATATTTATTGCCTCCTTCGTCTACTCTGTCATGTTCATGAGGGAATTTCAATCTAATATAGAAAATTTAATTGAAGCTGGTGCTAAATTAGACTGGCTTCTTTTATTTGCACGAAAGAAGAACAAAGAATTAATGAAACCTTATGAAGAAGAGGAAAAGAAAACACCTAAAGAAAATGAGGTGAAGGATTATGAAGAGCGTATTTGAGCAAGCGTATTCGTTCTATTCTACATATCGGGCTTTTATGCTATGGTTATGTAGTTATCGCATTGTTAGATATACTCTAATTACCTTCTTTCTTCTTATACCTATTGCAAAGGCGGTGAAAAATAATGGCAAAAGAATATGAAATTATTACCTCCCTCCTATCCCCTAATATTTATTCAAGACCTCAATCTAAAATGCTAGGCATTAAAGGGATTGGTATTCATTGGGTGGGTAATGCAAATTCGAAGGCTATTAATAATAGAAATTACTTTGAAAACCTTAAAAATCAAACTGCTACTCCTAAGAGATATGCTAGTTCTCATGAGGTCATTGGACTAGATGGCGAAGTTATAATTTGTCTACCTAAGACCGAAGTCGCTTATCATGTAGGTGCAAAGTCATATAAAGCTAGGGCAAAGCAATTACTAGCTAATTCCCCTAATAGATACTTATATGGCATTGAGGCATGTCACCCTGATTGGAGTGGTAAGTTCAATGATAAAACTTATAATACTTTGATAAATAGAGTTGCAGATTTATTGATAGAGTTCGATTTGAGACCATCCAAAGACACTCTATGGCGACATTTTGATGTAACTGGAAAGGATTGTCCTAAGTATTACATGGTGAATCCGAGTGCATGGGATAAGCTGGTTGCTGATATAACTAAGAGGTATTATGCGAAAGTTGAGGTGTTAGTTGTGGCTGAATTACTAGAATGGCAAAAGGTTCAAGGAGAGAAAGCCTTGGATTCTTTGAATAAGAAAAAAGACAATAATGGAAATTTAATTGTTAATAGTCCTGATGATTGGAAAAAGAAACTAGGCGAGAATATACCTGGTTGGTTGTTCTGGTCTATCATAGATAGGATTTCTAAATAAGGAGGAATTCAAATGAATGGTGAAGCTATTGTAAGTATAGGAACTATTGTATTTGCTTTAATAGGTGCTTTCATAACTTATACTGTAAGGCCTTATATCAACGCTAATACTACTGAAAAACAAAGGGATAATGTTGTTTTTTGGGTTAAAGTTGGAGTTAGTGCGGCCGAACAAATGAAAAATGCAGGGATTTTAAATATCCCTAAGAAAGAATATGTAATAGAGTTTTTAAATGGAAAAAGCATAGATATTGATTTGATACAACTTGATGCTTTGATTGAAGCTGCTGTATTTGAATTAAATAAGAATAAAACTAAATAGATTATGAGCCATTCTTAATTGAGTGGCTTTTTTATTTGACTAAATTAAAGGAGCTGATTATATGCAAGATAAAGGTTTTGGAACGGATTCTATAGCTTTAAATGTTGGTATGGCTATTGGTGAAAATGCTAAATGGCAACCCAAATGGACTATTGAAAAATATGATAAAGATATGAATTTATATGATATTGAAAAAATTGAAGGAAATCTACTTTTAAATGAAGGTATCACTTCCCTACTCACTCTATTGATTGGTGGCTCTGAAACACCTTTTAACAATGCTAATGCTCATATTGGAGTTGGAGATGGTACTACCGCTGCTGTTAATACTCAAACCGGATTATTAGGTACAAACAAGAGTTATGCTCCTATGGATGCTACTTACCCTCAAGTATCTGGAAATGTGATTACCTTCCGTTCTACTTTTGGTCCAGATGATGGTAATCATAATTGGAGAGAATTTACTGTTGCTAATGGAGTTTTTGATTCTGCTAAAAACCTTAATCGTAAAGTTGAATCTGCACTAAGGACAAAGGGTAGTCCTGATACATGGGTAATTCAATTACAAGTAACTATATCGTAATGGTGGTGATTTAATTGGCTAAAACAAATTGGCAAGACCCTAAAACTGGGGAGATAATCTCCCCTCATATTTCTGGATTGCAAGAAGCTGTTAGGAAACTTGAAGAATCTATTGGAATGGAGTATCTTGCTGAATCGGATATACCTTTATTAGAAGTTTTTATATCAAACGATGATAGGTGTAGGATATATCAAGCTCAAGAGGGAAAAAGAAATTGGCTTCTCTCACCTACTCCAATTGTAAAGAAAAATGGGATTATCATTACAAATGATTTTGAGATTGACTATGGTGGTGGAGCTGTCATATTCACTACTCCTATTTTAGAAACTGATGTATTAACTGCTGATGCAACTTACACTAAAAAGATTGAAGGAAAGCAGTTATCTACTAACGATTATACAGATGAAGAAAAACTAAAAAACCAAAACAATAAAGAGTCAATTGAAAGCCTAGCTGGTGTAGGTCGAATTTATGAAACTGTAAAAGGAAATGCAGATAGCATATTAAACTTAATATCTAAAGTAGGTAATACAGAAAATTTAGATACTGAAGAAAAAACCGATTTAGTACTAGCTTTGAATGAAGTATATAATAATTTAACGACGCATGAGGCAGATATGGCGACACAGGATGACATAGGGCATGTTCAATTCGCAACAACTACTGAGGTTGTAGAAGGAATTGAAACGACTAAGGCGATTTCTCCTGATACTTTGAAGACGCGTATTGCCAGCAGATTAAGTCTTCAAGGCGGTACTCTTTCTGGTCAACTTGCTATCCAGCAATCTAGCGGGACTACCCAATTAAAAATAGAAAGAACAACAACATCTCCAGGGGTATTTTATTTAGGAACTGCTAGTACATTAGTGAGGATTTATAATGAAGCTTTGACGCAAGTTTATCAATATGATATGGCTACCGGGGTATATACCCTACTCACAGGCACTACTCATGGAGAAGTGAGTGGAAGCCCTGAAGGAGCTGTTGCTGCTAAGATAGGCTCTACAAGGTGTAGAATTGACACTGGTGAATTATATCTTAAAACAATGGGAAATGGTAATACAGGTTGGAAGGCGGTGCAAATAGTATGATGAAGCCTTGCGTTGTGCTAAATGGCAATGTAATTAATATTGGAGAATGGGAGTATCAATATATTGAGATCAATGGTGAACAAGTATCTAAAAACCCAATTCCTGATGGAGCAATAATTGAAGATCGTGAATTTGAGTATAGTGAAGACCATGGATGGCGAGAAGTGGGATGGGTTCCGTCATTAAGTGAAGTAGATAAACTCAAAATATCACAAGCAGAACAGTTTGAAGCTATATTAGAACTTTTAGGAGGAATGTAAATGGATATATTATATGCAGATTTATGTGAAATGGGAGAAAGAGCAACTAGAGAGAATATACTAGGAATAAAGTTAGTTCCTGATGTATTTGAGTTAAGACAGAAAACAGAAGCAGAGTTAGAAAAAAGAGGCAAATTAGCGGCATTATTAGAGAAGTGGAATCCGACAGTTTAATGAAGATAAGGTTTCTTATGCGAACTAAATAGCTTTACACTAACACCTAAAGGGTATGTTTTCTATTCCCTTTAGGTAAAATTATAATATTTACTTTATTAATCTATTTTAATTACAATAATCTCCGATAGTAGTTATATATATAATTGTTATCAATAGGGGGAGAAAATATGATATTGTACCATGGAACTTCGGAGAAAAGAGGTTTGGAAATTTTAAAGGGTCTAAATATTAGCAGATATGCAGATAAAGTATATGATTCAGAGCACATGTTTCCAACAACAGAAGGATATGTTTATTTAACAAATGATTTTGTTCGAGCAGTATATTATGGCAATAAAACAGCAGTATTAACTGATGAAACTGAAAGGTTGATTGTTTTCTGTATAGATATAGGAGAATCAAAATTAGAACCAGATTATGATGAAATAGAATATGTTTTAAAACATTGGGGAGAAACTGATGGGTTTAAAGACATTGATAATCCATCATTGGAGGAATCATTAAAACTTACTTTAAGTTGCAGGGTAAGAGGTGACATTAATTTTAAAGATTACAATATAAATTACTGCACAATAAATTCTGCTCTTCAAGCAAGCTCGACAAATCAGAAAGATGAATGTTTGGAAGCTAAAAATATTATTTGTTTAAGGCGTACTGATAATGAGGTTGCTAATAAGCGTAAAAAAGAACTCATGTCAAGAATCAAATGGATAAAATGTTAGAGTCAAGAACATTAAAAATTAAAAGAAAGAGCTTACTTAAGGTAGGTTCTTTTTAATACAAAATATTAGGAGATTCTATATACCATAAACAAATAGCCCAGATTTACTAATAGGGCTATTTGTTAGGCATTAAAGTTTTCCAGACTTATTTTTAGTAGGGTCAACCAAATTGTATTTTTGGCCTGGCTTTTGTGTTGGAGGCAATGATTCACCTTTTACAGAAGTAACTTCTTTTCCTGTTTTCCCTCCACGAGGTCCTACTACCTCATACTGTCCTGAGGCTGGAACTTTTTGACCTGGTTTAAGATTATTCCCTTTACTCATAATTTCACCCCCTTGATATCTATATTACTACAAAAAATCATGTGAATCTTTATCTTTTGACCGCAATATTCGACATAATATTCATAGCTTAAAATTAAAGTAAAATTGAAGGTGATAAAATGGCAAATTACAATTCAAATCGAATATACAATAAAAAACTTACTGATGGTGGAGCAAATTATAATTCTGGGCCTTTTACGATTATTATTTTAGACAATGGCTCTGGGATTGATGATATTAAAGATATATTAGCAAATATTGATATTTTAGATACCGCTATCTCTGATGAATTAATATCCTTAGTCGCTACTATCGATATATTAGACAACTCTACCTCATCAGATGATGCAATTTCAATTATAAACAATCTAAATGTATCAGATTCTGCTATAGGAAATGAATTATTATCTATAATGGCAAATTTGAATGTTTCAGATTCTGGTATTGGTAATGATTCTGATATTAGTATTGCTGGTGCTTTCTTTGTTATTGATTCAAACAATATACTCCATCCGTTAGGTGTATTGGTCACTAATGATAGCAGATTCGAACTCCTTCCTTCTACTAGAGATAATACAGAAGAAATACCTGGTAGACATGGGGAGTTAGATTTTGGAACTGAATTCAAGGCTAGACCATTGGAACTTCATGTTGTTACAAAAGAGGGTTATTCCCCGCTTGAAAAGTCACATCTACAACGGTTATTCGCTAATTACCTCAATCCTACTAAAGGTTATAAAACACTAATATTTTCTGATGATGTAGAAAAAACCTATATGGTAAAGTATTCAGGCAAAATTGATATAACTAATCATCCTACTTGGTTCCAATTTGTATTACCATTCAAAATGAGTAATCCATTTATTATTGGAAGTTTTGAAAAATCTTTAATTGGTAGTGGTTCCCTTATCAATGAAGGTACTTTTGAAACTGGATTAATTATTGAAATATCAGGCCCTACTACTAACCCTACACTAACTATTGGTGGTAAATCTTTATCCTATACTGGAACTATTCCTAGTGGGCAGAAATTAATCATTGATACCGAAAAACAAACTGCAAAGATTGGCTCTACTAATGCTATGGCTAATTATAATGAAGCTTTTCCCCTACTCTTTCCTGGAGAAACTTCTGTAACTGCACCTAGTAATGTAACGATAAAATGGCGTGACAAATGGATATAAAGAAGGTGATTTTATGCAAATACCTAAAAATATAAAAATAACTAATGTTACTGGCAAAACAGTAGCTTTTTTATCGCCTAAAGCTGACGGCCTTAAAGATGTTTATCCTGATGTTAGACTTAATGGAGAATCTACTCTTGAATTTTCCTTGCCTGCTACTTCTGAAAAAATAAATGAAATTACTCCTGAATGTGAAATACATGCTGGTAATAAAGTTTATATCATTCGTAAAGATGAAGCTATGGATATTGTTAGGGATGATAAAAATACACTCTGGACTAAAGTTATGGCAGTTGAGAAATGGTATGAACTTGACACAGATTATGTTGAACCTTCTATATCCAATGACCCTACCGCACGCCCTCCTGCTGATTTGGCTGTAATAATCGTTGGTGGCGGCTCTAACTTATCTGGTGGTCGTTACCCTGTTGGGACTGCTGCCCATGCTTTATACGCAATTCTACAAGGTACTGGATGGACTTTGGGTACTGTTGATGTAGATGGTATAAGAGATATTGAATCTGAAAAAGAAAGCCGATTAGGACTTATTAAAAAGGTACAAGAGATATGGGGTGGCTATCTTCTATTTGATAGTGTAAATAAAATTGTCCATTTGAGGGATGCTGGCAAGTGGCAAAATTATACTGGATTCCAAGTTAGATATAAAAAGAACTTAAAGCATATTACCAGAACTCAATCAAATAAGATTGTAACTAAACTCTACTCCTTTGGTCATGATGATTTGGATATAGCTGCAGTAAATGGTGGTATTAAATATATAACCAACAATAGTTATACATCTAGGGAATATGTAGGAATCTATAAGAATCAAGATATATACAATCAATCTGAACTGTTGGAAAAGGCCCAAGCTGAATTATCATTAATTTGTAGACCTAGATATTTATACAAGGTACAGTTAGTTGATATTCGTGTTCTTCCTGAATATTCTCATGAGAATTACTCCCTTGGGGATATGATTGATATTATTGACCCAGATATTGCTCCTGATAGCCCTAGACCTCGTATTATTAGACATAAATATAACTTGTTTAAGCCTTGGGAATGCGAACTAGATATTGGGGATCCTGAGGAAAGATTAATTGAACAATTGAAAGCTTCGTTTGGTACTACCCAATTTATTGATGGGAAATTCAATGGCAACGGTAAGTTCAGTGGACACAGTATTGAGGATTTAACTATTGGTACCAATCATATTCAAAAGCTTTCTATAACTTCTGATAAGATTGCTAATTTAGCTATTAAGAGCAATCACATTGAAAATTTGTCCATAACTTCAGATAAGATTGCCAACCTAGCTATTAGTGGTGCAAAAATTGATAACCTTGCTATTACCAATAGTCATATTGCTAACTTGACTATCACTGGTGGTAAGATTGCGAATGCTACGATTACTACCGCTAAAATAGAAGAATTAATTGTAGGCACTAATGTTACTATGGGGCCTAATGCTTACATTAGTTGGGGTAATGTTAATGGAAAGCCTAATGACTTAGCTTATTTAGATGATATCCCTTATGTACCTGGATATATTAAATCTACTTATATTGATTCTACTAGGATTGAAAGTCCTAATATTATTGGTGGAACAATTACTGGAGGTAGAATTATTTCTGATTCTACTATTGATGTTACTACTAATGCAAATATTGGAAAAAATCTTTACATGAATGCAACCACTTTTGACCAGGGAATTTTCTTTAACACATGGGATGAAACAAGTTTGACTGTACTGGATCCTAACGGTGGAATACTTGTTAGGGGAGGACTTGAGGTTAGTGGTGCAGCTTATGATTCCTTTGAAACCGCAGATGGGAAAATTGTATATGTATCGGGTGGTATTATAACACTAATTAATTAAAAATGGGAGCTAATCGCTCCCGTTAATTTTATTTTACTAAAGGTAATATGTTGTTAGTAAGATATTCATATTCCACATATGTTTTGTTATCAACTATTTTATATGGCATGTTTTCAATTAAAATTTCTTCTAAATATTCAAAATTAATAGTTTTGTCCGACAAAACATGAAACATATACTCTTTAGACAATTTTTCAAATACTTCCCTTAGTAGTACATATTCAATTCCATTTTCAACTACTATATTGTATCCATCTCTTACAACATTTTCCACGATATCGACCTTCCCTTCAATCTCATCCGTTTTCTCAGTAGTAGTAGTAATAATCTGTATTTCTTTCTTATCTGCTACATATTCAAACCCTACTCCTAATTTATCACATATCTCCCTGAAAGTTGCTGCAGGAATATAATTATATCCTGGTTCCATTAATAAAACTGGCAAATCTTTATTGGTAAATTCTTGACCATCTACCATAAGTTTAACTTCTGATTTTTTTAGTAAGTAATCTTGTACTGTTGCCCCTACTGGAACTATTCCAAATACCAATGCTCCTAGTAAGAATCCTATTATTAATTGCTTATGTTTCTTAAACATAATATCTCCTCCCCGAGTGTATTCACTTATATTATACCTCAATGCCATATTTTTACAAATAAGTTTGTTTTTAGAGAGAAGATAAAGAGCATCTCACCCTATTATCACTCTTTTTTAACTTTCCTCCTAGCACGCTCTTTTCTTGTGCCTTCAATTTTTCCCGCTTGAAAGATAAATGCTAATGTACAAGTAATATCATCGGTTTTTTCTATTTCTATTGAGAAAATCTCAAGTGCTATTATCGCACTATGCACAAACTCATCCACTAAAGTTTTACTAGTTATTCTAGCCAATTCTTTAGCTTTTTCTTGATAGTTCATATTATTAGTTCTATCTTTACTACCTTCTAACTTTCTTAATATCTCACAATGATTGCTTTTCAACATTTTAGCCACTTCTTGACTATATAAATTTAATTCTTTTCTCATCAAATTGTTCATAAAAATCTCCTTTCAATTTTAAATCCCCTTAATCGAAAGAAGTTATATTGAATTATCTATACTGTATTACAAAAAAATGCATTTTGTCATAAATTCGTTGCAATTTGCAATCATATGTATTACAATATAAACTATAGTACACAACATATATATTGTGTCATATATAACTCTACAATAAGGGTTGTGATAAATAAGTCCGTACAGTCGCCAAACTTGCAACGGTCTTATTTATTTTTTGCCTTTTCCTCTAACCATTGTTTAGTCTCTTCTTCATTGTATCTTATATTTTTTCTACTTCCTACTATAATGCATCTCCTCCTTTCTCCAGATTATTCTTGAATAGATCTTCCTTCTATTATTCTTGTTCCTTCAGGAGTATAGTGATTATGGTTATTATTTTTTGATTGTTTAATTTGATTGCAAATTAAAATAATCCCACCAATCAAAATTAAAGCCAAACCCAATACCATATAACCCGTGAAGTAGTTAGCATTAATTATATAATTGTATGCGTCTCCCCCTACATAAGCATTTACAGATTCCACAGCTGTTAAATAACTTGTGCTAGCATCTAAAGATGAATTGTAGTTATTGGAATAATTCAATAACTTATCAAATCCTAAATAAAATGGCACAACTGAACTTAATATAAATAATATCCCTAACATTGTCATAAGATTTCCCCCTTAGTCATAATATTACACTATTAATAAGTTTTTATCAATAAATTATGACAAGTTCTTCCATCACAATGGGTAAATAAAAAACCAGTATAAAACTAGCTTTCATTTTGGCTTGTGTAAGGGTTTTATATGTGTATTCATATTAATAGTCTATTATGTGCGTGAAGTAGCTATAATTGGCTAACATATGTCTTAAATTAGGTTTTCCATTTGTTGCCATTTTCCTATAATAGATTTATCCATAATCTCCCGATTTCTTGAATAAATTTCAAAATATGATTAACAAGTTATTCTTCTTTGACAAACATAGTCTTTAATCCAGTGAATATAAACTGTAAACCATAATTTACTCCTTTTTCTACTAATTGTGATTTTACTTCATTAATAAACAATTCATATATACTTTCACTATCAGTATTTTTTACTATCTTCTCTAATTTTTGTTGAATCTCCAATAAATTTTCTTCTGAAATTTTTCCATTTTCTAAATTTATAGCTTCTAAGTTTTTAATTAAATTTACTATTTGACTAGTATCTTCACTCATACCTTTTAAGAAGTCTAACTCCATTTCTTTCATTCTAATAGTTTGATTGTTTTGATCTACAATAGTTTCTTGTAATTCAATATTTCTTTTTTCTCGTTCTACTCTTTCTCTATTGGCTTTACTTATTGCTTCTACCGTATCTTTATTATGTTGCTGAATTGTATTTACTTTATTACTCGCTAAACCAATACTCTCACTCAATTTATCCAAATTAAATTTATCCATTGGTAATTCCCCCTGTTATTTTATATCTCTACCATACCATATTGGAAAAGAAGGGACAATCTCTTCTTTCCGATATTTCTAAACTTCTAATTCGTTATTATTGAATCAATACTTTCCTGCTTTTTTGCTAATTTATCATATACTAAATCAAAGAACAAAATTAATTTTATATAGTTATGTGGAGTACCATATTCAACATCTCCACCATGCATGATAGCATGTCTGCTTAGAAATGAGTCAACAGTCTCATTATGTTCAAATCCTACTAATATAATATTAGTGTAAAATTGGATTAATTGTGTTTCAAATGAAGAATTCTCTCCATTAAATAAATCCAATATATATTGCTTTAATTGCTTACCACTCATTCTACCTCTATGGTTATATCCATCGGCGACCATTCCTTCAAGTTGGGAGAATAAAACTGGAATAGCTGTAAAATATAATTCTTGCTTAAAACATGATACTGATTCCTTTATAATCTTTATCCTTTTATTTAATATGTGTGCTTGTTCCCACCTTTTTAGAAACTTCTCATCTATATATACCTCATCAAACTTTGTCATATAAAAATTATCTATTATCTGCTTAACTTCATTTTCATTCCCTTGAAAGTCTTCAAATAATGCAGATAATTGACTTTTAGTTATAAATAAGCTGTAATGAGGAGGGTATCCCAATAAGGTGCAAGTTGTTTGAAAGTTTTCTATAGATTCGCTAACATATTTTATATCTTCTGCCATCTTTTTCATTTTATTAATAGCATTAAAATATTCAATGTAAATATTAATCTTTGGTAATAGAATTTCGTTAAACTGATAGATTAGTTCTTTAAAATTATTATTCATTCTTATATCCCCCTATTTTGCATTGCCTCAATCTTTTACCCAAATTATACCATGTATGTCCACCTAATATAATGATAAAGGCTCACCGTTATTCTAGGTGAACCTTATCTTTAGTTTCAACAATATGATTATTAAATATAGTAATTACTCATCTATTTTTAAAATAGGTAGTTCTAATTCTTTTAAAAATGGTGATCGAGCACAAGGTTTCCCTTGCAGTGTTGCTGGCAAAGTAACATATAAGTTTTTTCTCGCCCTTGTCACTGCAACATACATTAATCTTCTTTCTTCCTCAATAATTGTCGGAGGTTCTGCTTTTTGCTTACACTCTTCCATATTATTTATAGAACTAAGATTAACTGCTTGATATGCTGGAATGCCCTTATCATAGCATCCAATAACAAATACATTGTCAAAGGCGAGACCTTTACTCCTATGTATGGTTAGAAGGTATAAAGCATTCCACTTTTTTTCTTTATATAGTTCTAATTTCTTGCTCATCTCTTTTTTCTTTTCATCAAGCCTTCTGTAGTAACCGCATAATTTTTCCATGTCATTATAACTTTCACATTCTTTATAGATATAGTCTAAATCTTCTTTTGATAACTCGGACTTTATTTTAGGAAACTCAAATAAATTATTAAGTAGGTGTGTAATCTTAACAGTTTTCTTTTGCTTTATATGATGTATAAATTTAAAATAAGGATTGATACAATCTGTATTATTGAAAGATTTTACATTCTCAGCAATTAACTTACCGAAACCGTCAATAAGACTATTCAAATCAGTTATTTCATCTGCTTCTATATAATTATTTATTATATTAGACTTAATATAATAATTGGATGCTATGTTATAAAATACTGACTTCCAAGCCTTTAGCTCCTGCTCTGGCTCTATTTCATCAATTAGCTTTTGCCATGTGTCAAAAGCATTTCTAAACCCTTTTATATTAAAGATACCTAATATGTCATCTTTATTCTCAATGACATACTGGATGTCTCTTGAGTCCAGTGTCCTAATCATACCTTGTAGTTGTCCAACTGACCGATATATTACAACACTGATTGTATAATTTGGAGATTCAGATCTTATTACCTTATCATCTTCTTTGAATTCAAAATACTTATCTTTTCCAAGTTCTTGGGCTTTATCAATAACCCATTCTGCTTCTTTACAATTATCATCAATAACTACCATATAGGTTTCTCCGTCATTATCATGAAAAGCTGTCATAGATTTTTCTATTCTGTCGTGCTTATTGTGGGATATAAGTCTATTTGCCGATTTTACAATATCCGACTTTGAGCGGTAGTTTGTCATCAACTCAAAAGTTTCAGTTTCATATTCTTTATTAAAATTCTTTATATAGATTGGATCAGAAGCTCTAAACATATATATACTCTGATCATCATCCCCTACAATAATTAACTTACACTTTGTACTGTTATCTGGTGGACATAGAAGCTTCATAATATTAACTTGAAGTAAATTAGTATCTTGGAATTCATCAATAAAGATATACTCAAATTTTTCTTGTAAATAATTTCTTGCTTCATCATTTTCTTTAAGTACATTATATAAGTTCAACAAATAATCATCATAAACAGCTATGTTATTTTCCTTTCTAATTGATTCGAACTCTTTCATCATTGCACGAAACTTTTCACTCAGCTTTATTTCTTTATCAGATAATATCTGGTCAAAATGATTTGCAACATATTCAACCATTTCGTCTTGGGTATAACTCATGTTTTTCCAATATGAAATTCTCTCCTGTATATTTTTATCATTGAATTTATTAAAATTATGCAACTGGTGTTTAGTAATTAGTTTGCTAAGAGTTCTACTGTATTTCTTTTCTCCTTCTACAGGATTATCACCATATATACCAAAGCTCTTTAATGCAGGATATTGTTTAGTTAATGTATTAAGCAATCTTATAAATACGCTATGGAAAGTACCGATCATAATATTTGATTTTTCTTTACCAAGGAACTCATGAATTCGATCCCCCATTTCTTTTGCAGCATCTCTTGTAAAAGTAATCATGCATATTTTAGATTCATCAACACCATCCATATTTACTAAATATGCTGCTTTTGCACATATTGTTTCAGTTTTACCGCTACCAGCTCCAGCAATTAATCTCATATGTTTGGTACATGGATATCTAATTGCCTTAACTTGGTCAGAGCTAAATGAATTTCCCTTCTGCTTTGCAAGTATATCAAAAAAACTTTTATCCCTATCATACTCTGTTACTTCTCCATCCACATTTGATTCGTTTGGCATAGCTATATTTCCAAATCTTTCTTCATAATTTGTGAGCAAATGAGATCTCTCTAATAATTGGTTGTTTGCTTTTTTATACTTATCAATTTCTTTATTTAAATTCTTTATAGTCAACTGTAACTGCTCATATTCTTCCGTAGTAACTTTCAATTCACCTTCTATATTTCTTTTTTCAGTTATCAGTTGGTGCTTTTGAGTTTTAATATTGTCATATTGTGCCTTTAATGAAGATATAGTATCATTAAGCATATCTTTCTCATGTGAAATACTGGTTATCCTTTGATTCAATTCTTCAATTTGTTGTGTCGTCTTTCCAGAAAGGAAATCTATTATTTTCATTTATGAACCTCCATTTAGTTTCTGTAATTATATTATTTTATTAAATTGAATATTAAAGAATCTTGTAACTTCTTTCTTGCTCTTAAGACATAGTCAGTTCCTTATTTTCTATGAATTTTAAGACTGTTAGTCTATCTATTCATAGCAACAAATGATTGCTCCTTCTCTGGAAGATTCTCTAAGAGATAATTATATAGACCTGCACCTTCAAAAAATATATAAGTATTTTTATTGCCAATCATAGCTTTGATTATAACTTTCCTTTCATCTATGGTTTTTATATTTTGCAATACTTGATTTTGCTTCATTGCTGCAGCTGTGCCTAATAAATTTTCAGCCATCATTGTATCAATATTTGATTTAGGTTTATTCCTATCTTCCATCTCTTGCTTTAAGTCTCCCTTGATAGCATAAAAATGAATATCTTTTATTGGGATAGTTTTCTTATGTTCCGTTTCCCCTATATACAATAAATGCAATTCATCTACCGCTATCCATAAACCTATATTAGTATTTTCTTTGAATGTGCTTAATCCTTTAGTATATCTAAAAGAATTATATTCCTCTGGAATTTTTTATTTTTCTATAAGTATTTCTTTGTTTTTCTTTTCTATTATTTCTGCATTCTTTTGTCTTTCGTGATTTCTTTGGTCAATCTTGATTCCCCAAACTAATAAAATGATTCCCATTCCATACCAGAATATATTATAATATGGAGATTGGTCTTTGACTCCCGAAAGTAAAAAATAAATCAATCCCCATAATGAAATTAGTGTTACCCAATGCATATTACCCGTCCCCCTTTTCCATAATTCTATCCTAACGATAAAGTTTTATCAACAAATCTTGTCAAATATTTCCATTTATATAGACAAAGAAAAACCAGTAAAAAACTGGCTTTTCTTTTGGCTTGTATGAGGTTATTGGCCACATATTAATATAATAGGTATATGGCTAGTGTAAAATTGCTATATCCATCTAATAATAGCCTTAGATTAGTTTTACAATTTATGATGGTTTTATTTCCATGGATTTACCCCATAAGCTTCTAATTTCTTGAAAACAGTTTGAAAAGTTAATGTCATTCCTACTCCAAATCCTACTATGAAGAATAATACCAGGATTAATATATTTTTAATTTGGGTTTCATTTTCATATTACCCATAATACTAATCTAATCTTTTATCTTTTCTAATAAGTTTAGGATTCTCTTCATATAGATTATTCCATCTTCTTATAAATAATTTTATATCCTTGTCTGATGAGGCATTCGCAATTTTAATTGTAGACTTCCCATTTCTCAAATCTCTATAAAATCCATTAACCCTAGTTTGTAATCTCTTTGACATATCTCCCATTAACATCTTTATAAAGTCATCTGAATGCTGCGACAAATCTAGATTCTTATATTCCACATATTTAGCAAATAAAATTTCAACATCTATTTCATCACAAAAATAGTGTGGTCCATGAACATCGTATACAATTCTGCCAACATACTGTGCTATTGAGTTAGTAAAAGATGCACCTATTACATTAAAATTCTCTTTTTTATAATAATCTAAATATCTCAAAATCTGTTTTCTACAATAATCTCTAGTATTAAATAATGACTTATCTTCATATACCATATTATTACCAGCCTTATTTCTTATTATATAATAGTAGACCATCAATTTTCATAAGAGTATAACCTTTTAATAGCTTATCCCCCATTTATGATACACCCCATAAGGATATATTCTACAAAAGTTTTAAAAATTCTTCTTTAATTTAAATTAAATGGATTAGTTTTTTTTATTAGGTTTGCTTTTTTTTGTAGGGTCATAGCTACCTTGTACTAATTTTATTGGTGCAGGTTCAGGTTTTGGTGGTGGAATTATTTTTTCTTTTTCATTTTCTGACATATTAATCTCCTTTCCATTAATATTTATAAAATAGTTATTAAAATAAAATTTAGTGCCCATAAAATAGCGTTTAATACCAAACTATTACCTACTTTAAGGAATAGGCGATACTTAAGATGATTAGCATCTTGATTTTTAGTAGATACTACTGCAAATTTCTCTAATAGATTTTTATCGAAGTCTTTTTTTATTAACTCTTCCTTTGTTGAAGATTGTTCAGAAAAATACTTTTCAAAGTTATCTTCATAATAACCTTCTAACTCTAATCTAAGTTTTCTCAACAACAGAGGATTTTCTACATATGCATAAGTATGTCTATGATATGCTCTGTATAGCCAATAACCTGTAAATACTAAACTTACCCCATAAGCTAATAACATCATAATGACTATTCCAGTCTTTGTTTCATCAGGCAGAGAGCTAACTTGTCCAATTAAATAACCCATCCCTCCAATTAATATTACATATACACTGAATGGGTTTGTGAATCTTGAATCAATGTTTTCTCTGATTTGTAATTCATGGTAATACAGCTCTTTGTATAATTCTAGCTCATCCAAAATACCCCTCCCTTCTTTTATATACTTCTACACAAATCTTCAAAATCCTTCTTTTGTTTATCGCAAATTTCGACAATATTCTTATGAACACATAGAAAAAGAAGGGACAATCCCTTTTTTCCACTTGCTCCTAATCTTCTAATTCTCTGTTTCTGAATCGTTATCTTCTTGATTTTTGATTAATCCTTCATATACAGAATCAAAAAACAAAATTAACTTAATATAATTCGCTTGAGTCCCATACTCAACATCTCCACCGTGCATGATAGCATGTCTGCTTAAAAATGATTCTAATTCTTTTCCATGTTCAAATGGTACGAATAAAACATTTCCATAAAACTTAAGCAACTCATTATCAAATGAATATTTATTTTCATTATTGAATATTTCACTTATATAATTTCCTAATTTTTTGCCCCCCATTTGTCCACAATGATTATTGGCATCGGCGACCATCCCCTCAAGTTGAGAGAATAAAATTGGTATAGCTGAAAAATACAATCCTTGTTCAAAGCAACTTATAGATTCCTCTATAAGCTCTATCCTTTTATCTAATAAATCTGAATCAGACCATTTTGCAATAAAAATTTCTCTAATAGCTTGAACATCGAATGTACTTATATAAAACTCATCTATTATTGGCTTAATTTTATCCATATCACCATTTAACTCATTATAAAGATCTACTATCCCTTTTATATCAGGAATAGATATATCTTCATGTGGTGGATAGCCTAATAATAAACATAGTTGTTTGTAGTCTTCTATTGATTCTATGGTGTCTTTTAAGCCTTCCGAAATTTTCCGACCAAACTCTTTAAGCATATCTGAAATGTTATTTAAAAAAATAGTATTAGGAATTTCAATTTTAGACAACTCAAGAAGTGGCTTTATCGATTCTACAATATTTTCATTTATGTTTTTATAGAATCCATTCATTGTTTCGTTAAACTTAGCAATCACTTCCTTAAAGTCATCATTATTAAATCCATTGTTCATTGTTACCCCCCTCCATCTATTTCATTACCCAAATTATACCATACTTGTCCACAGAATGTAAAAATAAAGGCTCACCATAATTAGGTGAACCTTATACTTATCATATATCTCCTAGCATCTTCTTAACTTTATCACTTTCCTATGCTCTAGAATTTGAAGGAGTACTCTCCACTAAATTATGGGATACGAAGCTTTTTAAATTTCAAAACTGGATAGAATGGTTATTGATAAAATTGTGAAATAACAGTATCAACTAAGTCATCGTATGTTATTATTTCTAAATTATTATAATCAGCCTTTATTTCTATCCATTCATCAGATTGAAAATCATTACGTCTACCTATTACTAAATATCGTTTTGGTTTATATACTTTAAAACCATATCTGTCTTCAAACCATTTTCTATTATTAGGGTCATCAAAATAGGTTGCATATACTCTGGTTTGTGCTATATATGTGTTGAGTTCAGAATTAAAATGCTCACGATTATTCTTACCTACAATTAACTTAGATTTCATACGCGGGAGCTTAAATTCTATGATATCAGCATATCCATTCGCACGCAGAATAAAAAAGTCAGGTTTAATATTATCTTTTTTCTCACTTTGCCATTCACAAAGAACTTCGTCATATATACCTGTTCCCATAAATCCCATATTCAAAATAAACTTATTCTCATCACGGGCTAAAAAGGATGTAATTTCAGGCTCTGAATAATTTGAATCTCCGAAAAACTCAATAAACCTATTAATTTGCGGCAATTTGCTAAATTTAAAATCATTTGGTTTTGGATACTCATAAAATATATCTTGATACCACAATCTATCATATATATCTAAATTGATTATCATTTCATCAAACTCGCCTTCATCTGGTTCGTTATAATAATATGGCAGAAAGTCAATCCACTTTATTATTCTAGTTTTCAAATCTCCTTTTTGCTCATCAAAAAATCTACAATTAATAAGACGAACAAAATGATTATCTGTAATATCAAGACCTGTTGAATTAAGGCTCATTACACTACTTTGAGCTGTAAAATTCCATTTTAAGTCAATTAATTTGTCCATACCAGCATTTGTGGGAATAATAAGATCTTCATAAATATCAGAAAACAAGGGAATGCTAAAGTCGCTTGTCCCATCATATCTAAACCCTATAATCTTTTCAATAAATTGTTTCGTGGTTAGTTTTTCTCTTGTGAAATCTCTAACCATTACTTCATATTGAAAAACTGTTTCAAAGCTTGTTTTGTAAGGATTCCCGCAGTATTCGATAGCAATGAATTTTTGGCCAAAGTAGATTACCATGGATTCTGGATTAAGTAAAAAACAATTTACATCTTTGTGATTAATGTTATTTTCTTTGATATAACTATACATTTTTTGCCAATATACTTTTGATAGAGATGATAGTAATTGAAAAGCTAAATTCTCATATATTTCTTTGTTATCCATAATAATCACTCCTTAGAGAAAAATCTTTTACTACTGGAAATTCCTATTTATTTGCCTAAGTTTGGGTTACACATTTTTATGCAACTACGATCTACTCATATGATAATTGTAGCATACATATCATATAACACCAATATATTTATGGAAATATTTAACTTTTTAATACTATATTATTCTGTTTTCAATGTTCAATATTTGCACCCTCGTTTTAATAGTTACATCGCACAAATAACACTTTATCCATTAACTCCAACCTTATCACAATAACCCAATACCTCTTCCCCATCCGTGAAGCTTGATACCTTATAACAGACTCCTTCACAATCATCTTTAATCTCACAAAATATACAACATGTCTCGAATTTGGTATTTCCAAACATACCACAATTGTCTTTTGCTAGTATCAATTTCCTATATTAAATTTACATTTGCAAAATTTATTAAATGTTGGTCGCCATCTGATGTTCTGATTAGTGCCGAATTGCCCTCTTGGCGAATTTCTTTAACATCATGAAAATTCCTTGATGTATGCTGACTATTGAACCATACTTTTATTGTTGCGTTGTCAAATTGTGCTTTCATTCAAGGTCACCTTCTTTTAAATGAACAACATATCCTATATGGGTACCTGCTCTAAACTCTGGGCAATCTTTACTTTTACCCCTGCCATGCTTTTCAATATATTCAAGGTTATAAGGTGATATTTCTGTTCCTCTTTCTTCAAGGCAAATCATACAAGAATCTTCAAAGAAATTCATACACTTACTATCCATGCAAAATGAGTTTTTATATTCTGCTTTCATTGAATCACCTTCATTTCAGGATTGTCCCATCTTTTACCAATAATATCCATGAAGTGAGTATCTAGCTCTAATTCATCTTCTTTGACATTCCATAGCCATAATGAGTGATATCTTATGCCATGTTCTAACTTTTCTGCTACATACCATGCAAATTGATGCCATATCACTTCACCTGTGAACTCTCTTATTTCTTGTATTTCATCTTTGATACAGTCGGTATATGCAATTACTTTTACTTTTACGATATCCCCTTGGAATACTTTCTTTTTGTGAATATCTTTTATGCCGATGTATTGCATTAGCTCAACTTCTTCATGTTTCCAGTGTAATCTATCACAATCGCCTATATAAAACGGATTTACATCTATAAATTCTCCATTCTCCTACACTTTTTTATCCATGCTCTAAATTCAATCTCTCTCATTGGTCTAACTCCACCTCCCAATACCTCCTATAGCATTTTATCTAGCTTAATCATTTCTTGTCGCAAGAGTTTCATTCTGTCTTTCAATTCTGATTTAGGTACTTCTGGGTATGGTCTAGTTCTCCAATCTAAAGGTTCAACTTTCTCCCATTCAGTCATTTTCCTCTGAAATTCAAGGTGTCTGGTTAATTCTTCATCTACCATATCACTTAATAAACTCACTCTACATATTTGGACTTCTATTGCTTTTGACATTTACTCCACCTCGCTATATTGATTTACTTCTTCCCATTCTTCATCAGGGAAAGTATAAGCTAATTTAGATAAATTTATTTGACCGTCTATGACTTCTAGCTTAATATTAGAGTCTCGTTTTGTAATAAAAACTTTTGATGGATCTCTTTTTAATTCTTCTATGACATCTTGTTCTTTCACCTACTCCACCTCATCTTTCACATATTTTCTGCAATACTTACCATGCTGAACATCTGAAGGTATTCTTTTGTATTCCTCACATATAGTTAATAACCCTAACTTCCGATATTTGCATGTATTACACATTGGTTTCCTTCGGATATTTCTTGGTAACAGATTAAGCAAATCGAATATATCATCCATCTACTCCACCTCCCATTGATTTGTAAATTTATTTTCTATTATTTCCGATATGACTTCCATCTCTTCTTTTACTTCTTCTGCTGTAAGTATTTTTCCTCGATGGTCGGTCTTTAATTGTCCTAATGCATCTAATAATTTTTTATTTTTATAGTTATCTAGATGGATAACCTTGTTATTTTGCATTACTCCACCTCCACCAATCTCATTACTTGCATGTAAGTCTCAACTGTGATTTTAGATATGCTCTGTATCTTGTAGATGCTTTCTCTTCTTTGACATTGTGCTTGTTGCTTACTAAGAAAGTATTTTTCTTTATTCAATTCTTCCACTACCTCTGCCCAGACTTTTTTCTCTAGGTAAAATAGTCTCAATATCTTTTGTTGTAGTAGGTTTAATCTCCTATATGCTATTTCTAACTTGTCGTCCACTAGCTCTATACAGAACTTCTCCTTCTTGATAGCCTCTAATGTACTGTAATAATCACGATTTACAACTTGATGGTAACTTGTAGATGTATTCCCTGTCGAATCGGATATTTTCCCAGATGGTGGTGTGTCACTTAATACTTTATTGCCTACGACTTGTGTATAAATGTAATCATCTATTTCTTCTGAGCTTTTAACTTCGAGTGCTTTAAGCTCTAATGATAGACTTTCTTTTATTCCTTGAATCGTTGGCCATGATTTGAATAAATTCTCTGTTTGAATATAACTAATGTATTCTACTGCCATGTAGTCACCCCTTTATCTTCCTGTATGTCCAAATCCACCTTTGCCCCTCTGTGTTTCGCTTAATTCATCTACAAATAATAGTTTTGGTTGAATGTAAGGTACTATTACCATTTGTGCTACTCTATCCCCTTGGCATATTGTATAAGGCTCTTTTCCCTCATTTAGTAATCTAACCCCTATATTCCCTCTATAATCTTCATCTATCAACCCGATATCATTAATAAGAGTAATTCTACGATTGAACCCTAGCCCACTTCTTGGTATTACGAACCCACAGTAACCTTTTGGTATTTCCATTGATAGCCTAGTGTCTATATCAACTATATAAGGATATTTGTTTTTTCTATCTATTAACCTTTTAATCTTATTTTTCAATGTGTTAGGATATATAGTAACTTCGTTATTGCTCCTTAAATCTAATCCAGCTGCGTGTTCATTTGCATATGAAGGCTTTTCACCATTACATACTACTTTCATTTCCATCTACTTATCTCCCTTCCCTAAGTTATTTTTTGCTATATTGTGCATAATATCTCCTACATCCTTCATAAACTCGTATGGGTCAATCCCTTTTTCCCATTGATTGCTAAAGTCGTATAGCATTTTATCTACTGCAACATAGAGTTTCCCTAAATCCTCCAATGTAACTTCATCACCTTCAAAAGATTCATATCCTACAGTTGAATCCTTCTTGAAAACATCACCAGGTTTTACTACTTCCTTTTCTCCGATATATTTAAATCTTGTAGCTATTTTATAGTTGGTTTTCATTGGTGGCCCTCCTAATAACTATTTGTAAATTTTATTGGTTGTATCATCTCTGGTAAGAAATTAACTTCATATTTGAAACTATCTACATCTGCACCTTCTAAATCTTCAACAACCCATAGTGTCCAGTCTGTTAGACCTACTGAGTGCTTTTTATATTCATTTCTGCCTGTTTGTACAGTTGCTATAATTCGACTGCTTTGTAATTCAAATGAAAAGGCTCCAATTAATTCAAACATAGGTTTATCTGTTCTTGCATTTATAACTGTCAATCTTCTTACTACATTAAAGTTATCAGCTTCTTTTGATATGTTATGAGACACTCTATCTGATTGTCTACAACTTGCAAGTGATACCATCAACACAATTAATAATGTGATTAATATTGTTTTTTTATTTTTCATTATTTTCTCCCCTTTCCTTATATGCCTGCAATATCTTCTCTTTGGTCTTTTCGCCTACACCTTTGATTTCTAATCCCTCTAAAAACTGTACTAATTCTATCTGAACATCTACTTGTTGCCCTGTCTTTGCTCCTTCTTGAAAACCATCTTTGAAGCCTTCTTCATAGATTGTCCTAAAGAAATCCTCCATTTCCTGCCTATCATACTTCTTAATTGCTTTGAAAATCTTTCTATTCAGTAATTGCTCTTCCAAATTTCCCCTCCTTTGATTTCCTTGGAAATTACAATAGTTCTACATTGTTCTACTAGATACATCAAATTTCTATCTATTAAGCTACCTGTTGACTCTGTATCGTCAGATTAAAGTCCTTGAACCCTAATACCTTCATTGCGTTTAAAATATTCTCTAATTGGCTTGTAGCATTTTCCACTGTTAATTTAAATGTCATTGTCATGAATCCATCCGCTTGTTTTATTTCAGGCTTATTTATTACTTCTACTGGAACATCTAATCTATTTTTTATTACTGGATCTGGAGTTACATTTTCTACTGGTGATACTTTTTCTACTGAAGTTTCTATTATTTTTTCTCCCTTTGCAGCTCTGTAATATTCTATATAGTTGCGTGCTGTCGTGTAAGATACTCCCGTCTGCTTACTTATTTGGTTTGCTTTCAATTCAGTTTCCTCTGATAACTTCTTTGCTAAGATATAATTTGGTGTCTTTGATAGGTCTATTTTCCTATGTTCATCTATATATTTCTTAGCTGTTGGATATGATACTCCAGTTTGTTCTTGTATTTGAGCTGGAGTTAGTACTGTTTCAATTGCTAGTTTTTTCACCATTTCAATAGCATCTTTTGCTCTAACCATTTCTTTCTTTTCAGTCACCTCATTACCTCCTTTTAATTTTTCTTGTAAAGCTACTAAGATTCTACTTACTTGGACTTGAGTAATCCCTAATTCTTGTCCTATTTCTACTTGAGTTTTTTCCTGTAATCTAAGTTCAACTATTTTTCTAGTTCTTTTATTCAAACCTTCCATATTGTCTAGTTGACTCAGAAACATTTCAATCTCTAAATTAGAGTCGTAATCCACTTCCATGCCTAATTTATCTGCCATTGTAGTTGAACTTCCTTCATCATCAACTATCTCTCTATCTAATGAATCCATTCCTTTACACCTATAGTACTCTAGTGCATTATTTACTCTTTGTATTGGCATTTCTAATATTTCTGCTATGGTTTCTGGATTGTCATTTAGAAGTTTAGCTTCTGATATTGCGTAATAGTCTATTTTAGATTGTCTTGTAAATTTTACTGTATCTAGGTTATCTCTCAGAAATCTTCTAATCTCTCCCTGTATCATATGGAATGCATAGGTTGAAAATTGCACCTCATAAGATGGGTCAAATTTGTCATATGCTTTTATAAGTCCTATGGTACCGATAGATTTCAAATCTTCCCTGTCTATAGATGGATGTTCTGCTATCCTATTTGCATGTTTATTTACTACCATACCTACTAGCCCCATGTTCTGCTTTATAAAAGTGTCTCTATCCACTCCCTCCATAAGTACCCCCTATACATTTTCTTTTGCTTTTTATTCTTTTAACTGTTAATCCACTTCTCTAATTTTGTATTCTCCTATGCTGAAATTGACCTTTGAGAAACTTTCCCTATATCCTGATTTGCTTTGAAATGTAATATGATTGTCCGTTTCTTCAATGAATGTTCCTACAAAGTAACTATCCGTTTTTTCATTATTTGATCGTAAGATTTTTATTTCATACATCTTACCTTCAATTAAATTGGAAGGACCTTTAACCTTACTAACTAATAGTGCATTTTCTGGAATAACTATCTCCATTTCCTTAGGCATAGGTTCTATTGTTTCTTCCTTAGGTTTATCTTTTTCTTCTTTGGTTTTAATCCTCGTTAGCCAGATAAATATTTGTGCCTCGGAAAGCTTTAAATCTCTTGAAAAATCCATAACTGTTAGCTTATCTCTATTCTCAAGAAGATATTTTTCTTCTTCACTTGTGTAGCTAAAGTATGTTTTTTCTAAGTCATTTTGTGTCAAAAGTGTCTTGATTCTTTTATGAACATATTGATACGGAACTTCTAAATATATTGCTATCTTAGTTGCACTCATATAGTGATACGCTTCTTGTATAAATCTTTTATGGCGTTTAAGCTGTTCTTCATCTATTTCATTTTTTTTCAAATATTCAAGTCTTTTAATCACTGTTGAACTTATTCTGTCTAGTTTTTTAGCCATTAAATTTATGTTCTTTTTGGTTAAAATATAGGAATCTTCTTCAAATGTCCATTCTTTAACCTTTGGTTTTAGTTTAGTATTCAAATTACACACCACCTAAAAAGGAATATCATCGTTACTCGTTGGATTGAACCCTTCTATTCCTCCAAAATCTGTACTTGGTGCATTATTTGATTGTTGCTTATCTCCCCACTCCAGAAACTCAACATTAGTAGCTACAACATCAGTTGTGTAATACTTAACTCCATCTTTATCGTATGAGCCTGATTGGATTCTACCTTGAATTCCTACTAATCTACCTTTGGCTAAGAAGTTTGCACAATTCTCTCCCATTTTCCCCCAGACAACTATGTTTATAAAGTCCGCTGTTGGCTGGTTTCTGCTCTCCATCTCTTGTTTTTTCTCTTTGGATAATCCTTTCTCTACTGCTAAACTAAATTTGCAAACTGCGGTTCCTGCTGGTAAATATCTTAATTCTGGGTCCCTCGTTAATCTTCCAATCAATACAACATTATTCATTTTGCATTCCTCCATTTATAATATTTCTTTTTCTATCTGTCTTATTTCTTCTTCAGTATAGAAATTATTTAAGATGAAATTGATAATTTTTAATAAAAATTTATTTATTAACTTCATGATTCACTCCTTTTCTTAATCCCAACAATCACAAGGTATATTAAATTCATCATCTAAAAATGTGAGTTGGTTTTTATTTGCTATTACTTCATCTTTGATATCTTGCAATGTGCAATCTTTGAATACTGTATGTCCTATTTCTCTTTCCATTTCCATTGCTTTTTCAAATTGTTTAGGGTAATACATGGCTACTTGTTTAAAATGCCCCTTACCTGCCTTAAAACACGGTATGCAATTATTATGTTTCAGGTATTTGTATGGACTAGGCAATTCTATTTTCCAATCTTCTTGAATAATTCTTTTTATTTCTGTATCTGGTATTCTTCTTTCAAAAATGAGATACTGGCTTTTGATTCCTTCTTTCTCAAATCTAACAGATTGCTTTTGAACTCTCCGCCATTCGTCCATCCCATATCCATAGTGAACTGTGTAGTCAATTCCTTGCTCTGCCAATCTCTTTAGGTATTTTCTACCTGGCTTTATCTTTAAATCTGTTGTGCAAAATTGTATATGAAAACTTGGTAAACAATTGTTATCTTCTATCAGCTGCCATAAATCTCTGCCATCTTCTTCTACTGAGATTTGCATTCCTAAATATTTGGCTACTTCATTTCTAAATCTATCTGCATCTGGATCTTCTGCATATGTTGGAGTATGAAGTAGAATTGTGTTCTCTTTTCCGTATTCTTTTATTACTAAATATGCTAGGTATGAGCTGCTTGCTCCACCACTAAACATTAATATGTGCTTCAACCTTTCCACCTACTTGAGATATATTTCATCTTCAAGTAGGAACTCGCAAAGCCTTCCCATGCTTGTATTGGCTAAATACTCACGCAAGTCATATGCAAATTTTATACTTCGTTTCTACAGCAAACACGCCTTTTAAGATGTTGCCAACACCATTGACTATGATGATACTAGTCTTAGGCTCGTAACCTGCTCTAGCAGGATTTTCGGAAAAGGTCATCAGTTGAAAATATTACTTCTGCAAATTCAACTTCACCATCTTCATCTTGGTACTCTCTCCAAATCATAAACAGTGGCAATTGATATTTTCCTTTAAATCCAAATCTAATTTTAGTTTTCAATTAATCCCTCCTTTACTCTGTAAAACATCATTAAATCAATGTTAATTCTTCATTCCATTTGTTATTAAATTCTTTAACTTTATTACCTACAAGTTTTTTATATTCACTCATATCTGCTTCATCTTTAATTAACTCATACACTACTGATGTTCCACCTTTTGTAGTCTTATTAATTCTGTTGACCTTGAAACCTTTATTACACTCATTTATATAGATTAACAAAGCAGCATAGTCAAAACTTTTTTCATCTGATTTCTTTAGAGCTAAATTAATACCACTAAATGTTTTAGTGAAATTCATCACTTGGTAATCTTTCAAGTCATCCCTCCTATCATTTCATGCTCTCAAATTTTTCCTTTGTGGCTAATCCCCCCCTAAGGTTTTTCTCCTCCCAATTTACCTCTAAAATCACACTAACATCCTCATACAAGTTGAGATTTATATCTTTAAGCCTAACTACTAAATCCTTATGAGTTGTTGATTTAGATACTCCAAATTTTCTAGCCGTTTCTCTTACGGTGGAATTATTTTCTATAAGGTAATTTGCTGAATCTATTACTCTTTGCTCTATAAGAGCTTTATTCCTGCTCTTCACAAAGTCACCCCCTATTCTAATAACAATCTTTGTAATTCTTCATTTTCTGACTTTGCTATCTTAGTTCTTATGCTTTCCTCTGGGAAATGCACTGGTATTGCCATTTTCTCAATTCTATTTCTTATCCTGTCGTCATGTCTTAATTCATCTATTGTGGAGTTAGAAGTAAATAATGTAACTTTTTTACCTATCATCCTGCCATTTAAGATAGAGTAAAATGTTGTTTTTACCCATGCACTTGGGTCCTCTACCCCTACATCATCTAGGATTAAAACTTCAACTTCTTTAATAGAATTTATTAAATCACTTTCTGTAATTTTGCTATCCTTATTAAATGTTTTCTTGATTTCATTTAATAAATCTATTGTTGTGATATATTTAACTCCTATTCTTTTTGTCTTTATTAGTGCATTTCCTATACTTGCCATTAATCTTGTTTTCCCACTACCCTTAATTTCACTGTAGAAGTATAAGCCCTTGCCCTCATCTTTGAATCTGTTATAGTTTTTAATAAAATTGACTGCTACTTTTTTAGCTGTTGCAGCTTTAGATCTATTTACATCCGTTGAATAGCAATCGATTTCAAAACTATTTACTGTTAATTCTTTGAATTCCTCAGGAATATTAGCAAATTGAAGTTTCTTATCCATAATCTGGTCATAATAACATTTACACATTGTAGCTGTGTTTAGTTCTATATTCAATATCAGTCCAGAACCATCACAATTTTCATAAGGACAATTAAAAGTCAACTTCTCCGATTGTTCCGACACTTCCATCTGGTCCAATAAGCCCTTCTTCTCTAGCGATTCTTTCAAGTCTAAGACTTTCTTCTGAAGGTCCTCCGCACTTTTCGGATTTCCCATTATGTCCTTTATGCTCTCCACTTTCATTCACCCCTTTATAAACTTCTTCATCCTTAGCATTTCTCATAATGCCATAACAGTAATTCTCTCTTTTATCGTGATATTTAGGATTATTGATATAGACATTTAACCCATATATAACTGTATCTGGCTTGAACTTCTCCCACTCTGTATAGATTTTTAGGATTACACTATCAGCGATTCTGCCGTTTTTTCTAGTCCATCTAAGGATGTCAAAATATTCATCTAATATTTTTAAATGTGAATCTGAATACCTAAGTCGCAAATTTCTAATTTGCATAGAAGGTGTTTTTTCTTCTAAAATTTCTTCTAACTCTTCTTCGTTTTCTTCCTCCTCATTTCCCCCTATTGGATTAGGATTGGATTCGGATTCGGATTCGGATTCGGATTGGATTGGATTGGATTGGATTGGATTACGGGGACATTTGCTTTCAAATGATTTCCCTTGATATCATCTGATATCATTTGATTTCCATTTTCGTCAAACGATATAATCTTAACTCCTTTGTCATCAAGTGAAGGAAACTTACTTCTCTTTGACCTTACTTGCTGATGTTTTTCCCATGTTTTCATTTGTAAGTATTCAGAACCTTCAAATTCATATACAATTATTAAATGTAATTGACTCAATTTTTTTAACCAATTGCTAATTTCATCATCAGTCACTTCATCAATTTTTAATGGAAAGCATTTGGCTCTTAAAATTGTGGGTCTAGCATCAAATCTTCCATAATCATCACAGTTTACAATTAGTCTATAAAAGAAGATTTCTTCTTTGGAAGATAAACTTTCAATTGTTGAGCTAGTACAAATAGATTCTTTAAGTATTCGGTTTGGCATTAATCACCACCCCATTCTAGTATCTTGATTTCTTGATTCTTAACCCCAAAATTCATAGCCTCAGGATATGTGTTGTGAAACAAGTCAATCCTGATATTATTATCATCATTTCTTAATGCTCCGCCTGTATCTCCTATCTCTACAATTCCATATCCAGGTACTTCTAACTTCGTTCCATATGGAAGTTTTTTAGGATCTGCAGCTGCAATATTTCTCCCCACTCTACGACCTATACTTGTCCTAGTCGGATTTCCTTCGGCTTGTTGACCATCTCTATTATCTAGTGGTGAATAAGCCGTCAATTTGGCTCTAATAGTTCTTAGTTGCTCATTTTCTTCCTGAAGCTCTAGAGTATCTTTCTCTAATATGTCTATTTGCTGAGTGAGGTTTAACTCTAACTCTTCTTTTAGTTCCAATATTTCTTCATATAGTTGTTTCTGTCTTAACAAGTTTTCCTTTTGTGCATTTAATTCTTCTATTTCAATCTCCATCTTTACTATTTCCACCTTATGCTCATTGATTACTGTTTTTAATGCTCCTATGGATATTACTAATATTAAGAAATATAAAATATAAGACTTGGTATCTCTATTAATTGTCCTCACCCCTTTATTTACTTGGTTGAAGGTTACACTCATTTAACTGCTTTTCCATTTCTCTTAAAACAATCTCTCTTGCCCTATTTTGCAACTCGTGTAAAGGTGTATCAGGAGTACATATAACCCAAACCTTGATGGGGTCTTCTACATATAAGCAATTTATAGTTACATATCTACCAAACATCGATATCGCTCTCCTTTAATCAAATGATGCTTCTGGCTGTGCTTCAACTTCCACTTCATCATTTTCATATACCATATCAATAATTATCTTTGTACTTGCTTGATCTAATCTCATTAAGAATATTTCAAGTGCATCTAATCGTCTTAATGATGAAATATTATGAGTGTTTTCATAACTAATATTCCAACCCTCATCTTTGCTATTTTCCCATTTGCTAATTCTTATTTCTAAATTCATTTCTTCGTCTTTTTCACATTCAAATATTAGTCTCGCATATTTATAAATACTCCAGCTTCTATCTTCCTCATACTCGACTTCTAGGGTAACATTTGCGTAATTATAACTAACTCCATCGTCGTAACATATCCCCAATTCGGAAGTATCTATATCTTTAGCTACACGCTTTTTCCATACATCGAATATTTCTGAAACTTTTATTGTTTTTCTTTCTTCAACCATCATTAAATCCTTGAAATTCTCCAACATCTTCTTATTATCTAGTGATGTATTTTTCAATATCTCTACTAAGACTGTATCTAGTTTCAAGATGTAATTTGAGTAATCATAGTTCTCTAGGTAAGGCACTATTACAGATTCTATTTTTTCCTTAATAACCTTCTTGGCTGCTCCACCATAGCTGAATAAATCGTCAAGTGATTTCCTTATGACTTTTTCTAATTCTTCTGCAATTACCTTTTCAATAATGCCATCTTCAATTTTTTTAGTTATAACATCTTTGATACTGTTTTCTAAGTTCACAATAATTCCCCCTATTTTTTATTTTCCTTATCCAAAGATTTCTTTTATTAATTCAGTTTCCTTCTGTTCTGCCTCTCTGTAGAAATGTGTATCTCTGCCTTTTTTGGTTAGTACATATCCCAAATATGGAGGATAAGGCTCATCTTCACTTGAAATATCAACGCATACCAATTCGACCATTCCTTGATTTTTCAATTCATCAATATATTTCTTCACCTGATAACGACTTGTCTTTAAAAGGCTTGCAATATTGACAATATTTATGCAATCGAAAGTATTCATTACACTAACGCTAATACCTACGAGTAACTTATATACATCTTCTTGAGTTATTTTTCTGTACTTCATTTCATCAACTCCTAATACGGAAATAACTGTAGGTCTAAAATTAACCCCTTATCCGCAATCTTTGGTGTAATCCCAGTTACTTCCTCAATCCCTTTTATCATCTGCTTAGAATCGCTATTACGGTCTGAAAGATGTAAGAGTATAATCTCTCTGCAATCCATTAAGTCATTAGCCTTTAGGAACTCTTTTACATTCTCTAAACTAAAGTGACTTTGTAGTAGCCTAGGTTTCATAGATTCTGGTATATATCCGTTTTCTATATTTGAATCTAGAGTTTCCTTGATGTAGTTGCACTCTATGAGAATGTAGTTTAAATCCTTGAATTTGTATTTACTGTAGTAGCTGTCAGTGATAAATAATAACTTTTCTTTTGTAGGTTTATACTGAATTAGAAAGCCTAGTGGCTCTTGAGCATCGTGTTCAACATCAAAAGGTAATATCATAAAGTCATCTACATAAAACTGCTTTCCACTTCTAATGAGATTCATTCTATGGTTAAACATAGGCCATAAATCCATAGTTCCACCACTCATATAAACATCAATTCCAGCTTTCATCACATCATCTACTGCCTTTGAGTGGTCTTTGTGTTCGTGACTGACTAAACACCCTACTACTTTTGATATGTCATAATTCAAGCCTTTTAATATTTCTCTCCAAGGGATTCCTGCCTCAATTAGCAGGCTCCCTGTTGGAGATTCAAGGATGTATGAGTTGCCTTTACTTCCACTAGCTAAGACTTTTAGCTTCATTCACCCCACCTCACAAAGTTTAATAATTCTGGCTTATCAGTAAAACTCTCATTCAGAAACTTAACTCCATCAATGTCAGATGAGTTACCTTTGCTACAAACCAATCCTTCAGCTACTCCCATCAACCTACATACTAGTGGTCTAACTGGATATATAAGGCACTTCTTTTCCTCTTCATCCCTAAGCATGCAAGTTAAACTCCTAACCTCTCCTAGTTGATTCATTAACTCTGGATTATCTTTTAGGTACTTCTTGATATTTTCTATTTCCTTTTTATTAGCTGGAACAGGACCACAACATTCACCACAATTACTGCAATTCTTGTGCTTTGGGATATTTAACAAGTCATACATTAATATCCTGGTTCCTTTTCATTTTCTTCTTCCACTATCTCTGATTCTTCAATTTCTTCTATTTCACCCTCAATGATTTCTCCACTTTCAAAGTCGATATACTCTTGATTTGCATTTTCCTCAATAATCATTTCTGTTTCAGCTTCAGCTATTTCACTATCCAATGCCTTTGCAAATTTAGCTGTTATGTTGCTATCACTAGAACTATTAATCACATACTTACAAACCTTATTTATAGCTGTCTTTTCTGCCATATCAGCCGTGAATTGTGCATGAGTGGAGTATGGCTTAATATTGCCTTTATCATCAACTGGCTTCATTGAGGATTTGCTCCATGCCTGTTTAATCTGGTCGAATGTCATAACCGTTGACAATTCAGTTCCATCTTTGTATAGGATTGTCCCATAAGCACCCACAATTTTATCTTTATTGATGTTTCCTAGCTTTTGAATATGCTTAACTATTCTTTCTTTACCATGTTTGATTTCATATTCAAAATCATCATCTTGGTATATTGCCTTTCCATATATGTCTTGAATATTAGGATCTACCATCTTAGCTACATGCATTGCACCAAAGTAAGACCTGTGTAATTGCAACTTATTTCCGTATGCTATAAAGTAGCATTGTTTTTTATCGGGGTTAAGTCCTTGAACCGTCATTGACAGAAGTGCATTTGCTATGCTTGGAGTAGTACAACTTTGCAACACTGGTTTCTTATCTCTATCAACAGTTTCCTGTAACATAAGGTATGCCGATTTTAAAGCATTTTCTGGTATATAGTTTTCTGGGAATACTAATTCTCCTTTATCTTGAAATCCTTTTACTTTGCCTGCTACAATATCAACAACATTTTTCTCTACTACTGCTACTTGATTTGACATTTAACATTCCTCCTGTCTTTCCAATATTTTTAATATTTCTTCATCTTTTCCATTTAATATGCTTATTGCTTCTCTATCTGACAGATTAAATTTGTCTCTCAACTCTCTACCTAATTCTTTGAAGTCATTTGCTTTAAATCCATTGGATTTTACTGTTTCCATTTTATTTTGGTATTCCCTTATATCTGATATTATTAATTTCACTATTCCCTAACCTCCACTCTTAAAGTTTTATTTCTGTCATTCCTAATTTTTTTAGCCGTTTCCTTATCTCCGTATTTTGATATCAAGGTATCTTGTACCTCTTTGTCTAGTTCATCCCATGTAGGTGGCTTAATTAAATTGATTATTTGGCTATCAGTTTCCATTATTTTACTGACTGATTCACGATTGTCCACAAATATTGGAGCCATAACTCCATAGAATTTAGATAAAGCTTGTATTATATCTAACCCTGCATTTATCTTCCCTGCTAAATTACCATCTTCAAATTTGACATATGCTCCATTGGTATTTACTAAGGCAATGCAAGTATCTTT